>WLGJ01000130.1 GCA_009703275.1 Actinomycetota bacterium
CGTAATTCGAGCTGTTCGCGGTTGGTGATGCGATAGCGACGCTCGGACTGTTCGATCCAGCCGAGTCGCACGAAACTTGCAATTGCCTTGTTGACGCGTTCGCGTGATGCGCCAACCATTCCTGCGAGTTCTTCCTGCGTGATCGGAAGTGAGAACTCATCAGCGGTGCCGGCCAGTTCAAGAAGACGCTTTGCGGTGCGGCCAGTGACATCGAGGAACACCGAATCGGCGAGTTGCTCGTCAGTGTTGCGAAGTCGGTTGGCGAGCATCTCAACGACGTTCCAGAGCAACTCGGGCTGATCGCGGTAGATGCCGCGAAGCGGAGCGTACGGAATGGCGATGACTTCAGAAGGCTCAAGGGCTCGGGCTTCGGCGGAACGCGCGAGGCCATCGAACAGCGGCATTTCGCCGAGCAGATCGCCGCGTTCCATGAGGGCGACCACTGATTCGCGGCCATCGATAGAGCGATTAGCGATAGCAATTCGGCCCGACACGACGACGAAAAGCTCGGTTGCTGCTTCGTTTTCGGTGAAGAGGACTCCGCCACGAGCAAAGGAGCGCTGTTCAGAAGCGGCCACAACAGTGTCGAGCGGTGTGCCGTCGAATCCTTTAAAGAACTCGATGGTGTTGAGGAGTTCGCGATCAGTCACGACATGACTCTAGCGGTGCAGAGCGGGGTGTGACGTCGGTCCCTCGTCGAACGAATGCATGGCGGTTACCTCGCCTAGCCTCTTGATCCATGGTTGCGAAATGGTCTGCGCGATGACGAGCAGGGACACGGTGCCCACCGATGGACCAGTGTGGACGATCGTGCTTGCAGCCGGGTCGGGTCGTCGGTTTGGCGTGACACCGAAGCAATATGAATTTCTTGGCAACGAGCGAGTGATTGATCACTCGCTCGCGGTGAGTCGTGCCGCTGCTGATCACGTGGTTGTTGTTCTCGCTCCAGGTCAAGAGCGTGAAGGCGCTGAACTCGTTGAATCGGGTGCGGCCGATGTTGCCGTAACCGGCGGAAGCGAGCGAGCCGACTCTGTTCGAGCGGCACTCGCAGTCATCGCCGAGGACGCTGCTGTGATTGTTGTGCACGACGCAGCACGGCCGCTTGCGTCTGGTGAACTTCATCAGGCGGTGGTGGCTGCGGTTCATGCCGGCGCCGATGCTGCGATCCCCGCAATTCCGGTGACCGACACGATCAAACGAATCGCTCACGATCAAGACGGCCGATCAGTTGTGGCGGAAACGCCTGACCGGTCGACATTGGTAGCAGTGCAGACCCCACAAGCCTTCAGGGCGGACATCCTCCGAGATGCCCACGCCAGTTCTGCCGGGGCAACTGACGACGCTGCGCTTGTCGAAGCAATTGGTGGAACGGTGATTGTGATTGACGGCGAATCAACCAACATCAAGATCACTGGCCCCAACGATTTAGCCATCGCCGCGATCCTCTTCGATGCCCTCGGGTAGGTTGAAGGCATGACGGTACGAGTCGGACAAGGTTTCGACGTGCACGCGTTCTCCGATGATCCGGCTCGAAAACTGGTTCTCGGTGGCGTGGTGTTCGACGGAGAACGCGGGTTAGTTGGCCACAGCGATGCTGATGTAGTGGCCCACGCCTGTGCAGATGCATTGCTTGGCGCAGCCGGTCTGGGCGATATCGGGCAGCACTTTCCCGATACCGATCCGAAGTGGGCGGGTGCCGACAGCATTGGCCTGCTCAGTGAGGTCGCGCGACTCGTTCGAGAATCAGGTTTTGAACCCGGCAATGTCGATGCTGCTGTGGTGTGCGAACGCCCAAAGTTGGCTCCACGTCGCGACGAAATGTGTGAGCGACTTTCAGGCGCAGTCGGCGCTCCTGTCACGGTGAAAGGAAATCGCGCCGAAGGACTTGGCGCGATTGGTCGTGGCGAAGGTATTGCGTGTTTCGCAGTTGCGGTGGTCGAGCGATGAGCCCGGCACGCGGTGGTCGCAGCGCCGGAAAGTCGTCGAAGGGTCCGAAGTCAGCGGGACCAAAGTCCTCGAAGGGCGGTCCGCGCGGAAAAGCTGCCGGCCCGAAGTCCAGCCGCAAGGCTGCCGCTCCTCGCGGTGGCACCAAGCGCGCACCAGCGGCAAAACGCGGTGCCATGCCGAAGTCAGCAGCACCGGTCAAGGGAGCAGCGAAAGGCGCGAAGCCCATGTCGTCGGCGGCCAAGAAGGCTGTCGAGGCGAAGCAGGCGCGTCATGCTGCCGCTTCAGTTCGTAAGTCCGATCGTCCCGGCGGCACCCGACGGGCTCGTGGCGAAGGCGATCGTCCGATTGCACGCGGTCAAGCAATTCCTCGTGGACTCGGTGGCGATCAGGTCGAAGGTCGTCAGGCCGTGCGCGAGTTGTTGCTTGCCGGACGTCGTCGTGTGCGCGAAGTAATGGTGGCCGAAGAGCAGGAAAACAACGACACGCTGCTGGACATCATCGAGCTCGCCCAGGACATGAAGATTCCGGTGCGTGAAGTCACGCGCACCAAGTTGTTCAGCGTTGCACGCACCGAATCTCCGCAAGGTGTGGTCGCTCGTGCTGATGAACTTGAAGATCACGATCTTCTTGATCTCGCAAAGCGAAAGAGCGCCAACGGCGCGCCGCCGTTCTTGTTGGCAATGGATGGTGTTACTGATCCAGGAAACCTTGGAGCCCTGCTCCGATCCGCTGAATGCGCGGGTGTTACCGGTGTTGTGCTTCCGAAGCATCGTGCGGTGCACATCACGCCAACCGTTACGAAGTCAGCGGCTGGTGCCGTTGAGTATTTGCCGATGGCTCTCGTTGGCGGTCTGCCGAACGCGATCAGCGAACTTCGGGCTGCAGGTGTTTGGGTTGTCGGCCTCGACATGGGTGGCGACACTGATCTCTTCAACCTCACGGTTGCTGACGAACCGGTGTGCCTCGTAATGGGGGCCGAAGGTAAAGGTCTTTCGCGTCTCGTGCGCGAGCGTTGCGACGCCGTAGCGGGTATCCCACTTCTTGGTGAAGTGGCCTCACTCAACGTTTCAGCGGCAGGCGCGCTTGCCTGTTACGAAGTGACGCGTCGCCGACTCGCAGCCACGAACGTCGACTAACTGCCCTTTGCGTGCAGCTCGTGTTGTCAGTGCTTGTCAGATTCCGTTGATCGCGCGCCAAACGCGTTCGGGAGTGAGCGGCATGTCGATATGGCGAATGCCAAGGTGTGAAACCGCGTCGACAACAGCGTTTTGAACCGCTGGTGTGGATCCGATCGTTCCCGATTCGCCGATTCCCTTCGCTCCGAGAGGATTGATGGGCGATGGTGTTTCGAGTTCGACTCGCTCAAACAGCGGAAACTCTGCAGCTGAGGGCATGAGGTAATCGAGCAAGGTCGTGCTCAACGGATTTCCGTCTTCGTCGTATCGAACCTCTTCGAACAGTGCCTGCGAAATGCCTTGGGCGAGACCGCCATGTACCTGGCCATCGACCAAGAGCGGATTAAGGATGACGCCAGCGTCGTCGCACGCGATCATGCGACGCAGTTCGACTTTGCCGGTATCGGAATCAATCTCAACGACGGCGACGTGTGTTCCAAACGGAAAGGTTGGGCCACTTGCAGTGAAATCGGAAAGAGCGAACAACTGGTTTGCTTCATCACTTGATGTCGCACCGATGTCTTCCCAGCCAAGGCTCACTGCGGGAGTGCCAGCAACGTGAAAGCGCGCAGTATCGGTATCGAGAACGATGTCGGCGGGATTGGCTTCGAGAAGATCTGCAGCGCGTTGTCGGGCAATCTCGACGAGTTTGCCGGTTGCATCAAACACTGCACTTCCGGCGATTTGAAGTGAGCGTGATCCGCCAGTGGTTTCACCGGTGGGTACGAGATCGGTATCGCCGTAGACAACTTCGATGCGGTCGAGGGGAATGCCGGTTTGGTCCGAAACGAGCATTGACCACGATGTGATGTGGCCTTGGCCGTAGGGGTTCGATCCCGTGACGACTCGAGCGCTTCCATCGGCCAGCACTTCAACTGACCCGTATTCACTCCCAACACCAGCGCCGGTGATTTCGACGTAGGTGGCAATACCGATACCCATCAATCGACGGTCACCTGAAGCACGCCGACTGGCCTGTTCTTCAAGGAGTTCGTTGTAACCGGCAGCAGCGAGCGCACGATTAAGCGATTCTTCGTAATTGCCGCTGTCGTAGATCGTTCCCGTTGGAGTGGTGAATGGGAACGCGTCGGGTTGCACAAAGTTGCGGCGACGAACTTCGGCGGGGTCGAGGCCAGCTTCATCGGCGAAGAGGTCGACAGCGCGTTCAAGTGCGGCGCTTGCTTCTGGTCGGCCAGCGCCGCGATAAGCGCCGGTTGGGGTGGTGTTGGTGGCAACGGACTTTGAAGAAACCTCGACCGCTGGGATGTCGTACACACCAGTCGCCATGATGCGCGTGGCGTACGGAAGGATTGCCCCCATGTTCGGGTAGCCGCCAGCGTCTTGGAGGATTTCGATTTTGTAGGCGAGAAGGTCGCCGTCTTTCGTTCCGCCCAAGGTGACAGTTTGGATCTGACCGCGGCCGTGGCCCATACCCGTCATGTTTTCGGAACGGGTTTCGGTCCAACGCACGGGTCGTCCGGTGCGACGCGAAAGTTCGCCAAGGACAACAGCTTCGGGTGCTGCATGAGCTTTCGCTCCGAAACCACCGCCAACATCAGGACAAATCACGCGCATCTGATCGTGTTCAAGCCCGTAAATCTCCGAAACGGTGTTGCGAATCGGATGCGTGCCCTGGCAACCAAGTTCGAGGATCAGTCGTCCGTCCTCCCACCAAGCGATGGCACTTCGGTTTTCGATCGGTGCCGGTGCGAGACGCTGGTTCACCGTGGTTTGGGTAACCACAACATCGCAATTGGCAAACGAAATCGGTTCACCGTTGTGGTCAGAGTGCATCGCAAC
>WLGJ01000131.1 GCA_009703275.1 Actinomycetota bacterium
GAACCCGATTGCGGTCTTACTTGAAGCGCTAGAGACCACTGCTTGGGTCGCACCAAAGTCTTCGTTGTCGAGAAGAAAGTCATCGATAACGAAACTGGTGAAGAACAGTGGGTACAGCACCATTTGCTGTGGCTCACGGTGTGCGTCATACACGGGGTCTGTCGAACAACGCTGATATCGGTTGTACGCACCGGCGAGCCCCACTCGATGCGGAGCAACATCGCTCACGCCTCGCTCGTCGACTTTGCCGGGGGTGATGATCGTTTCCGAACTCATCGGAAGAAAGCCGAAAAGTCGCTCACCGATAGGGAGTTCATCGCTTGTGCTCTCGACAACATCGGCAAAGCCCCATGTGGGGATTCGGCCCCAGCCTGACTCGCCAGCGGGGAAGACATCCCAGTACCGCAGCATGTCGCCGAAGACGCCGTAGGTGATGTTGTTCGTTGTCAGAGCGAAATGATCAATGCGAAGTCGGCACTGACCTGAAGTGAGCTCTTCATGGTCGTCGGCCACGAAGCGAGTGGAGGAGAGATCGGTTCGATTGGTCTCAAGAGTCATCGGACGCGCTTTCAGCGAGTGGTGTGGCTTTCTTACTGACTCCTTAGGGTTCTGTCAATCCTCTTGACAGAATTGCGCGGCGTTACGATCCTTCAATGACTCAAGCGTCGACTCCCGTCCCATTCGACGCTGAAGATCCCAAGAATCCAGTAATCGTCGATGGCGAGGTCACCTGGACCTTCGATGCCGACTTCCTCACCTCAAACTGGAGCTGCATTTGGGGTCGAGGCTGTCTGGGCATTCACGACTATCCGTCCGAAGAACTGCAACAGGGCTGTTGTTCTGTTGGGGCTGAGCTTGATGGCGAAGATGAGTCGCGGATGATTAGCGCACTCGCTGCGATGATCGACCCGACGTTGTTTCAATTCCATGAGGCGGCGGTCGAAGGCGGAGTGTTCGCCAATGAAAAAGCGACGAATACCCGTGTCGTTGACGGCGCCTGCATCTTCTTGAATCGGCCGGGGTTTGATGGTGGCGCCGGTTGTGCGCTGCACCTAGCCGCAGTTGACGCGGGCGAATCGCCGTTGGAATGGAAGCCGTCAGTGTGCTGGCAGTTGCCGATCAAAGTTGATTGGGTTGAAACCTCAGCGACGACGGAAACAGCGACACTTCGCCGATGGTCTCGGGCCGATTGGGGAGATGAAGGCGCAACGATGGCCTGGTGTTGCACTGAAGGTGATCGGGCATACGTGGGCGATCGGCCGGTCATCGAGTCGTTGGCAGAAGAACTGATTGAACTCGTGGGCAATGAAGTCTTTGTTGAACTCAAACGACGCCTCTAAACGCTCGTGCGGTTGATCGAACAACTATTGTTCGGAAGTCAATAATCGGTGTAGGGGGGAAATCGTATGAACCGGACGAAAAAGTTCGTTGGTGTTCTTGCAGGTGGTCTCGTGGTGAGCGCGTTACTGCTCTCGGCGTGCGGATCTTCGTCAAGTTCATCCACGACAACGACATCAGTTTCGAAGTCACCGGCTTCGACAGTCGACGGAATCCTTGCTCTCGGTCGCCCAGTTGTTCTGGGTCATGCCGGCGCAGAAGACGTTGCGCCACATTCGACCGTCTATGCGTTCGCTGAATCAGTGAAAGCTGGTGTCGACGTTCTTGATCTCGACATTCAGCGCACGAAGGACGGCGTTCTTGTCGTGCAGCACGATGACAACACCAAGCGCACCACTGAATCGGATCTCAAGATTGCCGACATCACCTACGACCAGCTTCACCAACTTGATAACGGGTATTGGTATGCAACCTCGTGCTCAAACACCTGCACAGGTAAGCCTGATTCCGAGTACATCTTCCGTGGAATTCGCACCGGCAAGGTTGCGCCGCCAGCGGGCTACACCGCTGACGATTTCGCTGTGCCGAAGTTCAGTGAGGTTGCTGAGCGCTGGCCTGACTATGTACTCAACATCGAAATCAAGGGCCGCGGAGCTGATGCGTTCATCACGGCAGAGTTGCTGGCGAAAGAAATCGCTCAGATGAATCGGACCAAGTCGGTTGTCGTTACGTCTTTCGATGACACGGTGGTGGAGAAGTTCCATTCGTTGGCACCGGAAATCGCCATGTCTCCAGGCCTTGATGCGCTTACGAAATACGTCCTGACCAATGTTCCGATTCCAATGTGGGAAAAGATCCTGCAGGTTCCGCCGGTGTATGAAGGCGTCCAGGTCTTCACTCCTGAGTACGTGCAACGAACCAAAGCCGCTGGTTACGTGAACTGGATTTGGCCGAACGGTGAAGGTGAGAACGAGGCTGGATATCTCGCTTTGTTCCAGCAAGGTGCCGACGGCATCAATGCTTCGAACCCTCAAGCTGGCGTCGCTGCGCTGAATCAGTACATGGCGAAGTAAGGCATCTCGGGTGTAACGAGACACTGAGAGTCATGGGTGCTTGAATGCGCCCATGACTTCTGTGGCTGACGAACTTCGAACGACGTACAACAGTGGACACACACGACCGCTGACGTGGCGCAAACATCAACTTGAGCAGATGGTGAAGATGCTCGAGGAGAACGAATCGGCGTTTCTCGACGCACTTGCCGTCGATTTGGGTAAGCCGCGTGTTGAAGGGTTCATCACTGACATTGCATTCGTGACCAGCGAAGTGAAGTCAATGATCAAGAACCTAAAAAAGTGGAATAAACCGGAACGAGTTAGCACTCCAATCGTTGCGATGCCGGGGAAGTCACGCTTGATTCCGGAGCCTGTCGGCGTTGTTTTGGTCATCGCCCCATGGAACTATCCGATTCATCTCCTTCTCGTTCCAGTCGCCGGAGCAATTGCTGCCGGCAACGCAGTAGTGATGAAGCCATCTGAGGTCTCGGTGAGCACCTCGGCACTATTGGCAAAGTTGGTTCCGAAGTACCTGGATTCCTCGGCGATTGCGCTTGTCGAAGGTGGCGTCCCCGAAACGACCGACCTTCTCGAGCAGCACTTCGATCACATCTTCTATACGGGTAATGGAACTGTCGGCCGAATTGTTATGGCGGCGGCAGTGAAGAACCTCACCCCAGTGACGCTTGAACTCGGCGGGAAGAGCCCTGTGATCGTGGATGCATCCGCAAACCTCCGAGTCGCTGCGCGTCGGGTTGCCTGGGGAAAGTGGTTAAACGCAGGACAAACCTGCATCGCTCCGGATTACGTGATGGTTGATGCGTCGGTGCGCGGTGGGTTCGTGGATGAACTCGGCAAGGCGATCACTGAATTCTTTGGTTCGGATCCAAAAGAGAGTGAGAGCTACGGACGGATCGTTTCGCCGAATCACTTCGCCCGTGTATCGGCACTGATGGAAGGTGGAACGGCGGCCATTGGGGGCGAGACCGACTCGGCAACGCGTTATATCGCTCCAACTGTGCTTCTTGATGTCGATCCAAACTCTCAGATCATGAAAGAAGAGATCTTCGGACCGCTTCTGCCGATTGTTGATGTTGGTTCAACCGACGAAGCGATCGCTCACATCAATGCGAACCCGCATCCACTCGCGCTCTATGTCTTTACCGGAGAGAAGCGAGTTGCCGCCGATGTCATCAATCGAACGACCGCTGGCGGTGTCACAGTCAACGGAACCATTATGCATTTTTCGAATCCGAACCTTCCGTTTGGCGGAATCGGCGAAAGCGGAATGGGTGGCTACCACGGAAAGTCCGGTGTGCGTTTGTTTCAGCACATGAAGCCGGTGTTGACGCGTGGCACGAAGATGGATCCCTCAGTTGCTTATCCGCCCTACACCGAACGAAAAGCGAAGATTTTCCGCAAAGTTCTCTGATTGAGGGCAATCCCAGGCTCTTCACGCTCGGCGAAGTTGCAATTGAGGTGCGGGAATCAGTTTCACAGTCAACTATTCCGCCGCTTTCGATAGAGGACGGGTACCCTCAAGGCAGAAACCCGCTTCTTGTGGGGACTGCGTTTTTGGCAATCGATTGTTGTCTTCGTTGAAACGTTCTCTTCGTCTCCTTGAAGCTTTACGAAGGGATTGTCATGTCTGCATCTTCCTCCTCCGAGGCTCAAGATGGCATTGGCCACGTTCCTGTTCGACCGGTCGCTGTTGTGTATTGCGAAGGAAACTTCGGAAAGATTGATGGGAAGACGGCGAACGGGCTTGTCCGTCAGAGCGAAACCTATGTAATCGCTTCGGTAATCGACAGCACCTGTCGCGAACGCGATGCCGGGATGGTCCTTGATGGAGTTCCGAACGGCGTTCGTGTCGTCGGTGATCTTGATGAAGCGCTCGCGCACGGGCACGGTAACCCTGGCATCTTCATCGTTGGCCTCGCTCCAACGAGCGGCCTTCTTTCTTATGAAGAGCGCAACGTGATTCTTCACGCCATTGCCCGCGGCCTCCATGTCGTGAGCGGGCTCCATGAGTTCCTCACAGAAGATCCAGAGTTCGTCGCGGCCGCGCACGCTTCCGGTGTGCTCATCACCGATGTGCGTATGCCTCGAGCAAAGAAAGACCTACGAATGTTTACGGGTCGCATCCGAGATGTGACCTGCCCAAGGATCGCGGTGCTTGGCACAGACGGCGCAATTGGAAAGCGAACAACAGCAACAATCCTGACGAAGGCCCTCAATGATCATGGGATTCGTGCGGTCATGGTGAGCACCGGCCAGACAGGGTTGATACAAGGCGCGCGCTACGGCGTGGCGCTTGATGCCGTGCCTGCTCAATTTGTTACAGGCGAGTTGGAAGCTGCCGTTCTCGAAGCCTTCGACAACGAAGATCCCGATGTGATCATCGTTGAAGGGCAGGGTGCCCTTAGTCATCCGACGTACTTGAGTTC
>WLGJ01000132.1 GCA_009703275.1 Actinomycetota bacterium
CAGCTGCTGTGGAGACGTCACCCCAAAATGATCGAAGGACTTGTGTTCTGCGCGACTGCAGCACGCTTCCGCGATCGTCGCGGCGAGCGTGCACTCAGCGGAGTTGTAACAGGGCTTTCCTTTGCCACCCGAGTCGCACCATCTTCGGTTAACCGTCGCGTTTCTGAACGAGTACTCATTTCGAAATACGACACGACGCCGTTAGGCATCTGGGCCCGCGAACAAGCCCGCCAGAACGATCTACGGATCATGCTTGAGGCGGGACATGACGTTGCGTCATTCGATGCACGAAATTGGATCGACACCGTCAACGTGCCCACCGCTGTCGTTCTCACAACTCGTGATGAAACTGTGCCGCCTCATCGCCAACAACAACTCGCTGACTCAATCACCAACGCGACCGTTTTCGAAGTCAGTGGCCGCCATGACATCTGCGCAACGCGACCAGAACGATTCGCCGACGTCCTCATGGTTGCTTGCCAAGACGTTGCATCACGACTCAGTTGAACGAGTCCGTTCAGCGGCTGAGGAGATTTCTTAGTGATTCACCAAGCAACCGGTCGGGAATCCACCAAACTCAACTACTGAACCGAACGCGTCGGCCCAACACGTCTTCAAGCAATCCTTTTCGATCTTCTGCCGTTTGCACTTCTAGATCAGCATCAAACCCGTCTCGCTGCTTCACCGCGATCACAACCTCTTCCGCATCTTGCTTTGCGGAAACAACTATGCGCTCAACTCTGCCCTTATGTGAGCGATCAAGCGCGATTGCAACCCGAAGGAGACCAGCGAGAATTCGGACCCGCTCCTGATCCTCGGGCCAAAGACGGGCGAATTCTGGATGCTTTGGCTTCGGTGCGCTCTTGCGGTGGTAGCGCGCGATTTGCGCGATCAGTTCGATCTCGTGGTCTGTGAAGCCTGAAAGTCGATCTGAATGTCGAATCACGTAATAGCTGTGTTTGTGATGCTCGGAGTGCGAAATCGACAAGCCCACATTGGCGAGGAGAGCCCCTGCTTCGAGCAATTCACGGGAGTCGTCGCCAAGCCCGTGGAGCAACGACGTTGCATCAAAGAGGTCCAGGGCAAAGCCAGCCGCGCGCATTGAGTGATCGACGTCGTCATCCATCGATTCGGCGAGATGGAGGACACTTCTCCGACGCAGATCGCGCAAGTGGTGAAGGGTCGCGCCTCCTCGACGAGACAAAGCGTCGAGCAGGACACCTTCACGAAGTGCATTATCGGAAATCACAATCTCGTCGATGCCGAGCTCTTCAACAGCCTGCTCAAGGATGAGAGCACCAGCGAGAATGATGTCGGCCCGGCTGGGATCCATTCCTGGAAGCGCTCTTCGTTCTTCCACGGAACTCGCGGCCACGAGCGACTTCACTGCGTTCTTGATCTCTTCGCTGGTCATAACGAAGTTGTTCATCGTTCGAAGTGACGCTGTTCCTCGCTGAGAATTCACGAGCGATGCAACCGTTTCGGCAGTTCCCGAGGATGCAATAGCCACACCAAATCCGACTCGCTCAACTTCGCGGACCATTGGCGCAAGCACCGAACGGATGTGCCGGCGGCAGGACTCGACCGCACCAGGATGCAGTCGCTCGCCCCTGAAAAAGCGCCGAGTGAGGCGAATCGCTCCAAGCTTCAAGCTTCCCGCGGCAATCATCTCGCCTTGCTCGCCCACGAGGATCTCGGTGCTACCTCCACCAATGTCAATGAGTACAAGGCGTTGATCAAAGACAGGGACCGCTTGCAACACACCTATATGAATGAGTCGAGCCTCTTCCACCCCAGCAATGACATCAACAACAACGCCGGCTTCGTCGCGCGCTCTATCGATAAAGACATCAGCGTTCTCAGCTTCACGAACGGCACTCGTTGCGACCGCCACGACATCTGCATCATGAATCGCTGCAATTTTGGCTAATCGCTTCAGCGCAAGAACGCCACGATCAATCGCCTCATCCGAAAGTTCTTTCATATCGCCCGAGCTAGAACCCAGGCGCACCATTTCCTTCTCTCGGGCGATGACCTCGAATGCTGGCCCCACGAACTCGCCCGCAACAGAAACTTCGCCCACTCGAGCGACAACCATATGAAAGGAGTTCGTCCCGATATCAATTGCCGCGAGTGGGCGTTCGGTCATGCGCCTGCGCCTCGAAGACCGGCGTTCACTTCAATCTGGCGCGCTGCATTGACCACAAAGGCACCGTACCGCTTGCCCGGTTGCTTGGTGGTCCTCTCAATCGGCCCCGAAACGCTCACAGCAGCGACGATACGGCCTGCGGAATCACGAACTGGAGCCGAGACTGACGCAACGCCGGCCTCGCGCTCTCCAACACTCTGCACCCAGTCGCCGGGTTGCGAAACACCATCCATCAGCACTCGTGCTGCCGAACCTGCTGAGAGTGGAAGGCGCGCTCCGAGCGGCACAATCGTTCGCAACCCATGGAGCGACTGCAGAGCAGCAATACAGACTCGTTCTTCGCCGTCTCGCACAAAGAGCTGAACGCTTTCCCCGGTTTCGTCTCGAAGCGTCGCCAACGGGACAGCTGCGGAAGTCGCGAGTGGCCATGTCTCTGCGGCTGCTTGACCAAGTGACAGGAGCCGGAGTCCGAGCATGAACCGGCCATCATCGTCGCGGCGCACGAGACCATGCTGTTCAAGCGCAGTCGCCAGTCGATGCGCTGTGGCTCGCGGCAGCCCGGTAGCGACCACAAGTTCCGACAAGGAGCGGGGTTGGACCTCGAGCGCGGCGAGAACATCAACCGCCTTGTCCAGTACGCCGACACCGCCTACAGTGTTTCCCACGGAGCAAGACTACCGTCCCATTATATGAGACGCAAGCTGCGCCGTCCTGGGCTCACGTCATCGTCGGCCCCGGTCCATCTCCCGAACAGGAGCAGCACATGGCCCCGAGAACCCTCTCTCAGAAGCTTTGGGACGATCACATCGTGCATCGTGCCGATGGCGAACCCGATGTCCTCTACATCGACCTCCACCTCGTCCATGAGGTGACCTCACCTCAGGCCTTCGATGGTCTCCGCATCAACGGTCGTGGCGTTCGTCGCCCCGAACTCACCGTCGCTACCGAGGATCACAACGTTCCGACCTCAGATATCGATCAGCCGATTGCCGATCCCATCTCGCGCAAGCAGGTCGACGTGTTGCGTGCCAACACCTCCGAGTTCGGCATCGTCGAACACGCAATGGGCACACCCGGACAGGGCATCGTGCACGTGATTGGGCCAGAACAAGGTCTGACCATGCCGGGCATGACCATCGTGTGCGGCGATAGCCACACCGCAACCCATGGTGCGTTCGGCGCGCTGGCCTTCGGCATCGGTACCTCCGAGGTTGAGCACGTCATGGCAACCCAGACACTCCCCCAGCATCCGGCCTCAACGATGGCCGTCAATGTGAACGGCGCGCTCCCCGACGGCGTCACTGCCAAGGATCTTGTGCTCGCGATCATCGGGCGCATCGGCACCGGTGGCGGCATCGGTTCCGTCATCGAATACCGCGGCGAAGCGATTCGTTCGCTGTCGATGGAAGGCCGTATGACGGTCTGCAACATGTCGATCGAAGCTGGCGCAAAGGCCGGCCTCATCGCTCCTGATGAAACAACGTTCGAGTACCTCAAGGGACGCAAGTACGCCCCGACCGGTGCCGATTGGGAGGCAGCTGTTGCCTACTGGCAAACACTGCCCACCGACGAAGGCGCTGTGTTCGACAAGGTTGTCGATATCGATGCAACGAAACTTCGTCCGTTTGTTTCGTGGGGCACCAACCCCGGCCAGGTCATCGAGCTCGATGCCAATGTGCCCGACCCCGCATCGTTTACCGATTCGGCTGATCGCGATGCTGCGGCACGTGCGCTCGAGTACATGGGCCTCACTGCTGGAACACCGATCAAGGACATCCCCGTACAGACCGTGTTCATCGGTTCGTGCACCAACAGCCGCATCGAAGATCTTCGTGCCGCAGCCGCGGTTGCCGAAGGTCGTCAAGTTGCCGCCGGCGTGCGCGCCATGGTTGTTCCTGGTTCGTTCATGGTGAAGGGTCAAGCCGAAGCTGAAGGCCTCGACAAGATCTTCACTGCCGCCGGATTCGACTGGCGTGAACCGGGTTGTTCGATGTGTCTCGCAATGAACCCCGACAAGTTGTCACCGGGCGAGCGTTCCGCATCCACCTCGAACCGCAACTTCGAAGGACGTCAGGGCAAGGGTGGCCGCACGCACCTGGTTTCACCTGCCGTCGCTGCAGCAACCGCTATCGCTGGAACCTTTGCCGATCCCCGCGATCTGGCCTGAGAGAACTGAGAACATCATGGAACCAGTTATCACCATCACCGGAACCGCACTTCCTCTCGACCGTTCCGATGTCGACACCGATCAGATCATTCCGAGCGATTGGCTCAAGCGTGTTGAGCGCACCGGCTTCGGCCAGGGCCTGTTCTCTGAATGGCGTGAAGATCCGGAATTCGTCATGAACCTTCCCCAGTTCGCAGGTGCCAACATCCTTGTGGCCGGCGCGAACTTCGGTGTGGGTTCATCACGTGAACACGCCGTGTGGTCGATCATGGATTACGGATTTGCGGCCGTTATCGCTCCTCGCTTCGGCGACATCTTCCGCAATAACTCAGCGAAGAACGGACTCGTTCCCGTCGTGCTTCCCGCCGACGTGAGCGACCGAATCCTTCGTGCTGTTGAAGCCGATCCAACCGTTGAGATCACGATCGACATCGCCACCAAGCGCGTTGTGGTTCCTGCACTCGACATCGACATCGAGTTTCCGCTTGACGATTCCACTCA
>WLGJ01000133.1 GCA_009703275.1 Actinomycetota bacterium
GTGGCGGCGTCCCAACGAAGTGAGTGCAATCTGTCGCAACGCGACGGCAGCAATTGCGAGCCATGTGAACGCTGCGATCGCCCACATCCAGCGCAGGAGGTAAGGCGACGGTGCACCCACAATGCGCGAAGCCGCAATCGCACCGGCGATGATCAGCGCACCAGCAATGCCGCACAGCGCAAGTTCATTTCGCCAGTGCTTTCGCCATGCCCACCAGCTCGCAACACACAATGCGATCAGCGCCCAGGGAATGGCCCAACCGGACGTGTCGATCGCGGAGTTGATGAGTGACGGTTCCGCGCCCCGAACCCAGTTGCCTGGGATGGAGAGGAACCGGAACATAATTTGAACTCCGGTTGCAAGCCCCGTTGTTTCGAGCGGTGGATTGCGCAGAAATCCATAGATCAATCGGAGATTGCCCGGCGACTGTGTGAACTGCTCAATGATCGGGGGAATCCAACACACGAAGGCAACAACAGCAGCGATAAGTGCTGTTCGACGATCATGAGAGCGGTTGGTCCCGCGAACTGATCGGGCGACAAGTGCGAGTCCGCCGATACCAACGAGTAGGGCGACGGGTAGTGCGCTACCGACGTGGCACTGCACAGCAAATGAGGCGAGCAGAACAAGCGCTATTGCGGCAACTCGATCACCGAAGACGCAGCGCCAACTAGCGACTGCGGTCGCAAACACAGCGAGGATGACGAATTCTGGATTCCATGGATCGGCGAGACCGGCGGGGTTCATTCCGAAGCAGAGCAGCGCGAGAAAGAAGCCGACTAGCACGAAAGTTCGCCTGCCCGCTCGTGCCGCGATCCAAAGCGTTGAAGCGATGACTCCAAGGTTGACGAGAAGTGCGCCGAGGAGAAGCCCGATTGGTGAGGAGCCGCTTAATCGGTAGGGGAGTGCGAGGACGTAGAAAAGCAACGGGCCCGGATGGTTCCACTGGTATCTGGAGTAGACGCCGCTGAGGGGCGTCTCCGATCCGCCGACATCGGCGACGCGCAGCTGAAGCGTTCGGTAGTCGCCAATTGGCAACCAGTTAGACGTCAGGAGTCGATAGAGCAGCCATCCAAGGATGATGGCGATCAATGCAGCAACGATGATGACAAGACGGCGATCAATCGGTGGTTGGTGATCGTCTTCGGAGACACTCGGCGAGGAAGAATTCGCGGTCTCTGTGGCTGATGCCGTCACGAGGTCGATACTACGGCTGAGGCCCCAGGGGTTGAGGGCGACAGCTCAAAGCAGTTGATTCTCTTGAATGTGAACGAGAAGACCACGGCACGCTGCTTCAATCAGGTCGTAGACCTCGATGAATCCTTCCTCACCGCCTGCCCACGGGTCGGGTACGTCACCGTCCCAAGGGTCGGTTTGTGTGAGTGCGGGGTCAAACCTGCGGAGGAGGACTATGCGGTCATGAAGCGCAGGTTCAGTCCGATCGCGCAGATCGCGTTCATTCATGCCGTCCATGGCCAGAACAAGGTCGTAAAACGACGCATCGCCGGGATGAAACGCGCTGGCTCTAGATGTCAGTTCGATTCCGCGGCGACGAGCCTCAGCACGTGCTCGATCGTCGGGTAGTTCGCCGCGGTGCCACCCTGCAGTGCCAGCACTGTGAACCTCGATGGATGAGGACAATCCCGCGTTTTCGATGAGCGAACGCATGATGCCTTCGGCGGTGGGAGAGCGGCAGATGTTTCCAAGACAGACGAAACAAAGTCGGAGGGGTTCGTCCTCAGATTGGTTCATGCCGTGAGTTTGTCGCATGGAGGTGGGTGACGCGTTGAGTGAGGTGTGTTGACAGGTACGGTGTTCCCGCACGTCTCAACTGGGGAGCACTCGTGAACGATTTCGCAGGCCGCACTGGCGCGGCGGTGGTGACAGGTGGAAGCGGCGGCATTGGAGCTGCGATCGTGCGCATGTTGGCCGAACGTGGCAGTGATGTGCTCTTCACCTACCGGTCGAACCGCGACGCTGCCGACTCGATTATCGCTCAACTCTCCGATCTCAACGTTCGAGTCGTGGCGATACCCGCCGATTTGGTCGACGAGTCAATCGCTGCGTCAGTTGTGTCCACTGCAGCCGCAGAGTTTGGTGGGATTCACACTCTTGTTCATGCTGCCGGACCTCACGTCACTCAGATCCACCTGAGTCGTGTCGAACCTTCGGCGTACCGGGCGCAAATTGAAGGTGAAGCAGTTGCGTTCTTCAATGTTGTTCAACCTGCTCTTGAGCATCTTCGTAAAGTCGGCGGCAGCATCGTGGCGGTAACGACGGCAGCAACGCGTCGTTATCCGGTTCGCGACGGATTGTCTTCAGGTACAAAAGGCGCAGTCGAAGCGGTAGTGCGTGCTCTTGCCGCTGAAGAAGGTCGCTTTGGAGTTCGAGCGAATTGCGTTGGGCCAGGCATGCTCACCGACGGGATGGCAGCGCGGCTGATGGCTTCGGGTGATCTTGATGACGCTGCTCTCGAAGTCACGATGCGCAACATTCCGCTTCGTAAGTTCGGCGATGCAGTCGATATTGCCGAAGCTGTGTGTTTTCTCGCTTCAGATCGAGCCGATTTCATTACGGGTCAGATGCTCGACATCGACGGCGGTTACGGCGTCTAACGAAACAGACGCGAAGAAGCCGATTCTGATTAGGCGGCGTCGGCCTCGAACGCGCCTTCGATCGCCCAAGTGAGGGTCCGAATAAGCGCGCGTGCAGCCGGTTGAACGACGAGGGGATCAAGCGCTGGAACAAGCGGAAGCTTCAGTTCCTCACGCATCCACGTCGGGAGCAAGCCAACTGCTGCTGGAGCGATCACGCCATAGGCAGGGCGGGCCGCAAGGGGAAGCGGGGCAAGCATGAGCCAGCGAGCTGCGTCGCGTGCTTGCTGACCTGCTTGCAGTTCGGGACGAATTGCTTGCATCCACTCGTCAAGTTCGGCAACTGAATGCGCTGCGTACTCGCCGCCGAGGCTGTCATTGATTACAGCCATTTCATCGACGTAGCGGTCGGCTTCATGGGCGCTCAACTTTGTGGCGCCGTAACGCTGGTAGGTGCGCAAGAAGGAATCGACTTCAGCGTGGTGAACCCAAGAAAGCAGATGAGGATCGTTCGCCGAGTACTCGCGACCGTCAGGGGCAGTCCCGACAACGCGTTGATGGACTCGGGTCACGAGCGCAAACGCGGCTTCGGCCTGTTCAGTGGTGCCGAAGGTGGTGGCTGCAACGAATTGACTGGTGTTGGCCAAGCGATCAAGCGGATGGCGTCGGTAGTCAGAGTGATCAGCAACGCCGGCCATTGCGAGCGGATGCATCGTTTGCAAGAGCAATGCTCGAACGCCGGCAATGAGCATTGAACCGTCGGAATGGACTCGCCAGGTGACGCTGTCGGGGCCAAAGAGGCCAGGATCACCCTCAATGGGCTTCGTGAGATCACGGACAGGAGGGTTGTCTCCAGCAATCAGGGTGCGCAGTTCGCGGCCTAGGCGGAGGCGAACCTCGCCCAACGCGGAACCGAGTGCTTCGGCGACGGTTGTCAGCCCGGAGGGCAGCGTCGGTTCGGTAGTCATGCTTTGAGGATAGGGGCGAACCTCGCGAAACCGCCGGTCGGGGGAGTTCGCTCAATGGTGATTGACGGGGGGCCACCCGTGTGGTGGGGTGGGGGCACAACTTGACCCACCGCAGTAGGGGAAGCCGGTCCGATTCCGGCGCTGACCCGCAACCGTAGGTGGCCTCCGGAGAGATTCTTCGGGCGGCCACGAGCCGGACTGCCTGCTCGGGGGGAATTGCTCCATCATGAAACCGTCGTCGGATTACGGGAGGTGGGGCTCGGTTCGGTCGGCGGCCTTGGTCCGTGGTCCGGTCGGGTCTCGCACCCCTTCCGGCACCCACACACCCGGCACCAACAACCAGCGAGTGGCCCCGCACCGTGAACCGTCAGCTTCCATTGATCGCAACAAAGCGCTTGCAGCAGGTGCGCGCGCTTCAGGCTGCGGTGGTTGTGCTTTTGGGTGTTGTCGTTTCTGCGAGCGTGCTGGTGGGTCTTGCTGATACCGCAAGTGCTTCAAGTTGTTCTGGCCCGATACGCGACGGAGAAATTCGAGTCGTGCTTGTTGTCGATGCATCTGATGTCGGAGGAAGTTCCTCGGCGACATGTCTTGTCGTGCCTGCGGGCACCACGGGCTCTCAGCTTTTGGCGCGACGAGGGAACGAACTCGGAACCGGTTCGCCGAGATACGGATCAAGCGGTTTGTTGTGTGCAATCGATGGATTGCCGGCCACGGGTTGCGGCGATCGAAACTCTGGCGGCTACGGCTACTGGGCGTATTTTTTCGATGGCGGTGGCAATTGGGAGTACGGAAGCAACAACCCGTTTTCGAAGCGGCTTAACGACGGAGCGATCGAGGGTTGGAGATTTGTCGTAGGTGGATGCGGTTGCGGTCTAGACCCGTCACCACGCATCGGACCATCTCGTTCATTGTTCCCGGCGCTTGCTCCTGTACTTCCCGCGCTGCCCGAACCTCCGTCGATTTCAGCCCCAAGTTCGCCGACTAGCAACCCGAGTACAAACGCTGGGGGAGCTTCGACGCCGATTCCGCAGAGTGCTGGCGATGCAAACCTCGAACAGGGAGTTGGAGAAGCAGAGCCAGAGTCATTGACGGTTACCACGGCGGTTGAGGCTTTCGTTGTTGGGGATGTCGCGCTTGCGTCATCAAACTCAACGGACTCCAACACGGGTCGATGGATTGGGATCGCAGCGGTTTTCATCCTCATCGGGTTTATGGCTGGCGGCGCGTGGGTTCAAA
>WLGJ01000134.1 GCA_009703275.1 Actinomycetota bacterium
GATGTCAACAAGTCGGGTGCATTTTTCGACGTCAAGAAACTTCAACACTTCAACGGTGAGTACATCCGCAATCTTTCGATCCCGCAGTTTGTTTCAAAGTCAACGCGCTGGCTGTATGAGGACACGCCTTGGGAAACCGATCGGTTCGACATTGCAACCTTTGAAGTTATGGCTCCACTCGTGCAAGAACGGGTCAAGTTGCTTTCAGAAGTTCCTGGCTATGTCGATTTCCTCTTTGCCCCCGAACCAGTAATTGACGATGAGTCATGGCAAAAAGTCATGGTGAAAGGCGCCGAACTTGCCGATGCTGTGCTCGATCACGCGATTGCACAGTTCGCTGACTGCGACTGGAACGCTGCGTCGCTCGAAGCGGCCTTGTTCTCTTATGCCGAACAGCACGAAATCTCAAAAGGCAAAGTCCAGGCCCCTGTTCGCGTTTCGGTGACAGGCCGAAGCGTGGGGCCGCCGTTGTTCGAGTCCCTCGAAGTTCTCGGTCGCGACGAAACTCTTCGTCGAATCGCATCAGCGAAGGTTCGACTGCAGGGCTGACATGTTCTTCGGACTGCGCTGGGCGATACGAATCGCCCTCGGACTGCTTGCAGTCGTCGTGCTCTACATCGGCATCTCGTTTGCTCAGGTGTGGTGGGCATCGCGCCAGGACAACACCGCGCCAGCATCTGCCATTGTCGTCATGGGTGCAGCGCAGTGGAATGGTTTGCCCTCGCCCGTCCTGAAGGGCCGACTCGACCATGCGGCCGATCTCTACCAAAAGGGTGTCGCGCCCGTGGTGATCGTGGCTGGGGGCAAGCAGGTTGGCGACAAGGTCACTCAAGGTCTCGTCAGCTTTGAGTATCTGCGTTCGAAGGGCATCCCTGAATCAGCTCTCAAGATCGAGGGTGCCGGTACCAATAGTTATGAAGAGCTTTCCTCAACGGCGTTCATCATGCGCCAAGCCGGATTGGCGCAGAACGTTGTGATCGTGACTGACCCCTATCACGCCTATCGAGTTGCCGATATCGCCGACGAGGTTGGATTGTCTGCGCATGTGTCGCCAACCTCGGGCAGCACAACCCTGAGCGACTACGTGCGCGAAACGGGCGCAGTCGCGATTGGCCGCATCATCGGCTACCGCCGATTGGCCGCCTGGCGCTAGCCGGATGCGGCTGCCTGGTGTGGCTGCCTGGTGTGGTTTGGTGCCACCCCCGTTCCAGCCGGTAACGTTCCCTCGCCCTTCGGGGGTGGTGTAATTGGTAACACGGGTGGTTCTGGTCCATTTGTTGGGGGTTCGAGTCCTCCCCCCCGAGCTTTGAAGATCGGGCGTCGACAGAGTCGGCGCCCGTTTCGCGTCCGGGCTCGGCCCTTAGGCTGATCTCGTGACAACACTTCGATCTCTTTGTGTTTATTGCGGCTCCAAGCCTGGTAACGATCCCCGACACGAGGCCACTGCTGCACAACTTGGACGCCTTATGGCGCAGGCTGGCGTGCGGCTTGTGTACGGCGGTGGTTCGGTGGGTCTCATGGGCGTTGTTGCTGATTCCGTCCTGGCGCATGGGGGCGAGGCGTTCGGAGTGATCCCGAAAGGGTTGTTCACCACCGAGATCGGACATCCGGGCCTGACGGAGTTGGTCGAGGTCGGATCCATGCACGAGCGCAAGGCGCTTATGGCCTCTGAGGCCGACGCATTTGTGGCGCTTCCTGGCGGATTGGGCACCTTGGAAGAACTGGCCGAGATAGCGACCTGGTCGCAATTGGGTATTCACGCCAAGCCTGTCGGAGTGCTCGACATCGATGGCTTCTGGCAACCGTTGCTGCAGTTTCTCGACAGTGCCGGCGACGCTGGATTCATTCGGCCCCAACATCGCGAGATCATCCTGAGGATCACTGACGTCGACGATGTGATCCCGGTTCTGTCCTCGAAAGCAGTGTCCGTGGCCGAACCCCTCCTTGGTCTCGAAGAGTCCTGACCCGATGGGGTCCCGACAGCGCTGACGCGAGACAATTAGGGCATGGAACAGGTAGACATCGCCGTGATCGGTGCTGGTCCCGCAGGCGCATCGGCCGCGGCGTGGGCTGCGCGAGGCGGAGCATCGGTGGCGCTGTTCGAAAAGGCCACACAGGGCCGTGACAAATCCTGCGGTGATGGGCTGACTCCACGAGCAATCGAAGAATGTCGCCGTTTGGGAATCGATGTCGAACGGTTTCATCGAATCGATGGATTGCGCGTGCAAGCCGGAAGCAAAGTTCGCGAAGTGCTGTGGCCCGACGGAGCGTTCCCTCCTGTTGGTGCAGTTGCGCCGCGCGCTGAATTCGATGCAATGGTCATGCAGGCCGCAATTGATTCCGGCGCCGACTTTCGTGAGAACTCGCCAGCTGAACCGTGGATCGAAGGCGACAGGGTGCTTGGTGTCATCTGTCGTGGCGAAAAAGTGCGCGCTGGACTCACAGTGATTGCTTCGGGAGCTGGTTCACCGGCCGCGCGTGCGGTTGGCGCGACGCGAATTGCATCCTCGCCGTTCGGTTTGGCGATTCGTGGATACATTCCGTCGACCCGCGCCGACGACCGCTACATGGAGGCGTGCCTCACTGTGAAAGGTCCCGATGGTTCGATCGTTCCTGGATATGGATGGGTCTTCCCTGCGGGTAACGGCATTGTGAACATTGGTGTCGGCGCGTTGTCGACGATGAAGAATTTCTCTGATCTCAATCTCAACACCATGCTCGAGGCGTACACCGCTCAGGTGCGCGACTCGTGGGGCCTTGGTGAGTTTGTTGCTCGGCCAAAGGCATGGCGACTTCCGATGCACGTTGAGCATCGTGGTGGTCCGGGTTGGGTTGTTGCCGGCGATGCTGCTGGACTTGTGAATCCGTTTAATGGTGAAGGCATCGACTACGCACTTGAATCTGGTCGACATGCTGCTGAATGTTTCCTCACTGAACCCGGAACGGCGTGGGCTGCCTATCAGGCCGTGTTGCGCAAGGAATACGACCCGTTCTTTGCTACCGCTCGACGATTCGCATGGCTGATTGGTCGACCGAAGCTTCTGCAGTTCCTTTTGGGCATCGCCTTGTCGACGAACTTCACGATGAAACTTGTGCTCGACATCATGGCGAATCTGGTCGATATGGATCATCCGGGTTTGGCTGGCCGTTCGCTCACGATCGGTGGCAAAGCGTTGTCATTGGCCGACCCGCTTCTGGTTCGTTCTTCCGCAAAGAGCAAGGCCAAGTCAGCAACTCCGGTCGGGTAGGTTCGGGAGTCCCACAAGGGGATGAACGGGGGAGTCGGTCATGGGTAGTTCGCCAGTCGCCATTGTCACGGGCGCGAGCCGCGGAATTGGTCGAGCCGGAGCGCTTGCGCTTGCCGAAGCCGGTTTCGACGTTGTTGTGAGCGCGCGAACGGTTCGCGAAGGCGAAGGCGTGGCCGAGCCCAACTCCGTACGTGAGGAAACCACGCTCGCGGTTCCCGGAAGCCTCGAACGCACCGCACAAGAAGTTGAAGAGCGCGGTCAGCGCGCGCTGATCGTGCCAATGGATCTCATCGACGTCGCGTCGGTTACCGCGCTTCCCTCCACCGTTATGGCTGAATGGGGTCGCATCGACGTTCTGTTCAACAACGCAATCTTCCGCGGTGTTGGCACGCTTGATCGCATCACCGATCTCACTATTGAGTCGATGACGAACCTTCTCGCCGGCAACTTCATGAATCAGATCCTGCTTATTCAGCAGGTGATCCCGCACATGCTCGCCGCCGGTGGCGGAACCATCATCGACATGGTGTCGGGTTCTGCTCGTCTCGATCCCGCTGGGCCTCCCGGAGAAGGTGGCTGGGGCATTCTCTATTCCGCATCGAAGGCAGCGTTTGGTCGCGTCGCTGGTGGTGTGAATGCGGAATATCGCGCGCAGGGCATCAAGGCGTTCAACGTGGACCCTGGCAATGTTGTGACGGAAGCTCGTAAAGCGGCCAAGCCCGACGATGAATACAGCAGCGGATACGGAAGTGAGCCTGCCGAAGCAACGGGCAAAGTCGTTGCGTGGTTGGCCACCGATCCCACCGCCGACAAGTTCCTCGGCAAGTGGATCTTTGCGCCGAAACTTTGTTCCGATCTCGGACTGCTTCCTGGTTGGACCTTCCAGGTTCCGCAATGAACGCAGAGCAGTTGCAAGAACTCTCTGACCGACTCGAAATCCGATCCGTCGTTGAGGACTACGCGCGCTTTGCTGACCGAATCGATAACGAAGGACTCGCAGGGCTCTTTGCTCCCGACGGTGTGCTGCGCATCTTCGAGCGCGGCAATCCCGAACCAGTGCGACAACGACTCGGACGTGGCGAAATCTCTGAAGCAATCAAGGGATTGTCTCGTTATGAGGTCACGATGCATTCGGTGAGCAATCACTACGTCGTTCTGAACGGCGATGTTGCGACTGGCGAGACCTATTGCCGAGCCACGCACGTCCGTCCGGTTGAGGGTGGCGCTCCGGAAGCTCGCGAGAACTACGTCATGAACATCCGCTATCTCGACGAGTATGTGCGCTTGACCGAGGGATGGCGCATTGCCAAACGTGAACTCCAAGTGGAGTTCACTGAGGTCTTCCCGATTCTCTGAATCTCGGGGTCAGCCGCGCAGCGAAGCGACCGATGAGGCATTCGCCAAGTCGAGTGCGAGTTCCGCTAATTCTGCGATGGTGTTCTCGGTGCTCGTGGTGTCGTCGTCTGGGCGCGTGGCCTTGATGCGGGCCAAGGCCCCCTCGGTGATGATTGAGAGC
>WLGJ01000135.1 GCA_009703275.1 Actinomycetota bacterium
GGTGACCATTCATCACTGCGCGCAATAACCGCAACGCCGGGCAGTAGCCCAAGCCCAACGGTGAACGCTCCGCCGCGCGTGTCGACCATTGGGTCGCACAACACATCGGCGCCGGCGCCGCTACCCACAAGCGCGGCACCGCCACGCCATGAGGAAAGAAGCGCGTCGTACGTCGGGGTGTCTTTCAAGACCGATCTGATGTGCATCGGCGAGACACCGGTGAGATACAAGAACTTTGCGTTTGCGACAGCAGAGATGTTGTCGGCATCGAGCGCGTCGGTGCGCGAATACACAGGAACCTCGCGAACGGTTGCGCCAAGCTTGGCAAACCATTCGCGCGCAGCGGCAACAGACTTCTGCGGGTTCTCATAGGCCCAACCCGTGGCAAGCAACGTCACTTCAGTTGCACCAACAGCGGCGAGAAGTTCCGAGTCGAAGGTGCACCCTTCCGAAAATTCTCCTCCGCCAACAAGTGCGAGTGGTCCGGTCATTGATGTACCTCCGGGACGGTGACGGCACGACGGGCACTCACCGACACAAAGTGTCGGAGAGGAACAACGGCTGTCGACAAAGTGAAACGGTCAATATCGTCATTCATGAGCGGCGTTGTACGCAATGCAGCAGCGATGTCGCGACCAACATGAAATCCGCGCACCGAACGGGTTGCTGACCAGGGCGCAAGACCGAACACGCGAAGCGTGCCGGGACGAACCACTGGTTCAATGGCGAGCAATCGGCCACCTGGGGCCAAGAGCGCGTCGATTGCATTCAGCGAAGCGGTGAGATCGGGAAAGCGAATCAATTCGGCAACAGAGACCACGGTGTCCCATTGGCTTCCACCAGACACGGCCCCGTTGTCGATGGCCTCGCGAAGAATGCTCCGAGCCCCGGGATCGGAAAGGTCAAGAACTCGACCGCTTGACGCGGCCAACGCCTGAGCATGCCGGCGGCCGAGTTCCTCTTCGACAGCTTTGGGGAACCGGCGCTGACCTTCGACGATCACTGTTTTGCGGCTCGACACGATGAGCACGCTAGTGGGGGCACCGATTACGGCCGTCAGGGTCGGCATTAAGCACCGAAACCTACCCAGCGGTAACCTCTGGCGCTCTCCGGGATGGCCGGTGACCAGTGAAAGAGGAATGGCTGTGGCAATCGAACGAATCGGAATCATCGGATCCGGGATTATGGGATCAGGCATCGCCGAAGTAGCCGCCAGCACCGGCCACACCGTGGTCCTGCGCTCCCGTTCGATCGACAGCGCCAACGCGATGCTCGCTGGTTTACAGAAGTCGCTCGCCCGACAGGTTGAGAAGGGCCGCCGTGAACAAGCCGACGCCGATGCCATCGCAGCACGCGTCACCGCAACCGCCGACCTTTCCGACCTTGCCGATTGCGATCTCGTCCTCGAATCGGTTGTCGAAGACCTTGATGTGAAATTGGCGCTCTTCCGCGAACTCGATGGCATCGTCAAGGCCGACGCCATCATCGCCACGAATACTTCGACGCTCCCGGTCGTCGAGATGGCCATGGCCACCAACCGTCCGGGCCAGGTGTGCGGCGTTCACTTCTTCAATCCGGCACCGGCAATGAGTCTTGTTGAAATCGTTCGCCCGATGACGGCCGACGACGCAACCATTGCCGCTGTCACCGCATTCGCACAGGCTTGCGGAAAGGACCCTGTTGAAGTTGCCGACCGCGCCGGCTTCATTGTGAACGCGCTTCTCTTCCCGTATCTCAACAACGCAGTCAAGTTGCTTGAGAACGGCGTTGCATCTCGCGATGCGATCGACACCGCAATGAAGGGCGGCTGCAACTTCCCGATGGGACCGCTGCAACTCCTTGACCTTGTCGGACTCGATACTTCGGTTGCCATCCTCGACGCGCTGTATGACGAATTCCGCGATCCGAACTTCTCTCCGGCACCGCGCCTTCGTCGCATGCTGACTGCCGGCCACCTCGGTCGGAAGTCGGGCATTGGTTTCTACGACTACCGCAAGTAAGCCTCCGTCATCGTCGATGACCGATTAGTCGTGTTGCCTATCGCGCCACCGCATTCGCAGTGGCAATTTCCCGAGCCCGATACCGCTGACGAAAGTGGTCTCGTTGGCATCGGCGCTGACCTCGAGCCCGGCACTGTGCTTGGCGCGTATCGAGCGGGAATCTTTCCAATGCCATTCAACAACGGACCGACCGTTGGGTGGTGGTCACCAGACCCGCGCGGAATTCTCCCGCTTGATGCGCTGCGCGTGTCGCGTTCCCTGCGGCAGTCGATGGACCGTTACGACATCACAATCGATTCAGCGTTTGATGAAGTTGTTCGTGAGTGTGCCAATCCCGATCGCGATGGTGCGTGGATTACATCGGCTATTGACTCCGCCTATCGCGAACTTCACCGATTGGGATGGGCCCACTCGGTAGAGACTCGCGACAGATCGACAGGCGAACTCGTTGGTGGCCTCTATGGCATCCATATCGGCGGACTGTTTGCAGGCGAGTCGATGTTTCATCATTCCCGTGATGCCTCCAAGGTGGCACTCGTCGGACTCGTGGAGCATTTGCGCTCGCGAGGCGTGATCCTCCTTGATGTCCAGTGGCTCACCCCACACTTGGCCAGCCTCGGGGCGATCGAAATCCCACGCGCCAAGTACCTGTCTCTGCTTGCCAAGGCCTTAGCAATTCCCGTTCGCCCCTTCACTTCAGAGGTGTCACCGTGACAAAGCAACCATCAGTGGGCGACCATGGAGACATGAGCTCGACCCCTTCTGGAGAATCGATTCGATCGGCCGACCGTCCCTGGATGATGCGCACCTACTCGGGGCACTCAACTGCGCGCGCCTCGAACGAGCTCTACCGAACCAACTTGGCCAAGGGTCAGACCGGCTTGTCGATTGCGTTCGATCTTCCAACCCAGACCGGTTACGACCCCGATGATCCGCGCTCGCGCGGAGAGGTTGGCAAGGTCGGCGTTCCGGTTGCCGAACTTGGCCATATGCGCGAACTCCTTGAAGGCATCCCCGTTGGCGGGATGAATACTTCGATGACGATCAACGCGACTGCAGCATGGCTGCTTGCGCTGTATGTCGCCTACGCCGCAGAGAACGGCGTTGCTTCAAGCGAACTACGCGGCACAACCCAGAACGACATCGTGAAGGAATACCTCTCGCGAGGCACGTACATCTTCCCGCCAGAGCCTTCGCGTCGACTCATCGTCGACATGGTGGCGTGGTGTTCGGAAAACATCCCGGCGTGGAATCCGATGAACGTCTGCAGTTACCACCTGCAAGAAGCCGGAGCCACACCGGTTCAGGAAATTGCGTACTCGCTAGCAACGGCGATCGATGTTCTCGATGCAGTACGCGACAGTGGCCAGATTCCCGCCGATCGCATGCCTGCGGTCGTTGCATCCATTTCGTTCTTCGTGAACTCAGGCATTCGTTTTGTTGAAGAAGTATGCAAGATGCGCGCCTTCACAAAGATGTGGGATGAAATCTGCCTTGAGCGTTATGGCGTCACCGATGCGAAGGCACGACGCTTCCGCTACGGCGTGCAGGTCAACTCACTCGGACTCACCGAGGCTCAGCCCGAAAACAACGTCCAGCGGATTGTTCTAGAGATGCTCGGAGTCACGCTTTCAAAAGACGCGCGTGCTCGTTCGCTCCAGCTCCCCGCATGGAACGAAGCACTTGGTCTCCCCCGCCCATGGGATCAGCAATGGTCACTTCGCATGCAGCAAGTCCTTGCCTTTGAATCCGACCTCCTTGAATACGAGGACATTTTCAATGGTTCCCATGTCATCGAAGGTCTCACCGATGAATTGGTGACCGCGGCGCGCGCTGAACTCGACGAAGTTCTCGCGTTGGGTGGAGCGTTCTCCGCGATCGAAGAACTTAAGGGTCGCCTCGTTGCGTCGAACACCGAACGCGTTCGTCGCATCGAAACGGGCGAGCAGGTTGTCGTTGGTGTCAACAAGTTCACTGAAGCTGCCGACTCCCCGCTCTCGGGCGACGAATCAATCCTGCGCGTTGACCCTGCAGTCGAAGCCCAGACCATTGACGAGGTTGAGGCATGGCGAAGCACAAGGGACAGCGCTGCCGTCGATGCCGCTCTCGCTGAACTGCGCCGCGTTGCCCTCACCGATGAAAACATCATGAGCGCCACCATCGCACTGGCAATTGCCGGCGGAACCACGGGCGAATGGGCTGGCGCATTGCGTGAGGTCTTCGGCGAATATCGCGCCCCAACCGGCGTTGCTGCCGCTGCAGGCGTCGGCAAACTTCCTGAGGATCTTCGGGCCGTTGCTGAACGAGTCAAGACCATGGCCGGCGGTCCTCCACGGTTCCTTGTGGGCAAGCCTGGCCTCGACGGTCACTCCAATGGCGCTGAACAGATCGCCGTCGCAGCGCGTGATGCCGGCATGGAAGTCATCTATCAAGGCATCCGTCTCACGCCAACGCAGATTGCTGCAGTTGCTCGGGACGAAGACGTCGATGTTGTCGGACTTTCAATTCTTTCCGGAAGCCACATGCAACTGGTTCCTGATGTCGTCGAACGACTCCGGGCCGAGGGCGTGACCTGTCCCGTCATTGTCGGCGGCATCATCCCTGAAGATGACCGCCCCAAATTGCTTGCGGCCGGAGTCGCTCGGGTCTACACACCCAAAGACTTCGAACTCGGACACATCATGAGCGACATCGCCGCGCTCGTTGCTGAAACTCGAAACTGACGA
>WLGJ01000136.1 GCA_009703275.1 Actinomycetota bacterium
AACCGGCGGCGGACCTAGCGACACCGTAAGAGTGACGGTCTTGCCTTCGGCAAGCGATGTGCCCGCAACTGGATCCTGAGAAATAACTGTATTGATCTCGATGGTTTCCGAATAGGTGCCATCTTCGACAACGTTGAATCCCTTCGATTCAAGTTCGGCGCGCGCCACCGGTGCAGACATCGACGCGTAATCAGCGAGAGTGTGAGTTGGTGTACGAAGGAGAAAGAACGCCGCCGCGCCCCCGACGACAACAAGCAATGCGATGAGAGCGGCGATCGATTTTGCCGATAGCCGTCGACGTGGCCCTTTGCCCGAACGCGCTGCATTCGCAACCGCGGCGCTCTCAGGGCGATCAATTGTTCGAGTGGCAGGTTGCGCGGCGAGAAACAGTTCATTCGCGATCGTTGGATCGGCGAACGTTGGACCGCCTACAACCCCCGCTGATGTTCCTCCGAGAATGACTTGTTCAGGAACGAAAATTGTCGTGGGTTCTCGCGGCTCAAGTTGATCAGGCTCAAGCGCAACCGTCCCGGCGAGACGCAATGGGGCAACGGGCCCGAGGTCGCCAGCGGCCATGAGCATCGTCGCGAATTCGGCAGCATCGGGACGGTCTGCAGGGTTGGGAACGCCTGCTGCACGCAACGCGGGAACGAGTGGTCCGAGCACATCGGGAACCGGAACATTCCGATCAACGCGCGCCATGAGGGTCCCCAGCGTTGTATCGGCAGTAAATGGAAGTTGGCCGGTGACTGATTCGATAATTACGAGACCAAGTGAATAGACATCACTGCGTCCATCGAGCACTACGCCTTGAGCCTGCTCGGGTGAGGCATAGCGAGCGGTGCCCAACACCGCGCCGGCTGGTTCTGTCCATGCAGCTTCAGCAAGTGCGCGAGCCAGTCCAAAGTCGGCGATACGAAGGGTTCCTTCGTCATCGAAGAGGAGGTTGGCTGGCTTGATGTCGCGATGAACGAACCCTCGGCGATGGGCGTAGTCCAGTGCCGTAGCAGTATCGACACCGACACTTCTGGCTTGGGCAAGATCTAGAAGATTCCCGGCGTCGAGCATCGCCCGCAAGGAACCACCATCGAGCAATTCGGTGACGAGATAGGGCACCTCGCCCTGCCCCCAGTCGTGCACCGCCATGATGTGACGGTGGTTCAGTGCGGCTGCTGAGCGAGCTTCTGCTTGGAAACGTTTCAGGAACGAAACATCGCTGGCGAGTGCATCATGAAGAACTTTGACCGCGACGCGACGACGAAGAACCACGTCATCGGCCAGGTAGACAGTCGCGGAGGCCCCGGTGCCGATGGGGGCCAGCAACCGGTAGCGCCCCCCGAGCACCTGACCGATGCGGTCGGCAGCACGGGCGTTGGACACGGGGCGAGGCTAGTTCTCTGCCTTGCCAATTTCGGTCACCCTCAGCAGGAACGTGACGGAAAATCGTCACACCCGAGACCCGCACGCGAGCCACGAGCGGGCAGACTCTTTGCGTGACTACTTCCGATCCTGCGAATGACACCACGAACTCCGGCGCCGACACCACTGAGTCCGCCTCGCCACCAAACCGCCGGTTCAAGCCTCGCTACATCGCCTACCTCGCGTTGCTTGCGATCGCGGTGGTCTGCATCGTGCTGGCTGCTCGTCTCGGTACCTCCGACACCTCCCAACTCGATGGGGGTCGCATCCAACGCTTCATCCCAACCCCCGGAGCGAAGATTCTTCAGCAGGACATCATCGGAATCGATATGGCCCCGGGATACGAAGCGTCACTCGTGCTTAACGGAATTCCACTTCCGCTCGACCAGACCTACACCGTTCCACAGCTCAATCAAGTCACGTTCAAAGCTGGACCAGGCAAGGTCTATGAAACTCTGCCCGCAGGGGAGAACTGTTTGACGGCCACGTACTGGCAATCCGCGTTCGGTCCAAAAGTGAGTTCCGTCAGAAGCTGGTGCTTCACCGTCATCTGATCGACTTATCTCTGACCACTAATTGCGCGCACTCAATGCGCGTGACCGCGTCGGACTCGGTTTCAGCGTTCAGCGAGAAGTCGATCGAGTTCCTCAAACGCGCCGGAGTGGTCATCTTCAACGAGGATTGCATGCATCCCCGCTGCGCGTGCAGCGACGATGTTTCCGGGGGCATCATCAAGGAACACCGCATTCTCCGGGGCAACCCCAAGTTGCTCAAGTGTCATCTCATAAATTCGGAGGTTGGGTTTACGAATACCAACCGCCGATGAATCGACGATGACCTCAAACAATTCGTCAACGGGGATCATGGCGCGCCAGCCATCGGAGAATTCCTTGATGTTGTTCGTAATCAATGCGGTGCGGTATCCGCTTGCACGCAACGCCAGGCCCTTTTCAACAACATCGCTTCGGGCTCCCGATTCGCCACCAAGCGCGCCGAACATTTCCTTGAGGTCAATTTCGAGACCCATCTCGGCGCCGACTGCCTTGATCTGTTCAGCGGCCGCTTCAAGTGCAATCTCGCCTCGTTCAAGTTGATGCCACGGGTGATCGGTGTCTTGGTCGTAGGGACCGAAGACCGCACGAAGACCAAGTTCGGGATCGAGACCGCGTTCGATATGCCACGCGTGCAACCCACTAAACGGCGAGGAGGTGAACACGCCACCGAAATCAAATACCACTGCTTCGATTGTCATGAATCCCCCTGAGTGCGAACTGAAGACGGCAAGGTACCGGTTTCGAGGAGTTCAAGAAAACCGGGTTCGTCAAGAATCGGAACTCCAAGCTCCTCGGCCTTTGTGACTTTTGAAGCGCCTGGACCAGCCCCGATGACCACCGCAGTGGTTTTCTTCGAGACACTCCCCGGAGATTTCCCGCCTCGCCCTTTGATAGCGGCCTCTGCTTCGTCGCGGGTGAAGCCGTCCAACGTTCCTGTCACCACAACGATCAAGCCCTCGAGCGTCTGCGGAAGTCCAGAAGCTTCAGGGCCCTGCAGATTCACCCCAGCAGCACGAAGTTTTTCGATGACCACTCGGTTCGTTGGGTCAGCGAACCACTGGTGCACGGATGCAGCGATAATCGACCCGAGTCCTTCGACGCCTGCGATCTCAACTTCTGATGCCGCTTCGATGCGATCGAGATGACCGAAATGCTCGGCGAGTGCGACGGAACCGGCTCCGCCCAGATGGCGGATATTGAGACCAACAAGAAGGTTGGCAAGAGGCTTAGTTTTCGAGCCTTCAATCGCGTCGAGAAGTTTTTGCACCGACACGTCAGCGAACTTGTCGAGTCCTTTGAGACGCTCTGGATCAAGTGAATAGATATCAGCAACATCGGAGAGAAGACCGAGTTCGCAGAACAACTGCACGCGCTGTTCACCAAGTCCTTCGATATCCATTGCACCTCGGGAAGCGAAATGTTCAATGGCGCCAGCAACTCGAGCGGGGCACGAAAGATTGAGACAACGATGAACGGCTTCGTCCTCGGGGCGCACAAGTGTGTGTCCACAGACGGGACAGTTCGTGGGGAACTTCCACTTACGCAGACCCTTTGGCCGATCCCCGAGAACCGGACCAACGACCTCAGGGATGACATCGCCCGCTTTGCGCACAATGACGGTGTCACCGGGGCGCACATCTTTCGCCGCAACTTGATCTTGGTTATGGAGCGTGGCGAACTCGACCGTTGAACCGCCCACAAAAACTGGTTCCAACTGCGCAAACGGTGTTGCCCGCCCCGTTCGCCCGATCGACACCTGGATATCGATCAGTTTTGTTGTGCGCTCTTCGGGCGGGAACTTGTAGGCGATTGCCCAACGAGGAGCGCGTGAGGTAAAGCCAAGCTCTTTTTGCAACGAGAGTGCATCAACCTTGAGCACGACCCCATCGATTTCGTAATCCAGGTCATGTCGGTGCTTCTGCCAGTGCATGAGGTGCGCGTCGACATCGTTGAGGCCGTGCAGCACTACGACTTCAGGGTTGACAGGAAATCCCATCCCCCCGAGGAATTCAAAAATCTGGTGATGTTCGGTGAGTTCCGGTCCGCCGACAACTTCGCCAAGTTGATAACTCCAGAACGAAAGGTTGCGGCTCGCTGTAACGGCAGCATCCTTCTGCCGAAGAGACCCAGCAGCGGTATTTCGAGGATTGACGTAAGTCTTCTCCCCCGCTTCGATCTGCGCTGCATTGAGTTCCTCGAATGCCGAGATCGACATGTAGACCTCTCCGCGAACTTCAAGAACTTCAGGACTTCCTTTTGGCAATCGATGCGGGATTCCCGTAATCGTTTTCACGTTCGCAGTGACGTCTTCACCAACGCGACCATCGCCGCGGGTCGCCGCTTGAACGAGTACCCCATTTTCGTAGCGAATTGAGACTGCCAAGCCATCGATCTTGAGTTCGGCGACGAGCCCAACTGATTCGGCTGACGCTCCCAGTTCATCGATTCGACGCTGCAAGCGACCGCCCCATGCCGTCACTTCATCGGGCGTAAATGCATTGTCGAGGCTCATCATCGGCACGCGATGTTCCACCGACGAAAACGTGATGGTTGCCGATCCGCCAACTGACTGAGTCGGAGAATCGGGTGTGATCAGGTCTGGGTGTTGATCCTCGAGTTCTGCGAGTTCTCGAAAGATCGCATCGAAATCGGCGTCGGGGATTTCGGGGGAATCCTGCTCGTAATACAGCCGGCTGTGATGACGAATGATCTCGCGCAGTTCGTCGATACGACCCGCAGGATTCAAC
>WLGJ01000137.1 GCA_009703275.1 Actinomycetota bacterium
CAACCACGATCATGCCGACGCCCATGTTGAACACACGCGCCATTTCATCGTCGGCCACCGAACCCAAACGCTGAATTTCATTGAAGATCGGTGGAACGTCCCAAGTACCCCATGTGACCTCGGCGGCCGTTCCGTGCGGGAGCACACGATTGAGATTGCCGGGAATGCCACCACCGGTGATGTGAGCGACACCGCGGACGTCGACTGCCTTCTGCAACGCAGCGATTGCCGGCGAGAAGATCACCGAGGGGGCAAGCAGTTCATCGGCAAGCGAGTGATGTGCGCCTTCGTAGGCCGGACCATCGAGCGGAAGCTGGGCACGCTCAAGCAGCACGCGACGAGCAAGCGAAAAACCGTTTGATCGAAGATTCTGCGAAGGAAGTCCGATGAGAACATCGCCGGGTGCAATCGTTGCGCCGGTGATGAGCGCATCACGATCAGCAATTCCCACCGCAAAGCCGACGAGATCAAACTCCCCCGCTTTCATTGCGCCTGGATGTTCGGCCATCTCGCCGCCAACGAGAGCACAGCCGGCTTGGCGACAACCGTCAGCCACACCTTCAACGAGTTGATCAATGTGGTCAGGGTCGAGTCGACCTACGGCGATGTAGTCGAGAAAAAACAGTGGCTCAGCGCCCTGACACACGAGATCGTCGACACACATCGCAACGAGATCGACACCGATTGTGGTGAATCGCCCCGTTGCTTGAGCAACGAGGGCTTTCGTGCCGACACCGTCAGTTGACGAAACAAGTACGGGCTTCTTGTAGCGAGCCAGATCAAGGGCAAAGAGTCCGCCGAAGCCGCCAATGTCACCAATGACTTCAGGTCGGAACGTTGAGCGAACATGCGACTTAATGCGGTCGACTGCTTCTTCGCCGGCGTCGATGCTGACACCAGCACCGGCGTAGGTCTCGCCTTGGGTTACGTCGTCAGCCATCGTTCTCTTCCGATGAGGTGAAGGAAAGTGCTTCTTGTGCCGGAAGCGTGGGCGCAACCTCGAGCGTGTCGGCAAGACCTGTCGTGTTCTTTGATGCTTCCGATGGAAGTTCGAGAATGTGCTTGCCAAGTTCGACAGGAATCTCGACGGGATAGTTGCCGGTCAAGCACGCGTCGCAGAATCCTGCGCCGACAGCGCCTGTGGCTGACACCAATCGATCAAGCGTGAGATACGAAAGTGAATCGACATTGAGATATTCACGGATTTCGTCGACGCTCATGTTTGCCGCGAGAAGTTCTCCGCGAGTGCCGGTATCCATGCCGTAGAAACATGGCCACTTGTAGGGCGGCGACGAAACTCGCATATGGACTTCAGCCGCACCTGCTTCACGCAGCATCGACACCATGGCGCGAGTTGTCGTGCCACGAACGATGGAGTCGTCTACCACGACGAGTCGTCGACCAGCGATGTTGTCGCGCAACGGATTCAGTTTCATGCGCACACCGAGGGCACGCATTTCTTGATTCGGAGCGATGAACGTGCGGCCGATGTAACGGTTCTTCACCAGGCCTTGACCAAATGGAATCCCTGACTTGCGTGCGTACCCCTCAGCCGCAGGAATGCCGGACTCGGGAACACCCATAACCAAGTCAGCTTCGACTGGGGCTTGTTCGGCGAGTTGCTCGCCCATACGAACGCGTGCCTGATGAACGCTTTGACCGTAAAGACGCGTGTCGGGTCGAGCGAAGTAGACGAACTCGAACAAGCAGAGCTTTGGATCGACAGCCGCTGGTTCAAACACGCGCACGGCGCGATAGCCAGTGGCGTCGATGACAATCATTTCGCCCGGTTCAAGTTCACGAACCAAGTGCGCACCGACAACATCGAGTGCAGGGCTTTCAGATGCGAGCACCCATCCGTTATCGAGCTTGCCAAGACAAAGCGGACGGAACCCGTTGGGGTCGCGCACACCAATGACGTGGCCTTCGTCCATGGCCACAACAGAGAACGCGCCCTTTAGACGAGGAAGGATCGCCTGCATCGCGCGTTCAAGTGCACGATGGTCGGAGCTTTCATCGGGGTTCTTCGCGAGTTCTGAGGCGAGGAGTTCGGCCATGACATCGCTGTCAGAGCTCACGGTTCCCGGGAGCATGCCGAGTTCATCGGCGAGCTCAGCAGTATTTACAAGGTTGCCGTTATGCGCGATTGCAACGGTGTGCGCACCAACATCGCGGTACACCGGCTGCGCGTTGTGCCACACACTTGAACCGGTCGTGGAATAGCGAGTGTGTCCGATTGCAAGATGACCGGTGAGTGCAGCAAGCGTTCGATCGTCGAACGCGTTCGACACCAATCCGGTGTCTTTTACAACTGTGACCGTGGAACCATCACTGACGGCCATGCCGGCAGCTTCCTGTCCGCGATGCTGCAACGCGTACAAACCTAAATACGTGAGATGCGAAACCGCTTGACCCGGTGCATACACACCGAAGACGCCACACGCTTCTTTCGGTGTGTCGTCATCAGGGTTCACGCAATCGGTTTCCATGAGTCAGTCCTGCGCCGTTCCGGCACCAAGAGCAGACGGAATGTGATTTGTCCAAGCATCGACAACTTCGGAAAGCGGAAGATCGACAAGCCCCTTCACGCTGAAGCGATCGCCGCCAGCAACGCCGATGCGTGAAACTGGAACACCGGCTTGTTCGCAGATGTTTTCAACAAGTCCCATCGATTCAGGATCGACGCAGACCACAACACGTGACGGGCCCTCAGCAAAAAGTTCAGCGGCATTCGCAACGCGAGCGGCTGTAACACCAATGCCAGACTTTGCTGCCATCTCGGCAAGCGCAACACCAAGGCCGCCACCAGAAACATCGTGAATACCCGCAACGACATCACCGATCACCAATTGGCGAACAACGTCGGCAACCTTCAGGTGATGCGCAGGATCAAGAGTCGGAAGGGTTCCGCCACGATGACCCCGAGCGCGCGCCCAGCGAGAACCAGAAACTTCAGGCTGAGTGACACCGATGAGCATGAGACGACCTTGCTCAACAAGACCAACACCAGGCGGGCGACGATCGAGTGAATCGATCACGCCGAGCATTCCCACAACCGGAGTTGGGTCGATGTCGGTGCCCTGAGATTCGTTATAAAGACTGACGTTTCCGCCGATGACTGGCGTATCGAAGGCCACGCAGGCCTCGGACATTCCGTCGATTGCTTCGGACAACTGCCACATCACTTCGGGATGTTCAGGGTTGCCAAAGTTCAAACAATTCACGACCGCAAGCGGGCGAGCGCCAACGCACGCGAGATTCAACAGCGATTCAGCGACCGTGAGTGCGGTGCCCTGGCGGGGATCAACCGCACACCAGCGATGATTGCCGTCGGTAGTGAGAGCAATGCCGCGTCCGGTGTCAACACCGGAGGTGGGGTGCTTCAAACGAAGCACAGCTGCGTCGCCGCCTGGACCTTCCACCGTGTTGAGGAATAACTGGTGGTCGTACTGCGAGAACACCCAGCGCGCATCGGCAAGGAGTTCAAGCAATTCGGCACCGGTATCGACCGACGCGGGCGCGGGTTCCGTGCCCATCGTGCGAGTCGCAGCATCAAAGATTGCCGGCGCAGTCATCGGGCGGTTGTAGAGCGGCGCATCTTCGTGCAGTGATGCAGCCGGAATGTCGCAAAGGACTTCGCCATCGAAACCGTCACGAATGCGGAGGCGACCGCCTTCGGGATGTCCGGTGGCGGGACCATCAGTGACAATGCCGATAACGGAAGAACGAACTTCCCAGCGCGCACAAATTTCGAGCACCTGATCGAGGTCGGCGGGCTCGACAATGGCGAGCATTCGTTCTTGGCTTTCCGAAGTCATGACCTCGAACGGTTCCATGCCTGCTTCGCGGCGAGGAATGGCGTTGACATCAACATCCATACCCATGCCACCGCGGCTAGCGGTTTCGCTTGTGGCACACGCAAGACCTGCGCCACCGAGATCTTGGATTCCGACAACGAGACCGGCATCGAGAAGTTCGAGGCAAGCCTCGATGAGGCGCTTTTCCTCGTAAGGGTCGCCAACCTGCACCGAAGGGCGCTTTTCAGCATCGGTTTCTTCATCGGAGAAACCGGCAGAAGCGAGAACGCTGACGCCGCCGATGCCGTCACGACCGGTGCTGGAACCCAGCAAAACCGCGAGATTGCCGACGCCGGTGGCCTGACCGAGCACGAGTCGCTCGGTGGGAAGAACCCCGAGGCACAGCACGTTCACCAGTGGGTTGCCGGTGTAGGTGGCATCGAACACGGTTTCGCCGCCGATGGTGGGTACGCCCACCGAGTTGCCGTAACCGGAAACGCCGCTGATGACGCCTTCGGCAATCCAGCGACTGCGAGGGTCGTCGAGCGGACCAAAGCGAAGCGGATCCATCAGCGCAATCGGACGTGCGCCCATCGTGAAGATGTCGCGCAAAATGCCGCCGACGCCTGTGGCTGCACCCTGGTAGGGCTCAATCGCGGAGGGGTGATTATGCGATTCGATGCGGATCGCGGCAGCAATGCCATCGCCAACATCGACAACGCCGGCATTTTCGCCGGGACCAACGAGTACCCACGGCGCTTCGGTGGGAAGACGCTTGAGATGCACGCGAGATGACTTGTACGAGCAGTGCTCGGACCACATCACCGCAAACATCGCCAACTCAAGGTGGTTGGGGTCGCGGTTAAGGATCTTGCGGATGTCTTCGTATTCGGAGTCAGTCAGGCC
>WLGJ01000138.1 GCA_009703275.1 Actinomycetota bacterium
CCAAACTGCACCACGGGACCAGAAACTGCTGCGCACCCCCAACGGGATTCGAACCCGTGTTACCTGCGTGAAAGGCAGGCGTCCTAGGCCGCTGGACGATGGGGGCTCTTGTGCCGCTAGGGCCTGCAGACCATAGCAGCACCCTCAGCGTGGCCCCCAATGCTGGGACCAGCCCCTCTCAGGAGGTGCGAGCGAGAGCGTCGACGACCATGCCCACGAACACTCCGAGGAACTCATAGAGGGCCCATGCAGGGAGTTCCGGGTCATCGGGTTCCAGTTGAGGGAACCCGTCCTCACTCACATCAAGGCGAGTGCCGAGAACGAGCCTGACCGTATTGAGCCCGATCATCCAGGTCTCGAGAGTCGCCCGATCGAGCTCGGCGTCGTTTGCAGTGGCCGACACCCTCTCAAGTGCTTCGCGTCGGGTTCGCAGCAGGTCGCTCTGAACAAGGTCTCGATAGGCCTCGTTCACCGATTCGTCAGACGTATGCGCAACGGGGAAGACACGGCGAAGCATTGGGTCTCGATTGGGAGCATCTTCATTGTCGAGCGCACCAAGAACGTCCTCGCATACGGCGGCGATGACTTCGCGTAAGTCGTCGCGCAGATTGATGATGAATCGGTCTGGCCCTTTGCGTTGAATTGTGCGCTTGAATCCGAAGGCCATGTCAGTCCTGCTGCATCGTGGCCCAGAGACCATGTTCGTGCAGACGGAAAACATCAAGCTCTGCTTTTTCTTTCGAACCATTCGAAACGACAGCGCGACCTTTTTCATGAACGTCAAGCATCAGCGACTCCGCCTTCTCTCGGCTGTAGCCAAAAACTTTCTGCAAGACGTAGGTCACGTACGACATGAGATTGATCGGGTCATTCCACACGAGGACGATCCACGGTCGATCAATGTCGAGATTTGTATCTATCGACGGTTCACCAATTTCAACTGGTGCAACATCGGCGGCCGTTGGTTGCGTCATGACGTCGTTGAGAGCGATTCAGTTGAATCGGACTCAACTGGGCGCGCAACGAGAGAAAGGTCAAACGCCAAAGCAGAAATCCAAACTATGACGCTGCCCAAAACATGAAGAAGTACAAGGGCGGGCGGGACTCCGTTGAAGTACTGAACGTAACCAATCGTCCCTTGCACAAGGATCGCTGCAACGAGATATTTCGCACGCCGATCAACGTTCACTGGCGCGCCAGATCTATGGAGTGCAAATAGTGCTGCGATGGTGAGTGCAAGAAAAATCCAAACGGTGACGCTATGCAATCGGGCAACACTCCCGATATCGAAGGAAAGTCGGGGAACCGTTTCGTCGCCACCGTGAGGGCCGGTGCCAGTCACGATTGTTCCCGTAAACAACGTGAATGCAGCAACGATGACAATGATTCGGCTGAGAACGCGCACGTTGCGCGGAACTACGGGCAGAGCTGGTGCTTGCGCATACTTCGAACGCTCATGAAGCACGAACGCATTCCAAATCAACACCATTGAGACAAGGAAGTGTGCGATCACAAAAGGCGGATGAAGTTCGAATAGCACCGTGAGACCGCCAAGAATGATTTGCCCAATGACTCCGGCGACGAGGCCAAGTGAAAGCCATGTGAGATCGCGACGACGTGGTGTGCGTAGGAGCGAACCAAGCACCGCGAGAATGACGGCGACGGAGACGAAACCGGTGACTGTGCGGTTTATGAACTCGATCATGGCGTGGTACTCGAGGGGCGCGACGATTCGGTTTTCTTCGCAGGTTGGCCAATCGGAGCATCCGAGACCCGAACCAGTCAGCCGAACAGCAGCGCCGCTGATGGTGATGAACACCTGCGCGAGCAGGGCCACGAGGGTGATGCGGCGATAGGCCCGAGGGGAGAGTCGTGGCAAACGCACGGTCCCGATCGTACGGGAGCGAACGCAAACTCCCCACCGCGCCATTGGTCACCACCAATGATTCCGACCAAGCCGGGCCGCGATTGTTCGCATCTGGATCCGCCGCCCTAGCATCAGCCCCGATGGAATCGGTCGCGCAACCACCCCTCGCAGCGCGGCTGCGGGGGTACGTCGCCCTCACAAAACCCCGCATCATTGAGCTTCTGCTCATCACGACCGTGCCAACGATGATCGTGGCCGAGCGTGGTCTGCCGTCATGGTGGCTCATGGTGGCAACCGTGGTGGGTGGAACCGGCGCGGCTGGTGGCGCCAACGCCATCAACATGTACGTCGACCGGGACATCGATGCGCTCATGCGCCGAACCCGTAATCGCCCCTTGGTAACTGGGCTGATTCAGCCCCGGAATGCCCTCATTTTCGCCATCGGTCTCGAGGCCCTCGCCTTTGTCTGGCTTTGGGCCTTTGTGAACCTCCTCAGCGCTTTCCTCGCCGTTGCGGCCTGCCTCTTCTACGTCTTCATCTACACGCTGTGGCTGAAGCGCAGATCGACGAGCAACATCGTCATCGGGGGCGCTGCTGGCGCTGCTCCGGTGCTTATCGGATGGTCGGCAGTCACCGATTCCCTTGCCTGGGCCCCGATTTTGCTCTTTGCCATCATCTTCTTCTGGACCCCGCCCCACTTCTGGGCACTGGCCATTCGGTACGAAGAGGATTACTCCGCTGCCGATGTTCCGATGCTTCCCTCAGTGGTTTCTCGTCACGAAACCGCTGTCCGGATCCTCGTGTACACCCTCATCGTCTGGGCCCTCACGATTGCCTTCATCCCTGTGGGTCAAATGGGCTGGATCTACGGCGTACTTGCCGTGGGTTTGGGAGGGTTCTTCACCTATTTGTCCGTGCAATTACTGCGCGATCCGACCACTGCTCGAGCGATGCGCCTCTTCACGTTCTCGATTACGTGGGTGACGCTCCTCTTCGCTGGAATGGCGCTCGATCAACTGGTTCGATCCGGTCTCTGAGGTCACGAGCCCGGACCTTCTCCCCGGTCCCGGAAGAATCCGGCCGATGGTTTTCAATCAGGCATGCGGGCGTGTGTAGGGTGAGATCCGTCCCGCCCTTGATCCGGAGGGTCCCCCCTTCGGTCGAGACCGGCCCATGCCGGCCCGAGTGTGCACGCTCGTACGAGGTCCTTACAGAACATGGCTCTAACCGACACCCGACCGGAAACCGGCACCGACGCAACTTCGGTCGCTCCATCCGTCGTACCCAGCCCGCTCACGATCTTCGGATCCGGTGATCACAAGGCCGTTGGCACGTTCTACGTGTTGGCCGCGTTGGTTTTCGGAATCGCTGGTTGGATCGCAACAGCTCTTGCTTCAGCGCACATCGTTGGGTCAGGTTCATTCCTGAGCGAGACAGCAGGTACGCAGTTACTCCAAACCTCCAAAATCGGCCTGATTTTGCTGGTTATTGTGCCGCTTTTCCTTGGGATCGCTACCTACATCGTCCCGTTGCAGGTTGGTGCGAGCACAGTTGCATTCCCCCGCGCTGCAGCAGCAGCGATGTGGACGTGGCTGCTTTCATCCGGCGTGTTCGTTGTTGCATCGTTCATCGAAGGTGGCTTTGGTGGTGTGCGTGCGAAGTCGGTGAGCCTCACACTTTTGGCACTTGGTGGTCTCATCGTTGCGCTGCTTCTTGGCACAGTGTGTGTGCTCACAACGGCGATCACGCTGCGCACTCCAGGCATGACGCTTGACCGTGTTCCGATGTTCACCTTCTCGATGCTCGTCGGTGGTGCCATCTGGATGCTCACGCTTCCGGTGCTGTTCGCCAATCTTCTTCTCATCTGGGTTGACCATCGCTACGGCGGCAGCACGGTTTTCGGTGCCTCCGAAATCCAGTTCGCTCAGGTGTCGTGGATCACTCACCAACCGCAGATCTACGCCTTCCTCATCCCCGGTTTGGGCATTGTCGCTGACGTCGTTGCCACCCTCACCGGTGCCCGACTTGGAAAGCGAAATCTCCTACTGACGGCAATCGGCGCCTTTGGTGTGCTCAGCGTTGGTGCTTGGGCCCAGGCAGCCATCTACCCCTCGTTCTCCGAGGATCTTGTCTGGCAGGCCATGGGCGTCCTTGCTCTGCTTCCGCTTTTGCTCCTCCTCGGCGGCATCGCCGCTGCCTTCAAGGACGGCAAGCCGTCGCTGAAAAGCCCCCTTGGACTCGCCGTGGTGTCGATCGTGCTCACGCTCCTTGGCGTGTTCGCCGGCGCACTGCTTGCCATCACGCCTCTTGAACTGCGCGCTACGAACTTCTTTGCCAACGGTCAAGCGATCCTTGTGCTCGGCGCTGCGCTCGCCGCCGGTGCTGCAGGTATCGGCTACTGGGGCCCGAAGATGACCGGCGGCCAACTGGCCGATGGCATTGGCAAGCTCAACGTTCTCGTCTTGCTCGGCGGCGGAATTCTCGGTGGCGTCTCGCTGTCTGTGGTTGGTTTCTCCACACGATTCAGCGGACTCTCGGGCGCTCAGGACACGCTTGTCGTCATCTCTGTGATTGGTTCTGCCCTCTTCGCCATCGGTTGCCTTCTCGTGATCCTTGGTCTTGCGAGCGGCGCCCGAAAGGGTGCCCCTGAGGCTGGCGATGACGCGTGGGGCACCGGTCAGACCCTCGAATGGGCCTGCCCATCCCCACCCCCAACCGGAAACTTCGGTGACCTCGCCGTTGTTCGTTCTCCCGAGCCGTTGCTCGACGAGGAGGCCTGAGCATGACCGCCCACGTCCTTCCCCCGGCCCCTCCCGTCCAGCGTCC
>WLGJ01000139.1 GCA_009703275.1 Actinomycetota bacterium
GCCGGTCCCATCATCGGCAGCCTTGCCGCCCTCGTTGATCCGAAAGCGCCGTTCTTTGTGGCGGCAGCGATTGCGGCGACCAATGCGCTTATTGCGCTGAAGCGACTTCCTGAAACCACGCACGGAGTAGCGGGACATCCCCTCGCGCGACCGGATGTCGTTGCTGCGCGCGAGGCGGAAACTGCTGCAGCGGACGCTGATGCAGAAAACATTGCAGCGGCCCCCGCACTCGACGGACCAGGGATTGTTGAACCAGCTCACGGCGTGTTTCATCACGCTCATGCCGATCACACCTCTCCAGCCCGTCGCGCAGAAATCATTCGCCTGATCGTCATTGCGTTTGTCGGCATTGTCGCCTTTAGTGGTTTCGAAGCGACATTTTCATTATTGGCGAGCAATCGCTACGGACTAGGGCTGTCGGGAACGGCAGCCGTGTTCGCAGGTATCGGCGTCGTGCTCGTTGGTGTGCAAGGTGGTCTCGTCGGTCCAGTGACGCGTCGACTGGGCGAGACCCGAACTCTTCGCTTCGGTTTGATCTCGAACTGTTTCGGGCTATTCGTTCTTGCCTTTGATCTTGGTTGGGCGGGTCTGGTCGTCGCTCTGATGCTGCTCACGGTCGGGCAGGGGCTACTGACTCCTACCCTTTCCTCGGCAGTGGCAGGTCGGGCTGGGAGCGACACGGGCGTCTGGCTGGGCTGGCAGCAATCGGCGGGAGGCGCCGGACGAGTTGTCGGGCCCCTTGCCGCAGGGGCGCTCTTTCAATGGGCAGGCATGGGTTGGCCGTATGCGGTGGGTGCGGCGTTGGCTGCTTTCGCCCTCACACTTCTGCCTGGTCGCCCCAAGTCGGCATCGGCGGTTACCGCAGGGTAACTTTGCGGACGCACGCGTCGTCCCCGGATGCAACCGGGTCCCCCGAGAGGAACGCCAATGTCCGATTACAGCCTTGATCTCAACGAGGACCAGCAGACGCTCGTCGACTGGGTCCACACCTTTGCTGCCGATGTGATTCGTCCCGCCGCTGAAGAGTGGGACGAGCGCGAAGAATTTCCGTGGCCGATTGTGCAAGAAGCCGCCAACATCGGTTTGTACGGCTGGGAGTTCATGGCCGCAAACCTCGGCGATCCCACCGGTCTTTCAATTGTTCTCGCAATCGAAGAATTGTTCTGGGGCGATGCCGGTATCGGTCTTTCCATCTTCGGTTCTGGTCTTGCCGCCGCAGGTATCAGTGGCAACGGCACGCCCGAACAGGTCATGGAATGGGTGCCGCAGTGTTACGGCACTGCCGACAAGGTGCAGCTCGGTGCGTTCTGTGTGAGCGAACCCGACGCTGGTTCCGATGTTTCGTCATTGCGCACGCGTGCGGTGTACGACGAAAAGACTGACGAGTGGGTGCTTAACGGCACCAAGGCATGGATCACCAACGGTGGCATTGCCGACATTCACGTCGTTGTTGCTGCGGTTGATCCCGAACTCAAGGGTCGTGGTCAGGCATCGTTCGTTGTTCCTCCCGGCACCAAGGGTTTGTCGATGGGACAGAAGTACAAGAAGCACGGCATCAAGGCCTCGCACACCTCTGAAGTTGTTCTCGACGATGTGCGCGTTCCGGGTCGTTGCTTGCTCGGCGGCAAGGAAAAGCTCGACGAGAAACTCGCTCGCGCACGCGAATCTGGAAGCAGCGGCCAGAAGCAGCCGGCAATGGCAACGTTTGAAGCCACACGTCCCGCTGTTGGGGCACAAGCGCTTGGTGTTGCTCGAGCGGCCTACGAGTACTCACTTGAATACGCAAAAGAGCGCCAGGCTTTTGGCCGACCGATCATCATGAATCAGTCGATCGCGTTCAAGCTCGCCGACATGAAGATGGAAATCGACGCTGCCCGACTTCTTGTCCATCGCGCCGCGTGGATGGCCGCGACTCGCAAGGAGTTCAAGGCGGGCGAAGGATCAATGTCGAAACTCAAGGCTGGCGAGGTTGCCGTGTGGGTGACTGAACAAGCCATCCAGATTCTTGGTGGCTACGGCTACACCCGCGAGTACCCCGTCGAGCGTTGGCACCGTGACGCCAAGATCTTCACGATCTTCGAAGGAACTTCAGAGATCCAGCGTCTGGTGATCAGTCGCAATATCTCTGGCCTGCGAATTCCGTAAATCGCACAACTCATTCGGCGCGTGACGCGCCATCAGTTCGTGGGCTGCGCGTACCACTGCTTCAACGCGGTCTCGATTGCGGTTGTGAGGGTTGGAGCGATATGGGCAGATCCGGCAGTTGAGTAGTGCAGATGATCAATCCGAATGGTTTTGCCGCTCGGCGTGAGCTCTTCGCAAGGTCCGCCTGCGCACAACAGCTCATTGAGATCAATTGACACCGTTGTGTCGCTATTAGCGAGCGCGTACTCGCGTTGGATCTGGCGCAACTGGGCGAACTTTCCGATGTTTGAAGCCGTGAGACTGTCCTCGCGTTTCTCATCGGGGAGGACTTTTGGATCGGCCTGAGAAACGATGACGAGCGGTATGCCATTTTCGGTGGCAATCGCGGCGGCTTTATCGAGTTCTGCGTTGTAGAGGGCGATCCATTCAGGCGAACCGAAGGCGACCCAAGTTCCATTAACAAGTACGTCATAGGTATCGCGCAAGGCGCCTGACCAAACAATGGCGTCAGGCGAAAACGAAGCCGATGCATCGCGCCAATTGGTTTCCCAGCCCACGCAAGATCCCCCACCGCTGCGCAGGATTCCGAAGGACTTTGTTTGCTGTTGCATGAATGAACATTCGGAGATTCCTTTGTTCCAAATAACGATGCGTGTGGGGTCGAACGGCGAGTTGTACCCGGTGGGCCAGGGAAATTCGACGATTCCGCCACCTATCGTCCACGCCACTGAATCGCCGAACCACAGCAGTGAAATGGGAGGCTCAGCGTTCTTTGTGCTGACAGACGATGGCGCAATCTTCGAAGAGAAGTCGGTTTGCGCTGGTGCTGATGGCGCAGCAGCGACCCAAACGATCCCGACAAAGAGCGCAGTGAGTCCGATTGCTCCTATGCCGGTGCGACTCAATCGCGTGGTTGTAGCGGCATCGTTTGACGCTGGTTTGCGTCGCCGGAAAGGCTGCTCAATCAGGTACCAGCTGAGCGCGGTGGCACCTGCGGTGAGAGCGACGCGAATGACGAAAAGTTCGATACGGCCGGTCTGGTCGTCGCTGAGGTGGAGACGCTCTCCCGTTACAAACACCTTGATTGGCCAGTGCCAGAGATAGAGCCCGTACGAAACAAGTCCAAGTGTTCGTAACCAGCGAAAACTGAGCGCCTTCGTGAAGAAAGAATCATGACCATTGAGTGCGAGAACGACAATGCCAGTCGCGATCGCAATGAAGAGAAAGCCCCCCGTATACAGCCAGTCCGAACGAAAGTCGGCAGTACTTGCAATGCCGACCAACGCGGCGAGCGCGACAAGTGCGGCGGTCGTAAGTGTGGTGCGCGTGACTGCCCGCAAGGATTTCACCGGCCTGAGTCGAACTATGCAGGCAATAGCGATCCCAACGAAGAGCGCCTGTGAGCGCGTATCGGTGCCGAGGTACACGCGGGATGGATCGGATCCCGGTGTACGCAAGATCCACATGAGCGCACATGACGCGATTGCGCCCACGACAGCACCGATGAGTGCGACGTGCGCGAGGCGGTGGACTCCGATGCGGCGCCGTAGAAGTGCAACTGTTCCGATCAGGGCAATCGGAAACATCAGATAGAACTGTTCTTCGACTGCAAGTGACCAGAAATGATTGAGCGGAGATTCGGTACCGAACGCGGCTTGGTAGGAGTTCTGTTGTGCGATCGACCACCAGTTCGCGATGTAGGTGAGCGAGGCAATTGCGTGTCCTCGGAGCGAAGAGTCCACAGACCCGTGATCAAGGATTCTGGCAACGATGACGACGACCACGATGGTTGCGATTGCGGCAGGAAGGAGTCGACGAGCGCGTCGGGCGAAGAATCCAGAAGCAGACATTGACGTTGTGCGGTCGACTTCTTCGAGGGCAAGCGAGGTAATAAGGAAACCGGAAAGCACGAGGAAGACGTCGACGCCAAGGAAGCCGGCTGGCACAAGTTCGGGGGCGAAGTGGTAGAGCACCACTGCGAGGACCGCGAGGCCACGCAATCCATCGAGCGCGGGGATGTGTTTGAGCGTCTTGGCGTCAAGCCCGGCAGTTGTCGTGTCTTCCGACCGTCCACTCATGCGAGAGAAACGGTAGCGACCGCGGCCTAGCGATCGAAAGCACTCGAATTACTGGGAAATTACAAGACCTTCATCACGGAGATCGCTCAAGACTTGGCCGAGATTGAGCGTGGTGCATGTTCGATTCTGGACAACGGCTTGTCCGTCAATCCACACGTCAACGACATCGGCGCGTGAGGCGGCGTAGACGATGGTTGAAATTGGGTCGTAGATCGGCGTGAGCGAGGGTGAGGAGGGGTCAAGGCGGACAAGGTCGGCCTTCTTCCCGACTTCAATGGAACCGACCAGTTGATCGATCCCAAGCGCTGCAGCCGATCCCATAGTTGCCATTCGAAGAATGGCTGCAGCGGGCAGAACTGTGGGATCAAGGCGGTTGCCTTTATGGATGAGGGCGGCGACGCGCATGGCGGCGAGCATGTCGAGGTCGTTCGATGA
>WLGJ01000014.1 GCA_009703275.1 Actinomycetota bacterium
GGGCACCGTGACGCAGCCGGTTCAGTATGTAGTTGCTGATTCTTTGGGTCAGCAGACGACGGCGAAGATCACGTTGAGTGTGTCGAATCCGACTCCACCTGTTGCAACTCCGCAGACAAAGTCGGTGCTCCCTGGCGGAACAATTTCGTACACAACCATCACGGGCGGTTCAGGTCTCGCAACTGGCACTGGTCTTGTCACTTCGGGTGCTGGTGCAACCTGTTTGTACGCGCCGAATACAACAACGTGTGATGCCGACAATGTTGTGACGATCAATGGTCAGGGAACGTTCACGCTTGATCCGGCAACCGGCGTCGTCACCTATGTCGCTGACCCGGGTGTCACGCAGGGCACGAAGACCTCAATCACCTATCGCGTCACCGACATCGTGGGTCAGACCGCGACGTCGACGTTGACGCCGATTATTCCGCCACCGCCGGTAGCCCTCAACGACACCCAAGCGGTTGGCGCCTATGACACGAATCAGACGATTTCGCCGCTGGGTAATGACTCGCCGGGAGCGCAGAGTGCACCGTTGGTGTTGAGCTCGTTGAAGTTCTGCCCGACCTCGGCAACTGCGCCGTTTACCTCGACGAACTGTTCACTCGTTCCATCGCAGGGCAGCCCATTAGTGACGGCCGACGGTAAATACTGGGTGAACCCGGCGACGGGCGTGGTTACGTTCGATCCGGATGCAGATTTCAGTGGCACAGTCATTCAACCCGTTCAGTATGTGGTTGCCGACAGTCTCGGTCAGCAGACGTCGGCGAAGATCACGTTGAGTGTGTCGAATCCTCCTGCGCCTGTTGCAACTCCGCAGACAAAGTCGGTGCTCCCTGGCGGAACAATTTCGTACACAACCATCACGGGCGGTTCAGGTCTCGCAACTGGCACTGGTCTCGTAACTTCAGGTGCTGGTGCAACCTGTTTGTATACGCCGAACACCACAACCTGCGATGCGGACAATGTTGTGACGATCAATGGTCAGGGCACGTTCACTCTTGACCCGGCAACTGGTGTTGTCACCTATGTCGCTGATCCGGGTGTCGCGCCGGGGACGAAGACGTCGATCACCTATCGCGTGACAGACATTGTTGGTCAAACAGCGACGTCGACGTTGACACCGATTGTTCCTCCGCCTCCGGTTGCGGTGAATGACACGAACATTGACGATTACGACACCAACCAATTGATTACGCCGATGGCGAACGATCGCGCCGGTGATCAATCGGCGCCATTGGTGGTTTCGAGCCTCAGGTTCTGCCCGACTTCGGCGACTGCGCCTTTTACCTCGACGAACTGTTCGCTCGTTCCGTCGCAGGTCAACCCGTTGATCACAGCCGATGGCAAGTACTGGGTTGACCCCGCTACAGGTGTTGTCACCTTTGATCCGGATGCAGGATTCATCGGTGTGGTGACCGTGCCTATTCACTACGTGGTCGCCGATGTCTTCGCTCGAGTCGTGAGCGCAACGATTACGCCGGAGGTGCTGCCGCCTGCACCGCCGACAGCAAACCCGACCGAGACGTTCGGTGTGAGGGGCGAGGTCCAGGTCTCGGATCTGCTGGCAAACGATGCTCCTGGCCATCTGAGTATTCCGTTGGTCCTTTCAACCGTTCGTCTTTGTGACGTCGGAGAGACGGCGCCGAGCTGCTCGGCATTCCGAGTGACGGTTACCGAGATCGGGGAGTACGTCCTTGATCCGGCAACCGGCAATATCTCGTTCACTCCTGAATCAGATTTCATTGGCACAGCTGATCCGCTTCCCTATGTCGTTGAAGATCAGATGGGGCGGGCGGTCTCGTCCACGCACACGCCAACGGTGGTTGATCCACCGGAGCTTTCGAATGACTCTGGCAAGTCGGAACAGGGAGTTGCTCAGATCATTTCGATCTTTGGCAATGACACTCCAGCAAACGCAGGAGTTCCTTTCGACCTCACAACGCTGCGGCTTTGCCGACCGACCGACACGCCGCCGGCTTGTTCGCAGACCTCGGTGGCGATCGCTGGTGAAGGCACCTATTCGATCAACGGCGATGGAACGGTGACCTTTACCCCGGAGCCGGAGTTCGTCGGTGTTGCAACGCCGATCGCCTATGTCGTTGAGGATGTGCTTGGCCAGGTTGTCTGGGCAACGATCCATCCAACGGTCACGCCAAGACCTGAGGTCATCACGATCGCCGGTCAGAAACTTCCAATGACGGGTTCAGACGCGTTGGCCTATGTGGGCTGGGCGGTGCTTTTGTTCAGCGCCGGGTTTGCGATGGAACTACTCCGCCGTCGGCGTTTGAGCTGAGTTCGCGCTAGCAAGGCGCGAAGCCGAAATTCGCTAGGGTCTTCTCTCGTTCAACCGGCGGGAGAGACCCAGTGAGTTTCAACCTGCTGCTCCTCGGGATTGCAACGACGATTTCGCCGTTGTTTGTCATCGCCGCAGTGTTGATGATGTCTGAATCGGAAAAGGTGCGCACTTCGTGGGCGGCCGCGGTCGGTTGGGCGGTCTCTATCGGCGTCTCCTGTGTCGCCATGGTCGTGCTCGGTGGGGTAGTTCATGATTCAGGGACTGGCCATCGCAAGCATTGGTGGCTTGGTGCAATCGATCTGGCTCTCGGTCTTGTCCTCGGGTACCTCGCTCTTCGTGAGCTGCGCCGATCTCGCAGTAAGAGTCCCAAGGATCTGCCGAAGTGGATGAACCGTGTCGGCACGATGTCAGTGATCACCGCGTTCGGATTAGGTCTTTTCTTGCCTGCCAACGTGCTCGCCTACGCCGCCGGCAGTGAAATAGTCCAGCAACATTTCCATGGCGCCGAGAAGTGGGTGGCAGTTGTTCTCTATGTGCTCACAGGTTCACTGCTTGAAGTGATGCCTGTGCTGTATCTCACGGTTCGACCGAAGAACCGTGAACGCCTGCTGAGGACATGGCATCGCTGGCTCGACAGTCACTGGCAGCAAGTGCTGGTGGGATTGTTCAGCGCCGTGTCGGTGTTCTTGATGGTGAAAGGCGTTGTCGCAATTCTGCGAGCCTGACAACTAGCCGTCGATGACGATGTTCTCGATACCGATTGCGGGTTCGGGATAGGTCATATTGAGCGACTCAAGCTTGTCGATGAGGAGCTGCGAGATCACGAGATTCCGATACCACTTGCGATCGGACGGGATGACGTACCACGGAGCGCTCTTGGTGGAGGTTTCTGCGATCGCCTGTTCGTAGGCGTCGGTATACGCGTCCCAATGGGCCCGCTCGGCGATATCGCCGTGCTCGAACTTCCAATGCTTCGCGGGGTTATCGAGGCGCTCTTGGAGCCGTGCACGTTGCTCATCTTTTGAGATGTGCAGGAACAGTTTCACGATGGTTGTTCCCTCATCGGCGAGCATCTTTTCAAAACCGCGGATGTGTTCATAACGTCGTTCCCAGACGTTCTTAGGAACGAGATCGTTCACGCGCACAACGAGTACATCTTCATAGTGGCTGCGATTAAAGATAACGATGCGTCCATTGCGCGGTGCATGCTCGTGGACTCGCCATAAATAATCGTGCGCTAATTCGACGTCGTTGGGACGCTTGAAATCTTTGACCTTTACGCCAACGGGGTTGATGGTGCGGAAGACATGCTTGATCGTTCCGTCTTTGCCTGAAGTATCCATGCCTTGCAAGATGATGAGCATCTTGTGCTTCGACTCGGCATAGAGCATTGCTTGGAGATCAGCGAGTTGTTCGTTGAGTGAGGGGAGCAGCGCTGCGCCTTGTTGCTTATCGCCGCTAAAGCCATCGGTCGCGCTCGTTGACCATTTACTGAGATCAACTTTTGTGCCTGGTTTGACTCGATACTCGTCGGGTTCGATTCGGCCGGAACTCATGACTTGTCCTTTCGGCTACCGAGTCGGCGGCCAACCATCATGCCCAACGATCGGGCGGCATCATCGAGTGTGGGTTTTGGCTCGGTGGATTGCGGTTCATTCGCAGCCGAATGTTCCTGCTCAGTGGAAACCGGCGTGGTCTTCGAACGCCCGGTCACCTTGGCGAGTCCGCTCCCGACGACTTTGCCCGCCTTACGTCCTTGTTCCTCGAATCGATCGCCCCGAGCAGCGTCGGCCTCTTTTGCCCCGCGGTCGACGCCACGTGCGGTGTTGAGCCCGAGCGACAGGATGACGAAGCCGATCCATGTTCCCACCACGAAGAATCCGATGGTCCAGGCCCAACCTTTGTCGGTTCGCGGAGTGCTGAGCAGCATGAACATTACGATGACGATCAGGATGCCAATGAGAAGGGAAAGTCCGGCGGCGATCCAGAACATGAGATCTCGCCAGAACGGTGGGCTGTAGGCGCGCAAGGTGCTCGAGCGCTTTTTGCGGGAACGCGACGAGGGGGCCACGGAAGAACCGTAGCCCCCTCGATCGGAGTGTTCAGGTTGTGGCTGGCTCAGTCGAGATCGAGATGCAGCATCTTGATGGCGTTGCCACGAACAACCTTGTAAAGCGTCTCGTCGTCGAGATCGACGGCCATCTCGCGAACGAACTGTTCGGTGTGGGGCCAAGTCGAGTCCGAGTGGGGGTAATCGGTTTCGAACGTGACGTTGTCGACGCCGATGTCATCAAGATTCTTCAGACCGAAGTTGTCACGGAAGAAGCAGGCGTAGACCTGACGACGGAAGTAGAACTCGGGCGGTTCGCTGACGATTTCCGGATCGAATGCCCAGCCGCGGAATTCCGACCACACGTTCTGGGCCCGCTCAAGGAAGTACGGAATCCAGCCCATCTGTGCTTCGGAGTACGCCAACGTGATGTTCGGGAAGCGGGGGAGGATGCCGGAGAAGATCCAGTCGGCCAATGACGACATGCCTTGGTTGAAGCTCAACGTGGCCTGAACTGCGGCGGGTGCGTCAGGCGAGGTTGCCGGCATGCGCGAGGAAGAACCGATGTGCATGTTGATCACGGTTTGCGTGTCGTTGCATGCCTGGAAGAAGGGGTCCCATTCGCCGGAGTGAATGGTGGGCAGACCGAGGAAGTGCGGTACCTCGGAGAAGCACACTGCATGCACGCCGCGTGCGGCGTTGCGGTAGATCTCGGCAGCAGCGAGCTGGGGATCCCACATCGGAACGATGATGAGCGGAATGAGACGACCCTTGCCGGCGCCGCCACACCATTCTTCAACCATGAAGTCGTTGTAGGCCTGCACGCAAAGCAGCGCGAGTTCCTTGTCCTTTGCTTCAGCGAAGGTTTGCCCGCAGAAACGAGGGAAGGTTGGGAAGCACAGCGAAGCTTCGGTGTGGTTTGCGTCCATGTCGGCAAGACGTGCGGTTTGGTCCCAGCATCCTTTGCGCATTTCTTCATAGGTGACCGGAAGCATGGTGCGCTCTTCAACGTCGAAGCCAACGGCGGTGATGATGCGACGCATTGGCACCTTGAGGTCTTCGTAACACCAGAAGTCGGCGAACTTTCCACCGGGGCTGTTGTTGCCAACGATGTCGAACGAATAGTTCATGCCGTCGAACTTGAGGTTGTCGACGCGCAAGCGCTCGAGGCGAGGACCAACTTCGAGGTACTTCTTGGGGAGGCGACTCGTCCAGACATCGGCCGGTTCGATGATGTGATCATCGACAGAAACGATCTTCGGGATGACGCGCTTGGTGTCGGCCGAAGCGGGATTGGGAGCGGTGATGGTCATGGCTCTCCTCGAGGGCACGGGTGTCGGGGCTCGTCCCCGCTCTGTGGACTTTAGGACAAAACCTGACGACCCGTCAGGTTTTGCTCCCCATCGGTCGCGTGACGTTCGTCGCTGCCGCCGCCCAACCTGACCAATCAATGATGGAGGGCCTACGATCGCCCCTCCGGAGCGGTTGTTCCCCCTACACGGAGTCCCCATGGATCTGAACTTCACACCGGCCGAAGAGGCCTTCCGGGCTGAGGCCCGGGCCTGGCTCGAGGCCAACGTCCCCGTCGGTTTGCCATCGGGCGATACCGCCGAAGGCTTCGCCCTTCATGTCGAGTGGGAAAAGAAACTGTTCGCTGCCGGTTGGTCGGTCGTGTCATGGCCCGAGGAGTACGGCGGCCGTGGCGCATCGCTTTGGGAGTGGCTCATCTTTGAAGAGGAGTACTACCGAGCTGGTGGTCCGCAGCGCGTGACCCAGAATGGCATCTTCCTTCTTGCTCCCACCATTTTCGAGTTCGGCACGCCCGAACAAAAGGAACGTTTCCTTCCTGCGATGGCTGCAGCAGATGACTTGTGGTGTCAGGGATGGTCTGAACCCGACGCTGGTTCCGATCTCGCCGGCATCAAGAGCCGCGCAGCACGTGACGATGAACGCGGTGGTTGGGTCATTAACGGACAAAAGACGTGGACAACTCGCGGTGCGTTCTGCAATTGGGTGTTTGGTTTGTTCCGCACTGATCCCGAAGCAGCGCGACACAGTGGCATGACCTACCTCATGGTTCCGCTCGACGCACCTGGGGTCACGGTTCGCGGTGTTGAACGACTCGACGGCGACGAAGGTTTCGCTGAAGTGTTCTTCGACGATGTGTTTGTTTCTGACGATTTGGTGTTGGGTGGCGTAAATGAAGGTTGGGGTGTCGCTATGGCAACCACATCTTCAGAGCGTGGCCTTACGCTTCGTTCGCCAGGTCGTTTCTGCGCCGCTGCCGATCGTCTTGTCGATCTCTGGAAGCGCCAGAACGCTGCGGGCGAACATGCAGAACGCGTTGCTGCAATGCGTGACGATGTCGCTCAGTCATGGATGGAAGCTGAGGCCTATCGCCTCGCAACGCTCGCCGATGTCACCGGTTTGGTGAACGGCGTTTCCCAAGGGGCACGATCAAGTCTCACCAAGATCTTCTGGTCGGAACTTGACGTGAATCTCAACGAGACCGCACTTCGTTTGCTCGGCCCCGCCGCCGAACTCATTGAAACCTCACCCGATGCCGTCGACGGGGGAGCGTGGATGAAGGGTTTTGAGTTTGCACTCAGCGGTCCGATCTACGCCGGCACAAATGAAATTCAACGCAACGTCGTCGCCGAGCGCGTGCTCGGTCTGCCCCGGAAGTAGGCCGAGATGCAATTCGCTTTCACCGAAGATCAACTGCTGTTCCGCGACGCTGTCGCCGAATTCTTTGCCAACGAATGCCCGCCGGAAAAGGTGCGCTGGTCATGGGACGACGCTGTCGGACGCGACGCGTCAACCTGGGCAGCTCTTGCCGAGATGGGCGTGATTGGCCTCACTGTTCCTGAAGCCTTTGGCGGCATGGGGATGAACGAAATCGATCTCCTTCCGATCCTGACCGAAGCAGGTCGCTACGCCTACCCAGCTCCGCTTGTGGAGACCGTTGCTGTTGTTGCGCCGCTCCTTGCTGAATCAGCACCTTCGGCAATCGCAGAAAAATGGCTGCCCGGGATTGCCGATGGTTCGGTCATCGCAACCGTTCAACTCGATGGTCAGCCCTTCGTCAACGACATGCACATCGCCAACCTTTTGGTTGCGCAGCGTGACGATCGCCTGTTCGCGGTTTCCGCCGACAAGGTTCGTTCAACGCAGCAGGTATCGGTCGACGGCGCTCGTCGATTGTTTGCTGTCGAATGGGACGAAGCCGATGCTGAGCTCATTGCCTCGGGCGAAGCAGCGCTGCAAGCCGCGAACCGCGCTTTCGATCGTGGCGCTGCCGCCACCGCGGCGCTGCTCATCGGATTGTCCGAACAGATGATCGCGATGACGGTTGCCTATGTCGTTGATCGCAAGCAGTTCGGTGTGCCGATCGGAAGCTTCCAAGCCGTGAAGCATCACCTGGCCGACGCTGAGCTCAAGGTGTCGTTTGCTCGTCCTGCTGTGTGGGCTGCGGCCTACGGACTGGCAACTGGTTCTGCCGATGTCGATCGTGAAGTCTCGATGGCGAAGTGTTTCGCTTCCGATGCCGCCGAGGTTGTTGCTCGTAAGGCGCTGCAAACTCATGGCGCCATCGGTTACACCACTGAACATGATCTGCACTTCTGGCTGAAGCGTTCATGGGCGCTCTCCTCAAGCTGGGGCGATGCTCTTTGGCACCGTCGCCGCGTCGCTCACCTGTTGCTCGACAACTAAGCCAGTGGCTACATCTGAATCTGTCGCGTCGCTCGTCTCGCGCTGCTTACGTGCTGTTGGAGCGATGCGTGTATTCGCTGCGCCCGGTCACGGACTTGAAGCACTCGAAGGCCTTGCGCTCATTCCCGTCGCGTCAGAAGCTGCGGCGGTTGCGCTGGCCGATGCTGACGGACGTCTGTCTGTCGCGCCAGATGCGCGTCCGGGCGTAGCGCTTCTTCCCGGCCGTCGCGTGCGTTTGTCCTCGCAACCGGGCGAAGAAACACAAGCGCTCTCTCTCACTGTCGAAGATCTTCCCGCTGCGATTGCCGGTTGGTCATTGGGCCGTGTTTTTGGTGCGGTCGAGATCGAACTTCCCGCCGACCTTTTCGCCGAAGCACCTGAAGGCGCACAGCCGCTCGTGCTTCAACGAAGCGATCAGTTGCTTCGCCTTTCGGCTGGTCTTGCTGACTTCCGCACGATGATCATCGTTGGCCCCGGAGTTCTTCGCGATGGAGCTGCGGCCGATGTTTCCGATTTCGTCACCAGAACTGGCGCCGGAGTCATGACCACGATGGGTGCGATCGGCGTTGTTCCATTCGATCATCCGTCGTGGTGCGGCGTTGTCGGCATTCAAGTCGATGACCCTGCGCTCGGAGGTCTCGATGCGTGCGAACTCGTGATCGCCGTCGGCGTGGACGATGAGGAACTGGGCGAATCGCTCCCGATGAATGCACAACTCTTGGAAGTTGAGCCGTGGCATCTGCCCTTTCTCGCCACCGACTGGCCGACGCCCGATGCACCGGCCTCTCGTTCCTCACTGGCCGAAGCGTGTTCCGCTGTGCTCGGCGACCATCGCGACGCGACAACCTCGCCGTTGCACCCCGTTCGTGCAGTGCTTGATGTCTTCGATGCGATCGATGGCGATGTACAGGTCTACGCCGACGCCGGACCCGTTGGGATTTGGTTCGCTCGCGGAGTCGTTCCCATTCCCATGTGCCGCGTCGTTGTTCCTGCACGCGCCTCGGATGGATTCGCCATTGCTGCAGCAATCGTGTCGGCCCTCGACGGCAATCGTTCGGTGGCCATCACCATGCCGGGCGGATTGATCGAAGACGAATTGCTCGATCTTGCTGCATCGCTCAACCTCGGAATTGTGGTTGAACAATGGGGAGACGACGTCAACAGCGGCGATCCTTCGCAACACCGAGCGAACCTTGTTGCGGCAATGAGCGACTCGGGCCTTAGTGTCACCGGAGTTTCCGTCGACCTTGCGGCTGCTGCGGAACTTGTTGATCTTGCCGGCCCCGTTGTGGCTTGGCCGACGTTCAACTAAGTCGCAAAACGAAACCGGGGGCCGACCGTGCCTTCGGGGCCAAGCTCGCAGCCGATTTGTTTTAGCTATCCGATGAGTTTGACCTTGATGGGTGAAGGAACCGGAAGTGATCGATCTAGTGACCAGGCGATGAGGTCATACTCGCCCGGGACGAGAGTCGGTTGTGTTCCATCTGAGAGGCATTGAGTGAATCGAGTACTCGGTGGCTGCGAACACATTTCAACCCGAGTCAAGAATTGAACTGGAAGTCGCGTTTCGCCAATTGGGATCTCATGGAATGAAGCGCATGCCAATTGCGAGCCTTCGGGCTCATTCCCGTTTCCGACGAGGCCTGCGGTGTAGAGGTTGGCGGGGCAAGCGGTTGAGACGATTGGTTCGCCAGTTCGATTTACGATGACGATGGTTGCCCGGCCGAGATTCCCAGCCACGATCTCTCGTTGATCAATCTCAAAGTGAGCCGAGAGTGGTGATTCTGCAATCGTCGTAGCCGATACTTCTGGAGGCGAGGTATCCGCAGCACTCGGACTCGTACCGGAGGAACATGAGGTCGCAATGACAGTCGCGAGAACTGTGAGCGCCACCATCGTGATGACGATCCGCCGGATGCGAGACGTTCGACGTGACCGGAATCTGGGATTCATCTCAACCTCCGCCAGAAGTATGTGTGCTTAACGTAACGCATGCATGGGACCTCTTGTTGGTCGAATTTCCGATGCTGAGACTTGGGCGGTTGACCTTGCTGCGGCTGCGGAACTTGTTGATCTTGCCGGCCCCGTTGTGGCCTGGCCGACGTTCAACTAACGGGCTCACGCGAACGCCAACTCGAACGCAAAACGAAACCGGGGGCCGACCGTGTGGTCGACCCCCGGGTACTGCACAACGTTGGTGGAGCGATCAGCCGCCGATCGGAAGATCAATGCCACCGGGGAGCGAGATGGTCTTGCACTCGCAGAATGCTTCGATGCCTTCGGGGCCAAGCTCGCGGCCAACGCCTGAGCTCTTGAAGCCACCGAATGGGCCGTTGAAGTCCATGCCCTGAGCAGTGTTCACGCCGAAGGTGCCGGTACGAACCTTGCGAGCAACGTTGATGCCCTTTTCGATGTCTGAGGTGTAGCAGGCACCGGCAAGGCCGTAGTCATTGTCGTTTGCAATGGCGATGGCATCTTCGAGGGTGTCGTACTTAATGAGTGACAACACTGGGCCGAAGATTTCTTCACGGGCGATGGTCATCTGGTTGGTGACATCGGCGAAAAGCGTGGGGGACACGAAGTGGCCCGTTGCTTCGTCGGGACGTCCGCCACCGACAACAACGGTTGCGCCTTCGGCCTTGCCCTTGGCGATGTAACCCTCAACGCGCTCACGCTGACGTTCGGCGATGAGTGGTCCGCACATGTTCTCGGGATTGGCGGGGTCGCCAGCAATTTGTGAGCTGACCGCAGCAGCAAGCGCATCGCGAATCTCGTCATACTTGCTCGCTGGAGCAAGAACGCGAGTGAGCGCAACACAAGCCTGACCATTGTTCATGAGGCCACCCTGAATGATGTGGCCGACTGCTTCTTCGATGTTGGCATCGTCGCAAATGATTGCTGCGGACTTGCCACCAAGTTCGAGGGTGCAGCGCTTGAGCTGTTCGCCGCAGATGGCGCCGATCTTGCGGCCGGCAGCGGTCGAACCGGTGAAGCTGACCTTGTTGACGTCAGGGTGACGCACGAGGTACTCGCCAACCTCGCGGTCGGCCGGAACGATGTTGATGACACCGGCGGGAACGCCAGCTTCGATGAGTACCTCGGCGAAGAGGTTGGCATCGAGCGGAGTTTCCGGAGCGGGCTTCAGCACGATGGTCGAACCCGAAGCAAGTGTCGGGCCAACCTTGAGCGTGGTGATGAACAGCGGCACGTTCCAAGGGATGATGCCTGCGCAAACGCCGACTGGTTCGCGGCGAACGATGATCTGGCCACCGAGTGCACCGTCACGACGCTCTTCGAACGGGAAGTTAAGTGTGTGCTGCGCGAAGGAGTTCAGCACCATGGTTGCGGACAGAACCTGACCGAACATCGAGAAGTAGTACGGCGCACCAACTTCGCTCACGATGAGGTTGGTGAACTCTTCCTGGCGAGCAGTAAGGAGTTCGGCGACCTTGGACAGGAGAGCGGAACGCTCCTGCGGCGTGTAGTCGGCCCATGGGCCGGTGAGCGCAGCCTTGGCGGCAGCAACGGCGCGGTCCATGTCGGCATTGGTTGCGACCGGAACAGAACCGATGATCTCTTCAGTGGTTGGCGAGAGCACCTTGAGTGTTTCGTTCCCGGCGGGTTCGACCCACTCGCCCCCGATGAAGAACTTGTCGTACGTCAGCATGACTTCCCCTTCTCGTTACCCGGATCGGCCGGGTGTTCAGGGGAGTGAATCTATCGGCCCACGGGCGTGTCGGCCCACCGGGCGGGGAGGAAGTCCTATGGGGCGGTAATCGGCAGGATCTTGCCGGAGTTGAGTTCGTTGACGACCTGCAGGGCATCACCAATTTCGACAAAGTTCACCCCAACGATCGTGGGGAATTTGCCTCGTTGGGTCATGCAGTCCCGAACCCGAGGCATCAGGACGTCGTAGGCATTGACATCTTTGGCCTCGCCAATGGTGGGGGCGGCGCCGGCTGGAGTGATCCAGTGGTTGATTTGGAAAAGCGGCGAACTGGGGGTTCCGCGGTTCGGAGCGCAACTCGGGAGGCCTGTCCAGTCCTTGGTCCATTGTTCAGTTCCATCAGCGCCTGTGATGGTCGCGGGAACCGGGCCTTCCACTGATGCTGTGCCGGTGTACTTGGACGAGCCGGGGGCGTAGAGCTCGGAGTCCTTGCGGAATGTAAATGGTGTGTCTTGGAAAATCCCGTAACCCTTGATGTTCCACGCTGGTGGTGCGCCGCTGAACTCCGAGATCATGACGATGTTCTTCTTCGCATCAATCATCTCGCCGAGAGTGGGCATCGGCGCGGTGGGGTCGTAGTCCCAGACTCGGTCGAAGACCTTCGCCTCGCGAAGTGCCTTCTCGGTGTCGGCCTTCGAGACGTAGTCGCCAATGAACCAGATGATGACGTTGTCGGGATTGTCGTTGAGGAACTGACGCGTGTATCCCAACGCAGTTGTGAATTTGGTTGCCCCATATTCGCAGTAGACGTGACAGAGGTAAACGTCGCGGAGATTTGGATCAACCTTGATGTTGGCCTGAAGTTCTTTCGCTTTTGCTTGCTGTTCATTCGAATACTGATCATCTTGATCAATGGGGTTCACTGCAAGCTCGGCGATGCTGTCAGTGATGACAGCATTTGCGCCAGTGATGTTGACGGTTGTGGGAATGCCGTAGTGGGTCTTCACGAGAAGAGCGCGCACTCCGAAATCCAATTGCGCGGGGATGCTTTTGGTTTGTTCGTAGAACAACCAGCCCGGATCAGCAGCAGTTGACATTGCATTGTGAGCGCCGAGGAAGGCGACCTCGTTCAGGGGTTTGTCGCACAGCTCGGAAAAGCCATTGCACTTTCGTTGCTCGTTTGCTGCAGTCTGCGATCGAGCATCCGAAGTCGTGAACCAAGCGCCGGCACCGATCGTGATGAGAAGTGCGGCCACCATGAGAGCAACACGCATGGTCGGGTTATTCAGCTGAACTTCCTTGACATCGGAGAGGACGGCACTGCGCGTCGTAACTGTCGAGCGGCGACCAACGATGGAGAGGAGTTGGGATGCCCCGACGTAGGCGAGCACTGCGCCGACCACGATCACCAAAAGCGGAATGACGGTTTCGCGTTCGATGACGATGATGAACCCGATGACCATGAGGAGGATTGCGTGGACGATCTGTCCGCGCTGTGACGTTGGTTTGTGTCGATCGATCGCAGAGCGCAATCGATCGATGACTGAGCGGACAGTGACAACCTCGCCATTAGGGGCTGTTGCAGTTCCGAACGCACACAACACGACTCCGATACCAACAATCCAAATGGAATAGAGCCGGTAATCGCTGACAAAGAACTCTGTGGCAGAAACGAAGGCTCTCTGGGTATCGGGATCGTTTGCATATGAGCCCGCGATGATTGGGGCGATCGTCGCCAAAACAAACATGACGATTCCGCTGAATGCCGCGGAAATTCCCAGAGCAAAAGTGGACCTGTGGCGGTTGGTGCCGAGAGCGATCGTGCCGAATGCAAAGAGGCCTGCCGCAAGGAGGAGGCCGGCACCTGCGAGGGTCAACCTTTCGGCGATTCTCCAAAGACCAAGACCACGGGTTTGGTCGCCGATCTTTACGAGTAGTTCATTCGTTCCCGTCGGTATTGATGTCGCCAAGTCAGGGTTCGTCGCCTGAAGGCTTCCCGAAAGCACATTGAGGCTTTCGCTCAGGTTGATGACCTGGGTATTGCCGCTTTGGGTAAAGAGGTAATCGTGACTGGTGTCGAGGGCTCTTCGAAAGATCGAACGAAACGCTGGGGTTTGCAAGATTGGATCAAGTGTCGAGCGGATGATTGTGCGAAATGACGCGAGATTGGATGGCCCGGTATTGATGATGGCATCGGTGATTTCGTCGGCAAGCTTCGACCGCACCGCTTGAGAGTCAAGGACCCTCTCGGCTCGTTCCGCGAATCGGGCCGAATCGAAAACCGTCATTCGGGTCCAAATGGAGGTCACTCCGAGAGTGAACGTGACAAAAAAGAGAAGTGCGCAGACGATTGAGCCCAGCTGACGAGCGGTTGGCTTTCGCGTTCGTGCGCCTGATTGTTCGCCTGCTGCAGCGGTCATTCGTTACACCTTCGCCCTTGGACTGAGAAACTCTGCCACACCGTTGGTCGATTTCAGTCGGTTGCGCGGCTTCGTCAGCAGACGCGGGTGGGGTTTGGCAGGATGGTGGCCCCGCTGCCTGGCGGGATCGAAAGGACTCTGATGCAGCTCGGCATGGTCGGTCTTGGGCGAATGGGTGCAAATCTCGTTCGTCGTCTCGTTCGTGATGGCCACACCTGTGTGGTGTTTGATGTCGACGCAGCAGCAGTTGCAACGCTGGCAGCCGAGAGCGACGCCATTACCGGTGCAAGTGATCTTGCTGACTTTGTTGCGAAACTTGATGTTCCTCGCGCGGCCTGGGTGATGGTTCCGGCTGCATATGCCGGTGGCACAGTGAATGATCTCGCAGCGCTGATGGAATCGGGCGACATCGTCATCGACGGCGGCAACACCTACTACCGAGATGATGTCGATCGTGCTGAAGCTCTTGCGCCGAAGGGCGTGCACTATGTCGATGTCGGCACGAGCGGTGGCGTCTTTGGTCTTGACCGTGGTTTTTGTTTGATGATCGGTGGCGAGGACGACATCGTTACCCATCTCGAACCGATCTTCCGCACGATCGCTCCTGGCGTCGGCGACGCAGAGCGCACGCCGGGTCGAACGGGCGAGTTCACTCCGGAAGAACAAGGTTGGCTGCATTGCGGTCCAGCCGGTGCCGGCCACTTCGTCAAGATGGTGCACAACGGCATCGAATACGGGCTCATGGCTGCATACGCTGAAGGCCTCAACATTCTTAAGCACGCAAATGCCGGCAAAGTTGCTCGTGAGAACGACGCAGAGACAACGCCGCTGCGTGAGCCGAAGTACTACCAATACGACATCGACATTGAGTCGGTTGCCGAAGTGTGGCGCCGCGGAAGCGTGGTTGCGTCGTGGCTTCTTGACCTCACCGCTGCTGCGCTTGTCGAAGATCCGCAGCTCGACACGTTTGCTGGTCGCGTCAGCGATTCAGGCGAAGGCCGCTGGACAAGCCTTGCCGCGATCGACATCGGCGCACCTGCTCCGATCTTGACGACTTCGCTTTACGAGCGGTTCACCTCGCGCGGCGAAGCTGACTATGCCGACAAGTTGCTGTCGGCGATGCGCAAGCAGTTCGGTGGACACGACGAGAAGCCGGCGAGTGGCAACTGAACCTGTTGCTGATGGCTCGGTTGTCGTCTCGACAATCGACGGCATTGCGGCAGTCACGCTCTCGGCGGGACAAACAGTCTTCTCAGTTCTTCCTGAAGCGGGTTTGGTTGGCGCATCGCTGACGCAGAAAGGTCGTGAGTACCTCGACTTTCACGGCGGAGCTGCTTCTGCTCGTGAAGGGCACACCACCGGTGTTCCGCTTCTGGCTCCTTGGGCAAACCGCTTAGCGGAATCTTCGTATCGAGTTGGCTCGAAAAGTGTTGATCTGGAGAACCTTTCTCTCCATCGGGATGCAAACGGGCTTCCGATTCATGGGCTCTTTGTTGGTCGACCGGGTTGGGAACTTGTGTCGGTGAAGGGGCAGCCTGGGTCGGCCTCGATGGTTGCGGCCTTCAATGCGGCTGCAGACGAAGACGTCATGGCGGCGTTCCCATTCCCGCATGAGCTCACTGTCGGATTCACTGTGACGCCCGGTCGATTGATGGTCTCAACCACGGTCACCGCCACCGGACGGCGAGCGGTGCCGGTCAGCTTTGGTTGGCATCCGTATTTCCGCCTGCCCGACGTCGATCGAGGTCGGGTGAGGTTAGGGATGCCGTCGCGCACCCGTCTTGTGTTGGATGGACGTGGCATTCCCACGGGTGAAGAACTTGCTGAATCTGCTTCGATCGTGAAGCTGGCGGGTACCGAGTATGACAATGCCTATCGATTGGGTCGTGACCGTCAGTTGCTATTGGCTTCAGGTCGTCGCCGTCTTACCGTTGTTTTTGATCGCAACTATCCGTACGCGCAGGTCTATTCCCCAGCCGGGGCAGACTTCATAGCGCTCGAGCCGATGACGGCTCCCACGAATGCGCTCTGTCAGGGAACCACGCCCATGGTTGCTCCCGGCGAACGCTTCACCGCTCGTTTTGTCGTTTCTCTTACTTGAACTCAGGAGTTCACATGTCTGACGCACCACAGCCGATCGAACAATCCAGTGAATGGTGGGAACTCGCTGCGCATCAGGCCGAAATCGCGGACGTGCATCTGCGTGAACTCTTTGCTTCAGACCCGACTCGCGGAGATCGTCTCAACCTTGAGGTGGGGGATCTCTACGTCGACTACGCGAAGCACCGCCTTAACGATGAAACGCTCACGAAATTGTTTGCGCTTGCCCGCCGGGCGGACGTCGAAGGTTTACGCGACGCAATGTGGGCTGGCGAACACATCAACGTCACTGAAGATCGCGCGGTTCTCCATATCGCACTTCGTGCACCAAAAGGTGTCGTCTTCACCGATGAAGGACACGATGTGGTTCCGGATGTTCATGAAGTTCTCGACCGCATGGCTTTGTTTTCGAACCGCGTGCGATCGGGAGAGTGGGTCGGCCACACCGGAAAGCGCATTCGTACCGTGATCAACATCGGTATCGGTGGCAGCGATCTTGGTCCCCGCATGGCGCATGAAGCGTTGTTGCCTTACGCCCAGGAGAACATCGATGTCCGATTCGTCTCGAACGTAGATGGAACTGAGTTCTATGAACTCACACATGACCTTGATCCAGCCGAGACGTTGTTCATCATCGCGTCGAAAACATTCACCACTCTCGAAACAATGACCAACGCGCACAGCGCGCGGGACTGGGCGCTTGCTTCGCTTGGTGACGACGCGGCGATTGCAAAGCACTTCGTGGCAGTTTCAACCAATGCTTCCGAAGTAGCGAAGTTCGGCATTGATACCGACAACATGTTCGGTTTCTGGGACTGGGTCGGCGGCCGTTACAGCTATGACTCAGCCATTGGCTTGTCGCTCATGATTGCTATCGGTCCCGACAACTTCACCGAAATGCTTGAAGGGTTTCGTCTTGTTGACGAGCACTTCAGAACAGCCCCGATGGAACAGAACTTGCCGTTCATCCTCGGACTCATTGGCGTTTGGTACAACAATTTCTTCGGGGCACAAACGCTCGCTGTTCTGCCCTATAGCCACTACCTCGCGCATCTCACGCCCTACTTGCAGCAATTGGCAATGGAGAGCAACGGAAAGTCAACCGACCGCTGGGGCCGCACAGTGGGTACGCAAACCGGGGAAATCGTGTGGGGCCAGCCCGGCACGAACGGGCAGCATGCCTATTACCAACTGATTCATCAGGGCACGAAGTTGATTCCGGCTGACTTCATTGGCCTTGTGTCACCCGCGCATGAAGTTGGAGGTCATCAGGACATCTTCATGGCGAACTTCTTCGCACAACCTGAGGCGCTGGCGTTCGGTCGCACTGCTGAACAAGTTCGTGCCGACGGCGTCCCTGAAGCGCAGGTTGCTGCACGCACCTTTGCGGGCAATCACCCGACCACTTCAATCATGGTTCCTGAACTTTCACCCAAAGTTCTGGGGCAACTCATTGCGACTTATGAACACAAAACGTTCGTGCAGGGCGCAGTGTGGGGAATCGACTCGTTCGATCAGTGGGGTGTCGAGTTGGGCAAGAAACTCGCACAGGCGATCATCCCCGAACTCACTGTCGAAACTGCGCCCACACTGACGCATGATTCCTCGACGAGTGCGCTGATTCGCCGCTATCGCAAGGGCCGCGGCCGGGCGTAAACCTGTCCCGGGACAGCAGTCCCGGGACCGTGGCAGACTCCTTCGTCCACGGGCGAGGAGGCTGACGGATGAAGGTTCTGGGTATCGATATCGGCGGCACTGGCATCAAGGGTGCAGTCGTCGACACCAAGAAGGGCCATCTGGTCACCGATCGCCTTCGCTTGCTCACGCCCGAACCCGCAACTCCCGATGCCGTGGGCATGACGGTTGCCGAGATCGCAAAGCACTTCGAGTGGACAGGTCCAATCGGTTGCACATTCCCAGGCGTCGTCAAAGGCGGGACGGTGTTTACCGCGGCCAACGTTGACAAATCATGGATCAATGCCGATGCATCTCGAATCATCAGCGATGCAACTGGTTGTCCCGTGACCATGGTGAACGATGCTGATGCTGCTGGTGAAGCAGAAACTCGTTTTGGTGCCGCTCGAGGAAAGTCGGGCGTCATCCTGACAATCACGTTGGGTACAGGTATCGGTTCTGCACTCATGATCGACGGAACGCTGGTGCCGAATACGGAACTTGGTCACCTGTGGCTTCGTGGTGGCGACGCCGAAAAGTGGGCGGCAGCGTCAGTTCGCGAACGTCTGGAACTCGACTGGGCCGAGTGGACAGCTCGAGTTGATGAGTATCTGTGCTCGGTCGAGAAACTCTTCTGGCCTGATTTGTTCATCATCGGTGGTGGCATATCGAAGAAGGCCGACAAGTTCATCCCGAACCTGACATGTCACACCCCGGTTGTCGCTGCATCACTTCGCAATGCCGCCGGCATCGTTGGTGGCGCACTCGCAGTGCATCGTCATCGCGACAAGCACGGAACCGATGGTCAGTCGCACGTCACCAAAAAGAAGTAGTCCGCTGACACTCAGCGAGTTTGAAGTTCTTTCGGCAAATGCGAAGTGTCGGAGAATCGAAACAAGCTGAACGAAAGCGATGATGCAATGTGCATTGGTCGCACGACACTGATCGAGCCGTGAAACGCAACGAATCGTTCCCATTCCCACGGGACCGGTTCGATGCCGAGTAGATGACCAAGGCTGACTGCGTTTGCTCCCGAGTGGGCAACAAAGACAATTCGCGGACCTTCATGGTTCATTTTCCAAAGCGGCGGGAATCCACGGGAGCGCGTGCAGCCGATGTCTGCGAGAAACTCGGTGAGTCCACCGACGACGCGTTGATGAAACTCAAGGAATGACTCTGCGCCAGGAATCGCTTCCCATTGCTCATTGAGCGGCCGACTTCGTTGTTCGGCAAACGCCTTCTCGATGACTTCTGATGGCGTGCCTTGCCAAACTGGAGCACGGATTTCAGCGATCCAATTGTGAGTTTCCGGTTCGAGGCCGAACGCGTCGATGAGCGGTTGTGCAGTTTGTTGTGCGCGAATCAGCGGCGAGACAACAATTCGATCGATCGGAAGATCGGTGAAGAACGAGGGAAGAAGCTCGGCCTGACGGTGTCCGACGTCAGTGAGCACCGGGTCGTCAACGCCGCCTCCATCGATTTCCCACTGGGGTTGTCCGTGTCGGATGAAGATCAGTTCCATGAGTTTTTCTTTGTCTTAACCGCGACCAGGTCGACGGCGATGGCGGTTGGTCCAACAGCCGCGGTGCCAATGGCGCCGCAGGTCGGGTGCATCAATGGGGACAGCGACAATGTGACCGGTGCCAGAAGGAATGTCTTGGTTGCATCCAGGACACAGGTAGGTCTTGGTTGCTTCGTACGGTTGCACGCGCCGGACCTCAACCTCGAGCCCCATCGGATCGCGTTCTGGTTCGTTCGCCATATCAACCGAAGAACGCCCAGATGATCAGGCCGATACACACGGCCATGGCAGCGCCAACCATGAAGTAGTCGAACGATGAACGTCGTTGTTTGCGATGCGGATTGAATCCCACATCACAAGTATTCCTTGTTCTGAGTCCTTTCCCGCGCGTAATTCCCATACATGGTGCTGGTAGCGTTCCGCCGTATGCGTTCCCCCCGTATTCTCGCTGCTGGTTTGATGCTTGTTGCCGGCGTGACGATTGTCGCCGCTTGCTCAGGTGAGACTTCCTCACCCGCCGCTCCTGCAGACGATGCCGCCCTCGTTCAAGGCCAGCAGATTTATTCTCAGAATTGCGCAAGTTGCCACGGGGCTTCGGGTCAGGGCGGCTATGGCCCCAAACTGGCGGGAGTTGTTGCAGTGAAGTACCCGAACATCGACGATCAGATCGCGCTGATTATCAACGGTAAGGGTGCCATGCCTGCATTCTCGAAGAAGCTGAGTGCTGAGCAGATCACTTCCGTCACCCGCTACACCCGCGAGGTTCTCGGAAAGAACTAACGGTTCGTTTGAACTTCGGTACAAACGACCCGTGCGCGTGCTGTTGAATCGTTCCTAGTGTCGTCGCCTCGGCGGCATCGATCGCCCTTCGTTCGATTGCTGCTTGCGGAGGTTCGATGCTCGCCACTATTTCTTCGGCGACGTTGTCGGGTATCGATGGTGTTCAGGTCTCCGTCGAGGTCCACGTTGCGAATGGTTTGCCTGGCTTCACTGTTGTTGGTCTTCCCGATGCCTCGTGTCGCGAAGCTCGCGATCGAGTTCGAGCGGCGTTACTGACATCGGGGTTCGCCTGGCCCGATCGTCGTACAACGGTGAACCTTGCGCCCACTTCTCTTCGCAAAGTTGGTTCCTCGCTCGATCTTGCGATCGCTATCGGGGTCTTGGTTGCAAGCGAACAACTGCCACCCGAAGTTGTTGTCGATCGCGCCTTTCTTGCCGAACTCGGGCTCGATGGTTCGCTCCGTCACGTGCCGGGAGTTCTGTCCCTTGTTGCGTCATGTCCGCAGTCGGAAATCGTGGTGGCTCCAACATCACACTCTGAAGCGGCGTTAGTTGAGCGATCAGTGATTCGTTGCGCTCCGGAGTTACGGGCGCTCGTTGATGCTCTAACTGCAGAAGCGCCGTGGTCTCGTCCGCCCGATGAGTTACCTGTTGCGCCTGCTGTGGGTGGGCCTGACATGGCCGAGGTTCGGGGGCATCCGCTCGCGCGGTTCGCGATTGAAGTGGCTGCCGCTGGCGGACACCATCTCTTAATGGTCGGTCCTCCGGGATCAGGCAAGACGATGTTGGCCGATCGCTTGCCCGGGCTGTTGCCCGATCTTGATGACGCCACTGCCTTCGATGCAACGCGTGTTCATTCGGCGGCGGGGGAGCCGCTCGTTGGCGGACTGGTGCGCAGGCCACCGTTGCGCGCGCCGCATCACGGGATGAGCGCAGTAGCGATGGTTGGTGGTGGCACGCACCGAGTTCGCCCCGGCGAAATCTCGCTCGCGCATGGAGGCGTGCTGTTTCTCGACGAAATGGGAGAGTTCGGCGCCGTGGTGCTTGATTCCCTCCGTCAACCACTTGAAGAAGGCGTGATCCGCCTTGCGCGCGCCGAAGCGCGAGTTCAACTTCCTGCCCGGTTCCTTCTTGTCGGGGCGATGAACCCGTGTCCATGTGGTGAAGGCGTGGTGCCCGCGGCGTGTCGTTGCACCGATCGATCCCTTGAGCGGTATCGGCGGCGATTGTCCGGGCCTTTGCTCGATCGGTTCGATCTGCGCATTGATGTTCATCGTCCCGATCCGCGCCAGTTGCTCGACGTGGAGCGCTCCGAATCAAGCTCGGTCATTGCGGAACGTGTCCGTGTCGCTCGCGGGCGGGCCAACGATCGCGGAGTTCGGTGCAACGCCGAGCTCTCAACCAGCGCGCTTGAACGAACGGCACCGCTCATGGCCGAGGCCTCAGCGGTTATCGAACGTTCGCTCGAGTCGGGTCGGCTCTCCGCTCGAGGAATGCGCCGGGTGTGGAGGGTTGCGCGCACAATCGCCGATCTCGAAGGTCATGACAGTGCGATCACTGCTGAACACGTCGCTAGCGCATTGCATCTTCGGAGTGATCCGGCATTTCTCACGCGTGCGGTGGCGAGCTAAGTGGGTACCGCGAATATTCCGATTGAAGCATGGGTGATAGCGCTCGCTGCATTGCCTGGCGTGGGCCCATCGCGTTTGCGATGGCTATTGACGCAGGGTGAACCAGAAGCGGTGTGGCGGCGAGTGTGCAGTGGATCGCTAAAGAAGGTGGTGAACGACGAGTCACTCCGCATACCGCCAGCGTTCTTTGAGCAATGCAGTGTTGCTGCAAAGTCGATGGATCCTGTTGCGTTCTGGAACGCTCACATCGAGGCGGGTATCGGAGTCATGACTCGCTGGTCGGCCTCATTTCCCGCCGAACTCGCCGACGATGACGATGCGCCTGTGGTTTTGTTCTGGCTGGGCGATATCGATCGCTTGGCAGGTACACGTGTTGCCATCGTTGGTACACGGCGGGCAACTCGTTATGGGATCGACGTTGCGAATGAGTTCGCTCGCGAACTTTCTATTGCTGGCGTCTCAGTGGTTTCAGGACTCGCGCTTGGAATCGACGGCGCTGCGCACGCTGGTGCACTTGCCGTCGAAGGCGCTCCTCCGATCGCAGTTGTCGGAAGCGGCCTTGACCGCATCTACCCGAGAGCGCACCGCGCGTTATGGCGAGCGGTGGCCGAACTTGGTGTTGTCCTAAGTGAATATCCCCTCGGCACCCAAGCGGTTGCATGGCAATTTCCTGCGCGTAATCGGATCATTGCCGCATTGTCTGATGCTGTCGTTGTGGTCGAATCGCAATCAACCGGTGGTGCGCTCGGCACTGCTGTTGAGGCGGCCAGACGAGGTCGCACAGTCCTCGCGGTTCCCGGCCCAGTCACCGCGCCAAGTTCAGCCGGAACGAACCAATTGTTGTTCGATGGATGTAGCCCAGCTCGCGATGTCGACGATGTACTGCTTGCGCTGGGCCGAGAACCCGAGCGTCGGCGACCCGCCGCAGAGCAACGTCCACGGCCAATCGGACTTGCGAAGAAAGTGCTTGATTCATTGCCATGGCAGGCAGTGCCGGTCGAACACGTCCTCGTTTCAGCTGGTCTTTCTTTGGGCGAGGCAATGCTGGTGCTTGAGCAACTTGAGTCCGATGGGTGGGTCTCGCTGCGCGCAGGATGGATCGAACGCATCGGTCGAGGGGGAGCCCGATGACGA
>WLGJ01000140.1 GCA_009703275.1 Actinomycetota bacterium
ATGACGACAGCCGTGCCGCCTGGTGGGATCCGCGGAAGGGTCCGCTTCACTGCGTGGTAGGAGGTCGCGCCTGCGTCTGTCAGTGGTCCGGCGACAACGGGATCAAGGGTGTTGAGCTTCACAAGTTCACGCGTGGTGGCGACCAGTACGTAACGAGCAAGGCCACCATCGATCCCGTATCCGCGACCAACGATTGAGTCGTCACAGTTGTTGTCTTGACCACGAGCGCACCAAATGCAGTGGCCACAGGAGTGGGGGCTCATCACCGCCACAGGATCACCAACCTCAAAGCCAGATGCTCCGGCGCCAAGGGCAGCCACATGGCCTCCGACCTCGTGACCGAGGGTGAAGGGAACCCGCCAGCCAAGGGGCTCCATAAATGCTGCAGGGGCGAGTGCCATGCCTACGTCGGAATGGCAGAGTCCATTTCCAGCAACTTCGACAAGGATTTCCCCGGGGCCAGGTACCGGGATGGGCGCTTCGGTCAATTCAGGAGGATGTTCCCACTCGACGATGCGGTACGCCTTCATCATTTCCGTCATGGGCTCATGATGACATGGACAGAGAAATCACGCCCGGTGGTGATGGGGGCAGCGTTGACAGGGCAAGATATGTCGTCCGCAATGAGGAGGAATCTGTGGCTGAAGTGACGTCGGTTGAAAAGGCATCCACGATGTGGGAGTTGGTTGAGGCTCGCGCCGCTGCGACCCCAGACGTAGTTGCTCTCATCGAAGATGACCGTGAAATCACCTTCAAAGAACTCCGCGATATCTCCGAACGAGTAGCCGCCGGATTCCACGAATTCGGAATGCGCCACGGTTCGCGCGTCACATGGCAGCTCCCGACTCGTATTGAAACTGTCATCACATCACTTGCGCTTGCGCGTATTGGTGCGGTGCAGAACCCAATCATCCCTATTTACCGTGACCGTGAAGTTGGGTTCGTTCTTCAGCAAACCAACGCCGAATATTTCCTGATCCCAGGTGATTGGAACGGCTTCGATTTCAACGCGATGGCCGGGCGCATCATGGACGATCTCGGTATCGAGCCAACCGTGATGATTGCGTATGACCAGTTGCCACAGGCCGAGCCATACACGCTTCCTCCGGCTCCGACCAACGGCGACGAAGTCCGTTGGATTTACTACACCTCTGGAACAACCTCTGCGCCCAAGGGTGTTCGCCATACCGACGGCACGCTTATGGCCGGCGGTCTCGGTCTAGCGAACGCAGTTTCACTTACTGCCGACGACATCGGATCGATTGCTTTCCCGTATGCCCACATCGCCGGACCCGATTACCTGATGATGCTCCTGTATCGCGGTTGCGGTGCGGTGCTGATTGAGGCGTTCTCTTTGGATGTTGCTGTCGAATTGTTTGCTCGTAAGGGAGCAACAATGGCCGGTGGCGGTCCCGCGTTCTACCAGATGTATCTGGCCAAGCAACGTACGCAACCTGGCGAGAAGATCATCCCTTCGCTCCGGTTGCTCTCTGGCGGCGGCGCACCGAAGCCACCCGAGATGTACGTCGAAGTTATGGCAGAAATGGGCATTCCCGTTTGCCACGGCTACGGAATGACCGAATGTCCGATGATTTCTCAAAGCGGTCCGGACGACACCGAAGCACAACTTATGTACACCGACGGTAAGCCGGTAACTGCATGTGAGATTCGTATCGTCACCCTTGAAGGTGCCGTTGCATCGCAGGGGCAAGACGGGGAAGTTCGTCTGAAGGGACCAATGGTCTTCAAGGGCTACACCGATCCTTCTCTGAACGCCGATGCTTTCGACGATGAGGGATGGTTCCGCACCGGAGATGTCGGCCACCTCGATGCTGATGGTCACATGGTTCTCACCGGTCGCCTCAAGGACGTCATCATCCGCAAGGGTGAAAACATCTCAGCCAAAGAGATTGAAGACCTTCTCTACCAGCACCCAAAGGTTGGCGATGTTGCGGTGATCGGACTTCCCGACAAGGAGCGCGGTGAGCGTGTGTGTGCCGTTGTTGAGCGCGCAGCCGGAACTGACGATCTTGAGTTTGGTGAGATGGTGTCGTTCTTGAAGGGTGCCGATCTCATGGTCCAGAAGATCCCGGAACAACTTGAGGTTGTCGACGAACTTCCACGCAACCAAACGCTTCGCAAGGTGCTGAAGCAGGACTTGCGTGACATGTACCGCGACAAACCGTGGAGCCCCGCTCCGCGTTCGTGATTTCGATCAGATGAGCGGCCGGTACACGCCGAGGACACCGTTGCGGACCCACGCAGGTAACGGTTCCTCCGTCAACTGGCCGCCACTGGCGTGGATGATTGATCCATTCCCCAGTGAAAGTGCAACGTGGCCATCCATTAACAGCACGTCGCCAGCGAGATCGTTTTCTTCGGAGTACTCGTCGCCCACTTTGAGTTGACCGAAGCCTCCATGAAGCAACATGGCATCAGTAGTGGTCGGGATAGCGATACCGATGCTCGCGTAGGCAGTGCTCACATACCCCGAGCAGTCAAAGAATCCTTTGCCAAAACGATTTGTTCCGGGTGGGCATTCGGGATCTTGAGGACGGACATCTATGCCAAGGCACTGTGAGTAGGGCGTACCGAGCCGCAACTGTGACCATGCGATGAGTGTTGCTCGCGCAGACTCAACCGATTCGCGATCGAACGGTGAGGTCTCGAGATACTCCAATGCTGTCTTCACTCGTGGGTCCGATGGGACCGTCCCTAATCCGATGTCGGTCGTTCGAGCGATCTGACGCGCTGATCCGAGAATGGCTTCGGTGAGTGACGCGTTATTGGTGAAGGCGTTGAGAGCTCGGTGTATTCCTTCGTTTGACTTGAGTCCTTTGCCTGCCGAACAAAGCACGCGACCGGTGACTATGGCTGAGGAGTAAATCCAGTCAGGTGAGGATTCGATGGCGCCGACGGGGAGGAACTCCAGCCATTGACCCGGGAGGACTTGGAGAGGTCCAACCCGCGAATCGGTCACGGGCGATAGATCGATTTGGCCCCCGTCAACGTCGGCAGTCGGCGACCCAGCGAGCCCAACCAATCGATCGGAAGTGAGTCCGCCAGTCTGAAGCTGGGATCCTTCTGCCCTTCCATGGTTGCTCATGATCCTGCCGATTCCGGCAAGAAGTGCAGCGGGAACCTCGCAACGGCCGTCTGTTTCTTGCAACATTGATGACGCACGCCGGTAGGCGCTGAACGCAGCGCCGGGAAGAGTCGGGGCGACCTCCTTGAGTCGTTGATCAAGGGTGGCAAGCGGTTCTGCTGCCTTTTGGTCAAGTGTTGCGACCCGAGACTGGGCTCGATCCTCGGTGCCAGCAGCATCCCTGGCCGCATCAAGCGAATCATCCAAATTCTCTTGGGCGCTGCGCACATCGCGTTCGTCGGATCGAAGCCGCGACGAGGCGAGGGCAACTCCGCGTTGCGAACCTGCTTCTGCGTCGACACCCCGACCGCCTCGATCCATGTAGGCGTAGACGGCAAGAGCCGCGAATCGGGACCGGTTCTCCTCGAGGCGCTGACGAGCTGCTTCAAGTGACGCTGAAGCAGACGAGACCTGCTCAAGCTTCTCGAGGTGGTTTCTCTGGCTGTTTTGAAGTTCTCCAATGGCGGCAACGAGGGGAGTCAGCCGACTTTCGTAGGCGACTAACGCCTCTTCAATTTCACTCTTAGGTGCTGCCGTCGCCGGCAGTGGGCGCGTTACTGCGATGGTCGAGGCCAAAGCCAGGAAAAGTAGGAGAACAGAGATGCGCTTCAAGGTGACCAACGGTTGCGCAGCGGGTGTTGCGCTCAGGCGATCACCGTAGAAACGCCAGGTGGACGGCTGCTGACATCAAGGCGAACCAGAAGGAAATATCAGATTGCGAAGAGGGGTCAGCGAAGTGTGACTGGGCGGCTCTTGATGACTTCTTCAAAAAAGTCATTGCCCTTGTCGTCGACGACGACGAACGCCGGGAAGTCTTCGACTTCGATCTTCCAGACCGCTTCCATCCCGAGTTCCGGATATTCGAGAACCTCAACGGACTTGATGCAGTCCTGAGCGAGGCGAGCAGCGGGTCCACCGATAGAGCCGAGGTAGAAACCACCGTGGCGGTTGCACGCATCGGTGACGGCCTTCGAGCGGTTGCCCTTCGCCAGCATGACGAAGCTGCCACCGTTCTCCTGGAAGAGGTCGACATAAGAATCCATTCGACCAGCTGTGGTGGGACCAAATGAGCCAGAGGCGTAACCCTCGGGGGTCTTTGCTGGTCCGGCGTAATACACGCAGTGATCTTTCAGATACTGCGGGAGTCCTTCGCCAGCGTCAATGCGTTCCTTCAACTTTGCGTGTGCGATATCCCGAGCCACGACCATTGGACCACTGAGGCTCAGTCGAGTTTTGATCGGAAGCTTCGAGAGCGTCTCGCGAATCTCGGACATGGGTCGGTTCAAGTCAATTGCAACAACATCGCCCCCGAGAATGGTGTCGGTTACTTCGGGAAGGAACTGGGCGGGATCGTGCTCTAGTTGCTCGAGAAAGATTCCGTCGGCGGTGATCTTTCCCAGAGCCTGACGATCGGCGGCACAAGAAACCGCGATGGCAACTGGACACGAAGCACCATGACGCGGGAGTCGCAC
>WLGJ01000141.1 GCA_009703275.1 Actinomycetota bacterium
CCTGCTCCAACTGCGCCTCCGCGACGGGCATGTGAGCGCCGTGAAGCGCGGTTAGGTGTCGGCGTGGTGATCAAGCTGGACATCGGTCCTCCATGGGCGTGCAGGGAGAACTCAGGTTCCGCCCCGTGTAGCAGCGAGCGTAGCGCGGTCAGTTATCGGTACTTCACTTTGGAGATGTCCCGAACGACAGAAAAGGCCCGGCCAATCGGCCGGGCCTTCGTTCTGCTGGAGGCGGCGCCCAGAGTCGAACTGGGGTACGGGCCTTTGCAGGGCCCTGCCTAAGCCACTCGGCCACGCCGCCAGGCGAGAGTGAGCCTAGCCGTCTCCGGGAAGAGGTAAATAGTCCTCGATCGGCGCAATGGTCAGGCCCTGAATGGCGCTCTGCCAGATCAACGCCCGAATGTTGTCGTAGAGGTCGTCTCGGAAGTGGGTGAGGACGATGTCGCCAGGCTGCAGCTGATCGCCCTGCTGATATTGCACGCGTCCATCATTCAATGTCGCGTGCCACGACAGCACGGCGTTGATGCCACAACTGCCCGCCGCTGTTTGTGTTGCGGTGTTACTCACCCCGAAGGGGGCGCGAAACAAGTGGCCGGGAACGAAGACATGCTGGCCGATGATGTCGCGCATTCCGCAGATTTCAGCGCGCTGTGCTGACGCGGAAAGTTTCGTCAGCAATCTGTGTGACTTTGTATGCGAATTGATGGAGCCGCCAGAAGCGGTAACCCGCGCGAAGTAATCGGGGTCGGCAAGGTAAGGGCCTTGGTTGACAAACAATGTGGCCGGAATCTTGAACTGAGCAAGAAGTTCCGGTACCCGCGGGTCACGAATGTAGCCATCGTCGATGGTGAGAAATACGACGGGATCGGCGGTTGCGATTCTGGAAATGACAGGGACAGCGCCGGCAGCCGGAATCGTGAGCACGGGCCCTTTTGGCCATGCCTTCGTTGTCGTGGTCGGCGGCGGAAGAGTGGTCGTGGGGGCGAGCGTGGTCGACGGAAGCGTCGTGGTCTCGGCCTCGGTGGTGGCGGTGATGAGTTCGATGGAGTCGGCCGAATCGGCACGACCAATTGATGAACCTGTGCGGGAGGTAATGAACATGGCCCCAGCGGTCACAGTGGCCACGCCTGCGAGTGCAGCGATGGCGGCACGAGAGCGCTTTGTGGGTCTCTGAGTAGACATCGCCTGACCATCGTAGGTGTCCCGCTTGGGAGGTTGGGGTCGGGGTGCTGCTAGAGTTCGGGGCCTTGTAAGGACCCGTAGCTCAGTTGGCTAGAGCACTTCCTCGACACGGAAGGGGTCGCTGGTTCGAGTCCAGTCGGGTCCACTCTCAAGCACTTCGGCCGCCTGTGGGCGGCCGTTGTCGCATAGGAACCAACCTCAGGGGGAAGCGCCATGATTACTCCGTTCGATGATTTCCCGATCCATCAAACGGGCGATCCAATCGTCCAGACCGTCAGTGCTGATCCCAACCATTACGACCGTTACTTCTTCAACGGTTGCGATCGTGACGGAGCGTTCTTCATCGGTGGCGCCATGGGGCACTACCCGAACCGTGGTGTGATCGATGCCGCCTTCAGTGTTGTCGTCGATGGCGTCGAGCATTCGATCTTCGCTTCAGGGGCAATGCCGCTCGGACGAGAAACAACGATCGGTCCGATCTCTATTTCCGTGCCCGAGCCATTGAAGGAAATCCGTTTCACCGTTGCGCCGAACGATGAAGACATCTCTTGTGACTTGTTATTCCGTGCTCGTACCGCAGCGATTGAAGAGCCCAAGCAAACGATCGTGCGCAACAACGTCAAGATCATGGACTACACGCGCCTGACGCAGTGGGGAACATGGGAAGGCACGATCAACGTCAAGGGTCAGGTCATCGAGGTAAAGGCCGAATCAACATTTGGCGTGCGTGATCGTTCCTGGGGTGTGCGTGGCGTAGGTGTGCAAACGCCAACAAACTTCACTCCTGGCGAAATGCAGATCTTCTGGTTGTGGGCTCCGTTGCACTTCGACGATATGTGTACGCATCTCGCAATGTTCGAACGGGCCGACGGAACTCGGTGGATGGAATCAGCACTAGTCGTACCGATTCTTGAATCGCCCGACGCTCCTACCTGGGGTGACGACATCGTCGAGCCTGAAGAAGTGAGCAACATTCGCTACGAACTGCAGTGGCAAAAGGGTCGACGCGAAATGGAATCGGCCGCCATTGAAGTGAGCCATTCCGATGGCACGATTGATCGCATCGAATTCGAGCCGATGTACACCTTCCGCATGCGCGGTATCGGTTACATGCATCCGCATTGGTCACATGGTTCTCTGCACGGACCACTTGAAGTTGGAAGCGAATCGATTCCGCTGGACGAATTCAACCCGCAGGATCCTTCATGTATTCACATCCAGACCCTGTGCAAAGTGCGTATGGGTGATCGCGTCGGTGTCGGCGTGCTCGAGCAGTTGTCGTTCGGCCCACATGAGCCCACCGGACTCACGGGCATGGTCGACGGTTGGAATCCGGCCTGACCACTGATGTGGTCGCTGCTTCGACGTAATTCTGCATTTCGAAAACTGTTCACCGCACAGGTGATCAGCTACGGCGGTGACTGGTTCGCTGCTGTGGCGGCGATTGGCCTATTGCTCGATGCAACTGGTTCGGATTTTCTCGCGTCTGCCTTCTGGGTCGCGCAAACCTTGCCCACGTTTGTGATGGGTCCGATTGCGGGGCCAGTGGCTGACCGTTTCGATCGTCGCAAGGTTTTGATTCTTGCGTCATCAGCACAAGCCGCCGCTGCACTTCTGTTCTTGTTGGCGGGACATGGAATGCCATGGATTGTGTTTGTTGCACAGGGCGGTGTGACGGCGCTGGGTTCGTTCTTTGGTCCCGCAGCTCAAGCGGGTATTCCGAACATTGTTGAAGAAGAAGATCTCGCCACCGCTACTTCGATGATGGGTGCAACCTGGGGAGCGATGCTCGCGATCGGCGCAGGGCTCGGTGCCCTGTTCACGGTTGCCTTTGGGCGTGATGCTGCGTTTCTCGCTAATGCTGCAAGCTTTGTCGTTGCTGCGCTGCTCATCGTGACGATCCGTGAATCGCTTCAGGCTGATGGACCCCAAAAAGTTCGTACCGAGCGCATGCATCCATTGCGCGATACGCGTGAGGTACTTGCGCATGCTCGGCGCCATCCCGCAATCATGGCGCTCATTGGTTCTCATATCGGGTTTGGTTTTGGCGCCGGGGTCGTCGGCATGTTGGCGGTGCTAGCGACGGTGAAGTTCGGCGGCAGCGATGGCGCGATTGGTCTTCTTCTCGCTGGTCGAGGGATTGGCGTCGTGCTTGGACCGCTCTTAATCATTCGTTTAGTGAGGCGAGGAATTCACGGCGTACTTCTTGCCAGTGGGTTTGCGGCCATTGGTTACGGGGCGATGTATCTCGGAGTCGCGTTTGCGCCGTACCTGTTTCTCGCTGTTCTTGGCGTGACGATCGCTCATATGGGTGGCGGCGCGCAGTGGGCGCTCACGACCTATGGATTACAGGTGCTCACGCCCGATGAACTCAGAGGCCGAATCTTCGCGGTCGATGCATCATTAGTGACCCTGGCTATGAGTCTCTCGTTGCTTTTCGCTGGCGCAATCAGCGGACTCGTCGGAGTGTCGACAACGATTGCAATCATCGGTGGCGGAAGCCTTCTGTGGGGTGTTGTCTTCCTGTTCCTGACTCGGGCACTTCGAGCCGAAGCAGAGGCGGAAGCGAACGCAGTGCATCCGACACCGGCAGAAACTCCGCTGACCTAACTGAGTCAGGCGGGAACAACGGTGACGGGAATGCCATTCAGTATGGCGTTACCCGACAACGGATCAAGGAGTTCAGGGTCGGTCAGAAGGTTCGAGTTCACACCAGGCCGTTTGGAGGCGACCTGTGATCGGGTGCCGGCCATGTCATGACCCCAACCGTGAGGAAGGCTTACGACGCCAACCGGAACTTCTTCGGTGACTTCAACTGGCGCCGTCACCGAACCGACTCGCGAGGCAATGACTGCGTCAGAACCATCGGTGAGTGAAAGTCGCGTTGCGTCGGTGGGGTGCACGAGAAGAGTGCAACGTACTTTGCCCTTCACGAGTGCTTCGACGTTATGCATCCACGAGTTGTTCGATTGCAAGTGTCGACGGCTAATAAGCACAAGGCCGCTGGTGTCGACAGGCTTGTTGAGAGTGTCAGCTAAGCGGGCCAGTTCGTCGACGATGATCTGCGGCGCGAGTTCGATCGTGCCCGATTCAGTGCGCAGGGCTTCGGGGAGGCGAGGTTCAAGGGCACCCAAATCGATGCCATGAGGGTTGGCCTCGAAGACATCAAGAGAAAGTCCGTCGGGAACAGCGCCAAACCAATCGCCTCGAGAACCAGTTCGAATCATCACGTCGAGAATCTGGTCGACGCCCGTGCGCGAAGTATCTGACTGAACGATTGCCCGCAGTTCGTCGATGGATCGATTGGCAATGGGGGAGTTGGTTCCATCGATCGCTGCCTGAAGAGCGCCATCGAGCAGCATCGCGTCGAGGACGGTGGGATCTGTGCCGGCGTCGGGACCAGAGAAAATGAGCGCAAGGCGCCCGATGATTTCG
>WLGJ01000142.1 GCA_009703275.1 Actinomycetota bacterium
GGCGGCGGGGCTCTTCTTGATGTCGGCATCTACTGCCTCGACCCAGTGCAACGGATACTCGGTTCTGGGCAACTTGGGATCGAAGCGCAAATCACTACCGCCGATACCGGAATCGATCTGACCACTTCGACCTGGCTGCGCAATTCTGCAGGAGTCACTGCCTCGGTGTTGACCTCATTCGAACTCCCCGAAAATCAGTCGCTGCAGATCGACGGAACCGCCGGATCACTACGGGTTGATCGTCCGTTCACCCCCGGTACCGACGGTTCGGTCTTCGTGATCACGCGCTCTGACGGAAGTATCGAGGAGCATCGGATCCAAGGAGCGAACTGTTACGCGCTCATGATCGGCGCTTTTGTCGACGCGGTCCGCGGCTCGACACCGTGGCCGCGAGCAAGTGCCGATGTGTTGTCGACTATTGGCTTGTGTGAGTCGATTGCCGATGCGGGACGGAACAAGAAATGACGACCGAAGAACTTCGGATAACAGTTGCACCCGGCGTCGAATTGCGGGCGCTGGCCAGCGGTCTTGATCAAACCGGCATACCGTTCGTACTGGTTCATGGTCTGGCCTCGAACGCGCGCATGTGGGACGGAGTCGCGGCGGAACTGGCGGCGGCTGGCCATCCCGTCGTGTGGATCGATCAACGCGGACACGGTCAATCAGACAAACCCGACGATGGCTACGACTTCACAACGATCGTGAACGATCTTGTCGTTCTGATCAGTGAACTTGGATTCCACCGACCGATAGTCGTCGGTCAATCCTGGGGTGGAAACGTTGTTCTTGAACTTGCAGCGACCCACCCGGACATTCCTGGCGCAGTCGTTGCAGTCGACGGTGGGTTCATCGAGCTGGCGAGCCGGTTCGATGACTGGGCCGCGTGCAAAGAAATGCTTACGCCGCCACATCTAATCGGAACGCCGGCAGCATCGATGGAACGCTGGATGCGTGACGGCAATGCCGATTGGCCCGAAACCGGAATTGTGGGTGCGATGGCGAATTTCGAGATTCGCCCGGACGGCACAATCGCTCCTTGGCTGACACTCGACCGGCACCTTGCGATTCTCGAGGCGCTCTATGGCCATCAACCGTCAACGCGCTATGCGCTCATCACCGTTCCCACTTTGTTGGTGCCGGCCGACAGTGGCGATGTTGCATGGAGCACCGACAAGCGAGTCGCAGTAGACGCGGCGCTTGAACTTCTTCCGAATGGTCGGGCGCACTGGTTCGCGCCGGCCCATCACGATATTCATGCCCAGCATCCGGTCCGATTGGCCGAAGTGCTTGTGGAATTTGCTCAGGAGGCTGTACCCGAATGACCCGTTTACTTACGATCATGGGAAGCGGTGAGACATCGCCCACGATGGTGAAGCCTCATCGCGAGGTGTTTGAGCAACTCTCAGCGTCGTCACCTGTTGCTGGTGCGCCTGTTCCGTCCATCTTTCTCGACACGCCATTCGGCTTTCAGGAGAACGCCGACGAACTCTCGGCGAAAACGGTCGAATACTTCAAGGTGTCACTCAACCGCGTCGTCGATGTTGCCGGCCTCCGTGATGTCGCTGCCGAAACAACATTCGAGCGCGAAGTCGCATTCAACGCGATCAGGCAGGCCCGATTCGTCTTTGCCGGCCCTGGTAGTCCCACCTATGCATTGCGCCAGTGGGCCGGAACACCGCTTCCTGAACTACTTGCGGAAAAATTGCAGACCGACGGTGCAGTGACATTCTCGAGCGCGGCCGCACTCACACTCGGGATCAGCACGGTGCCGGTGTACGAGATCTACAAGTCAGGAGCCGATCCGTATTGGCTCGATGGTCTTGATCTATTGACGCCAATCGGTCTGCCTGTTGCAGTCATTCCGCATTACAACAACACCGAAGGTGGCCATCACGACACTCGGTTCTGTTATCTCGGAGAACGACGGCTCAAGATGATGGAGGCACTTCTCCCCGAAGGCGCATTCGTGCTCGGTGTCGATGAACACACCGGTGTGATCCTGGATCTCGACGCGGACACCGCGAAGATTGTGGGACTCGGCGTCGTCACCATTCGTCGCAACGGCGTCTCGATGGAGATTCCGACCGGCGAGACCGTCTCGATTGATGTGTTGCGGCAAGGTCCGAAGAGTTCTTCAGCAAAAGCAACTGGTCAAAGCGTGCCTTCGTCCGAGCCTGCCGTCACCGAAAGTTCGGTTGCGGCCACTGCATCGAAAAAGATCGAAGCTTCGCTGGCGGCAGACGTCGATCGCTGCAGCGCCGAGTTCGATCGTTCAATGGAACAACGCGATGCTGCTGGAGCGGTTGCCGCCACTCTCGACCTCGATGATGCGATTCGCGGCTGGTCCGCTGACACGCTTCAGAGCGATGAGATGGACAAAGCGCGAGCGCTATTGCGATCAATGATCGTTCGACTGGGCGAGGCGTCCAAGGGCGGACTCACTGATCCGCGAGAGGTCGTAGGCCCGCTCGTCGAGATTGCGCTTTCGGCTCGTTCGGAGGTTCGCCTGGCAAAGCTCTACGACTTGTCCGATCAGATTCGCGACGGCCTCGCAGAAGCTGGTGTCGAGGTTCGCGATACGGCCGATGGCCAGATCTGGGAACTGATTACGCCCGAGTGATCAGTGGATCATGCCGCCGGCATTGCCGCGGCCACGGGCACCAGTGACCGTGTAGACGACGATGAAAACGAATGCGGCGAGCAGGATGATCGCTGCTCCCGACGAAATGTCGGCGTGGTAGCTGATGACCATACCGACAGCCCCACAGGCCGCTCCGACGAGAGGGGCGATCACGAGCATGCGGGCAAATGAGTCCGTCACCATGCGGGCGATAACCGCTGGGGTCACGAGCAGTGCGCTGATGAGCAGAACACCGACGATCTTCATTGTGAAGAGAATCGTGACAGCGAGCATGAGCATGAGCAGCGCTTCCATGCGGCCAACATTGACGCCGGTGACATCGGCAACTTCCGGATCGAACGTTGCGAAAAGAAGCTTGCGATAAAAGGCGCAGATGATGGCAACCGCGAGCAAACCAACGCAAGCGACAGCGAGGACTTCAAGCGTCGTAACACCAAGGATGGAGCCGAAAAGGACCGCCTCGATAGATCGCCTTGCCTGACCGAACACATTTGAGAGTGCGAGACCGAGCGCGAACGAAGCAGTCGTGATCACCCCAATGGCGGCGTCGGCACCGATCTTTCCGCGGCGAGCAACTCGTCCGATCATGAGTGCAGAGAGAAGACCCCACATTCCCGCGCCGAGATAAAAGTTCACGCCAAGAACTGCGCTAGCCGCCGCGCCGCCGAAGATGGAATGCGAGAGCCCGTGACCGATGTAGCTCATGCTGCGCAAGACGACATAGACACCTACGAGACCGCAGATGGCCCCGGCGAGTGTGGCAACCATGAATCCGTTGCGAAAGAACTCGAACTGGAATGGTTCGAACAGTGTCATTCGATTCCCATCGGGCTGTCGGTGACGAGGAGCATGCCGCCGTGTTCGAGAACTTCCATCGGCGCTCCGTACGTGCGTTCGAGAACCGAAGAGGTGAGAACTTCGGCGGGAGTTCCAACTGCGATGAGTTCGCGGTTGACGCAGGCGATTAACGGCAGATGCGCAGCAAGACCGTTGATGTCATGAGTAGAGAGCACAACAGACGTGCCTTTGCGATGAAGATCGGTGAGTAGATGGACAACTTCATGACGGGTGCGCACGTCGACACCCGAGGTTGGTTCATCGAGAACGAGAAGTTCGGGATCCCGATGAAGGGCGCGGGCGAGAAACACCCGCTGTTGCTGACCGCCGGAGAGTTCGCGGATGTGGCGGTGTTCAAAACCGCCGAGTCCGAGTTGCTCAAGTAACTCAGCCACGCGTTTGCGCTCTGACTCGGTGGCACGCGGTCGATACCACTTGGCCGCGGCCGCCATCAGGACGACCTCACTCACCGTGATGGGGAAGTTCCAGTTGACCGTTTCGACCTGGGGAACATACGCGATCCGCAGATCAGCCCTACGCCGCACCACGCCCTCGGTGGGTCGGAGATTTCCGAGCACCAAACGCAACAACGTGGTCTTTCCCGATCCGGAAGGGCCGATGACCCCAAGGAACGAGCCTTCATCGATCGTCAGATGGACGTGCTCGAGCACGGTCGGTCCGCCATAGGAATGCGAAATTCCATCGAGCTCGATCAGACGTGTCACTGCGGGTAGTTGGCCGTGTCAGGTGCAACGTCAGTGATGTCGAGATTGCGAAGAGCCGTAGCGTCGCCACCAAGGGCTTCAATCATGGTGACGTAATCGAACTGCATGAGCCCAAGAAAAGAATGCTCAGGATCTCCGGGTTCACCAAGAAGATCGTCGTCACGAAGAACGTCGATATAGGTGACGCCGGTCTCGCGTCCGATCTGTTCAAGCACCGGACTCGGGAAGACCTCGGAGCCGAAGATGGCCTTCACTTTGGAGTCCCGTACCTGAGCGATCAGGTCGCCA
>WLGJ01000143.1 GCA_009703275.1 Actinomycetota bacterium
CTCACCCCGATGATTCGCCATTCGGAAGGTTGAACCGTCCAGCTCCACTCCGGTGAAGTCCGGTGCTGCTTGACCAACAATCTGACTTGAGATGGGCGTGCTTGTGCCACGCGTGGCAAGAAGAGCAATAAGCGCAACAAGAACAACGCCAACAACAATCGCTGCGTTGCGCGCGAGTTTGCTGCCACCTCGAGGCGCCGCTGCCTCACCTGACGAGGCCGTCATACGGTGACTCCCGTCGGATCTTTTGGAGGCTCCGCCGCTACCGGCGCAGATACTGCATCAAGCGGATTGCGACGGCGGCCAGGGAAGACGGCGAGCAAGGTGCCCAGTGCCATCACTCCGCCACCGATCCACAGCCACATGATGAGCGGTTGCACCGTGACGCGAATGGTTACCGAACCGTTTTCGCCATCTTTGATATCGATCACTGACAAGGCGACATCATCGGTGAAGGTCGTACGAACCGACGGCGTTCCAATTGTTTGGTTGCCGTTCGCGAATTTGTTGAGCGAGGGAGCCCAAGGACCGGTGCCGTCGATAGTGATTAGTACCTGATCCACGATCTTGGCGGACTCTTGTTTGATGTTCTGGCCCACGTAAACCAGTTCGTGACCCGCAAACTGAGCAGATTGACCCTGCGTGAGCGTGAACTCCGCTTGGCGAACGTAACTGCTGCTTGCCGCAAACGCGACGGCGATCATCACGACACCTAGATGAACGATCATCCCGCCGTTTGCTCGGCCAACCAGACCACGCCAGCCCTGTCGCCGAGTCGCGAGCACAACTTGGCGACCGGCAGAGCCTGCAGCGAATCCGCCAAGCCCGAATGCCAACACCGGAGCAAAACCGCGGGCACCGATAACGACCGCGAAGATCATTGAGCCAACACCGATCCACGCAGGCCAAATCAATCGATGGCGCAACAACTCTCCGCTGGCCTTGCGCCAGGGAAGAACCGGGGCAATCGCCATCAGGAAAAGCAGCGTCAATCCAATCGGCATCGTCATTCGATTGAAATACGGGACCCCGACCGAAATTCGGTCGTCGTTGATTGCTTCAACAATCAACGGGAACAGCGTGCCAAGAAGGATCACGAATGCGAAAGCCGCAAACAAAACATTGTTCGCGAGGAACGCGCCTTCGCGAGACAACGGGGAATCGATTCGACCTGGTGATCGCAAGCGATCACCGCGCCATCCGATGAGCACAACCGTTGACAGCACAATGAGAGCAAAGAAGGAAATAAGTGCGACACCAATTCCCGATGTGGTGAACGCATGAACCGATTCAAGAACGCCAGATCGCGTGATGAATGTGCCAAGGATCGTGAGCGCGAAGGTTGCGCACAGCAGCGAGATGTTCCAGACCCGCAACATGCCGCGGCGTTCCTGCACAAGCACAGAATGCAAATACGCAGTACCAGTTAGCCATGGCATCAGCGAAGCGTTTTCCACTGGATCCCAGGCCCAGTAGCCGCCCCAGCCAAGAACTTCATAGGACCACCAGGAACCGAGGAGGATTCCTACTGTGAGGAAACCCCAAGCAATGAGGGTCCAACGACGTGTAGCCAGCAACCAACCTTCGCCTACGCGACCGGTGATCAACGCAGCGATAGCGAAGGCAAACGGAACGGTGAACCCGACGTAGCCGAGGTACAGCATCGGCGGATGAAACGCCATAAGCGGATGGTTCTGCAGCAGCGGATTCGGACCTGGACCGTCGAAACCCGGTGGCGGGGAGAAACTCTTAAACGGATTGGCTGGTCCAACCATCATCCAGAAGAAGAAGATGCAAACGACAAGAATCGTGAAAATCGCCCAACCAACAAGCGGATCAGCAAGACGCTTACGGAACTTCAACACCACCGCCATCAGATAGCCGCCGAGGATCAGCGCCCAAAGAATGATCGATCCTTCAAGAGCCCCCCACAGCGTTGCAAAGTTGTAGAGCGCCGGGGTTTTCGTCGAACCGTTATCGGCGACGTAGAGCACCGTGAAGTCACGGGTGATGAGTGCTCGTTCCATCGCGATCGCAGCGAGCAGTCCACCGAGGAAGACCAGCCCCGCATACCAACGAGACAACCGGACAAGTTCGGGACGATGACGGATCAGTCCGTAACCAACCGTGACGGCGCCAAGAATCGCCGCAGCAAAACCAAGAGTGATTCCTGCACGTCCAAGTGCGAGATTCACGAGCCGCTCCGAACCGTGGTGACGGGAACGTTCCCGTTCACCTCAGCCTGGTTGAGTCGATCGGCTTCCTCTTCTTTGTAGACCTCGCTGTGCTTCACAATCATGAGATCTGAGTCGTAGGTGGTTGAGCCAGCAGCAACAAAATGTCCTTCGAGCAGAACCGCTTGGTTCTCCTTGAACATTTCGGGTGGATCGCCAACGTGTTGAACCGTTATCGGCACTCCGTTGTACGCGATTTCAAATGTGACTCCGTCGCCGGTTTGCACGATGGTTCCGGGAACAACAGTCCCTTGCAAACGAAACCGCTTCACGCCAAGTGATTCACGTTGAGCAACTGCTTCGTCGGCGTTTCGATAGAAGGTGGTAGCGCTTCCCAGCGCCTGCACCACCACAAAACCTCCGACTGCGATGACCGCGATGAGGAGCGCTAACGCCGGAAGACTCATGCGACGCTTCTTGCGAGGCGCGACCGATGCTGCGTCGCCGCCTTCAGATTCGGGACCGGTACGCGGCGTCAGCTCCATCGACGCTTCTCCGGTGGAACCTGCTTACTTAAGCGACGACCGCGCACAACCGTGACAAGTGCGTAGGCGCCCATGCCGCCAAACACGACAGCCCACGCAGCAGCCACAAATGGCCACGTTCCAGTGGCTTGAGCAACATCGAAGGTGGTGCTCATGAGATCACCCCTTCGGCGCGTCGTTCAGCAATTGCTGTGTCAAGACCTTCAGCTTCGAGTTGCTCTTCAAGCCACGCGACCCGGAATCGATGGATGACCATCCAAATGAAAACCAGCGTGATCGCAACAAAGCCGGTGAAGAGAGAAAAGAGCATCAAGCCCTGAATCTCTGCACCGGAGAGAGAGATGGTGGGTGTTTGATGCAGTGTGCGCCACCACTGAACTGATTGGCGAACAATGATGACGTTCGGCACAAGCAGAAGCCCGATGATTGCTGCGCGTTTGGCACGAACTTCATAGTCGGCGGCAAGACGGCGGACCGCCAAGTACCCGAGCAGCAAAAGCATGAGAAGCGCTTCAGAGGTAAGCCGCGCATCCCACACCCAATAAACGCCCCATGTGGGTCGACCCCAGAGCATTCCGGTGATCAGCGTGAACGCCGTAAACAGCGCAGCGACTTCAGCCCCTGCGTAGGCAACGAGTTCCCACCATTGCGACTTACGCCACAAGTAGACGGCCGAACCGATCGCAGTAAGGAAACAACCGACGTACGAAAGCGTCGCCGACGGCACATGCACGTACATGATCCGAACTGAATCACCCTGGCTCTCGTCGGCCGGACTCAGGATGAGCCCAAAGAGCACGAGTACTCCGAGAGCTACGAGCGTGACAATGCCAAGGATCATGGTGGCGCGCGAACCGGTAGAGGTCGGCCCGCTTGCGCTGGCCTCAACTGACCCGACGGTCTCGGTGGTCACGATTCCTCCATCAAAGGGCCGAATCCGAAGATTCCAGCCACCGCATACACAACAGCGAACAAGCTCATCAACCCAACCCACGGCCAGCCCTCGGACGGTGTTCCGCTGAGCGCTGCCTCGAAGGCACGGGTCGCTCCGATCAACACCGGAGCAAGTACTGGCAACAGTAGAAGTGGAAGGAGGGTTTCACGAACTCGGAGACCCGCTGCCACGACGCCAAAGAGGGTACCGGCGGTCGAGATCGCCGCGGTCGCGACCACGACCGTGGCCATGAGTAGGAGCCAGCCCGTGATCGAGGCGCCATAAAGCACAGCCACGCCGACGCCGAGAAGGAACTCAAGAACGAGCAATTGCACCGCCACCGACAGGGTTTTTCCGAGATAGATGCCGGACGGAGATAACCCTGAAAGCCGGAGGGCATCGGTCACACCGTCGGCCGCTTCGAGCGAGAACGCCCGTTGCATCGCTAACAGGCCGCTGAAAAGTACGGCAATCCAATAGAGACCCGGAGTGGCCTTTTCAAGAAGTCCGCGGTCGGGATCAAGAGCAAACGCGAACAGCACCAAAACGAGAAGGGCAAACGGGATGACCTGGTTGATCGCCACCCGAGAGCGAATCTCGAGTTTGAGATCCTTACGAGCGATCAGCCATGCGTCAGACAACATGAACATCACCGCCACCCGCGCCTTCATCGAGAGCAACTCCTCCGCCGAGCGTCACGATCTCATCAGCAAGCTCGATTGAGCGGTCGAGTTCGTGAGAACTCAGGATGATCGTTGCCCCAGCAGCGGCCGCATCTCGAACGAGCGCGTCGACAATGTCGCGCCCTTC
>WLGJ01000144.1 GCA_009703275.1 Actinomycetota bacterium
CGCTGCATCAGCAGCAAAGAGCAGCGCCATTGTTGCGAGGGCAGGACCATCGGTGATGTCGTTGTTCGCCCAATCGAGAAGACCAACGGCAACGTTGTCGAGGGCCCACGCTGCTTTGTGCGTAAGCAAACGGCCGCCGTCGATGGCGACGGGGAGATCAGCAAGACCGTGTTGCACGGCTTGGAACGAACCAACGGGAACACCGAACTGTTCGCGTTCCTTCACATAGTCAACGCCAAGTTGTTTCGCTGCATCTGCGATACCAACGAGGGCGGCAGCGGTGAGGAGCTTCCATCGGTCGAGAACGGTCTCGAACAGTGATGCTGGTCCGAGAACCGTTCGGGAGCCTTCACGAGCCGAACGATCGGCAAGAGGCATAGAACCGTGATTACGAGGACCCGACATCGGCGGCGCTGAACGAACCACAACGGTTTCGTCACCATCGACACCAACCACTACATCGGCAACAGCGCCAGTTGGTACCAGTGACCAGATGCCGTTGTCGTCGGCCGGACGGACCGCAACAGCGGCGATTACTTCACCGGCGACGAGATCAGCGTCAGCAAGGAGACTGAGAGCAGCAAGGTGATCGACCAAAGGAACCGGAGCGATTGAGCGGCCGACGGTTTCAGCAACGACGACAAGATCGCCGAGCGAAGCGCCACCGCCACCATTCTCCGGCGCGCTGCCCATTCCCGGAGCGCCGAGTTCGATCACCTTGTTCCAGAGATCTCGATCGAATCCGAGCGGCTCGGCAGCGCGGGCCACCGCTGGTGGAGCTTCGTTACTGAAGAACCCATCAAACAGTTCTGCAATGGATTCCTGGTCGGGACTGAGTCCCAGATCAACGCTCATACGTCAGTCACTCCGGCGGTCGCGGCTTCCTTGGCCCAGCGATAGTCGGCCTTACCCGAGGGTGACCGCTTCACCTGATCAACATAGGTGATCGCTCTCGGTACCTTGTAGCCCGCAACGAAATTACGGCAGTGGGTCGACAGATCCTCAAGCGTCGGCTTCTGACCTTCGCGAGGCTGCACCACCGCAACGACTCGCTCACCCCAACGCTCATCGGGAACGCCGACAACAAGAGCGTCGTACACGCCCGGATGTTCCTTGAGTGCCTCTTCGACCTCTTCGGGATAGACCTTTTCGCCACCGGTGTTGATGCACTGCGAACCGCGACCAAGAAGCGTCACGATGCCCTCGGCATCGACAGACGCTGAGTCTCCGGGCACTGACCAACGTTGGCCATTTGCATCGGTCGGAAACGTCTTGGCGGTCTTTTCTTCGTCCTTGTAGTACCCCATCGGGATATGACCAGTTCGGGCGAGCTGACCGATCTGTTCTGAACCCGGCGAAATCGGAATGAGGTTTTCGTCGAGCACCTGCAATTCGGGCGACACCATAAAGCGACGCGCTCCACCTTCAGCCGACATACCGCCGGCACCGGTTTCCGACGCGCCGTAGCTATCCATCACCATGATGTGCGGAAGAGCATCCTTCAACGCTTGCTGCACAGCGGGAGAGAACACGCCACCGCCAGAACCGATTCGGAACACACACGACAAGTCCCATGTCTGCTTTCCATCGACGAGTGCGTCGGCAAGAGGGCGACCCATTGCATCGCCAACCAGCGTGATGCCCATGCACTTCTCGCGCTCAGCAATCGACCAAATCTCATGCGCATCGAAACCGTGACCGGTGTAGAGAACGACTGGACCGCCGGCAAACAGCATGTTGCACATTCCCCACTGCGCCGCACCGTGCATCAGCGGCGCAATGATGAGGCTTGGCAGTGCGAATTCGACAGGCAACGAACGCTGACTGATCTCTTCGGGTGAGGTAATCGGCGCACCAAGAGCGCTACTGAGTGCAGCGAAAAAGATGTCTTCGTGGCGCCACATGACACCCTTGGGCATGCCCGTTGTTCCACCGGTGTAAAGGAAGTAAAGATCGTCGCCGGTGCGCCCGTTTGTGAATGCTGCGTCGGATTGCGCGTTGACGAGTTCGTCATAGTCCTTCGCCCACGGCGTCGGATGATCTGTTCCGTCTTCGATGACAACGAACTCACGGACCTTTGTGAGCTTCGAGCGAATCTCGTCGATCACCGGAGCAAATCCACGTTCGAACACCACGACTTCGCTGTCGGAGTTGTCGAACAAATATTCAAGCTCGTGAGCAACGTACCGATAGTTGACGTTGATCGGGATAACACGAGCCTTGAACGAACCAAAGAGCAGTTCCGCCCACTCAACGCGGTTCCACGCGTAGACCGCAACCTTTGATTCCGGCTCACAACCCAGCCCGATGAGCATCTGCGCGACCTGATTGGTTCGCTTATCGAACTCATCAAAGGTGTAGCGAGTACCGCCGCCAACAACTGCGAGGCGGTCAGGGTTTGCAGCAGCGACCAGTTCGAGCAGATCACCAAGGTTGTACGAGGACATCGAGACTCCGGAAATGATGTTGAAAGTGGTTGAGGAAAACGTAGAAAGCGACGCGCTCAGCCGTTGACGAGCTCGGCTGCCTGACGGAGAGCTTCGGGGCTACGCGCCGAGATGAGAAGTTCGGTAATTGGCGAGTTGCGCCAGTGCTCGAGCCGCTCCTTGATCCGTGACGCTGGTCCGACCAATGAGATCTCATCGGCGAAGTCGTCGGGAACAGCAGCAATTGCTTCGTCGCGCTTACCGGCAAAGAACAAGTCCTGGATCTTGTAGGCCTCTTCTTCGAATCCCATACGAGCCATGAGCTTGGTGTGGTAGTTCTGCCCCTTCGCTCCCATGCCCCCGATGTAGAAGCCAAGCGTTGCCTTTACCGGCCAAAGGCCAGTCGCAACGTCGTCGGTGACATTGAAGGTCACGAGGGAACTAATTCCGAATCCTTCTTTGGCGGCGGCGAGTTGCTCGGCGTACACCTCTTGACGGAACGGCGAGTAATAGAGGGGAAGCCAACCATCGGCGATTTCTGCAGTCTGCGTGACGTTCTTCGGACCCTCAGCGCCGAGATAAATCGGAATTTCTGAACGCAACGGATGGGTCATGATCTTGAGGGGTTTGCCAAGACCAGTGGAACCCTCGCCGCGATAGGGCATCGGGTAGAACTCGCCGTCGTTCTCGAGCGGCCCCTCGCGGCGCAACGCCCGGCGAATGATGTCGACATATTCACGGGTGCGAGCCAATGGCTTATTTGAGGGACGGCCGTACCAACCCTCGACAACCTGCGGGCCAGAGACACCGAGGCCGAGAATGACACGACCATTTGAAAGATGATCAAGCGTCATTGCCGCCATTGCCGTCGCAACGGGAGTACGTGCAGACAACTGGACGACACCGGTTCCGAGTTTGATCTTTGAGGTGTTTGCTGCGAGCCACGTAAGCGGAGTGAACGCATCGGATCCCCAAGACTCTGCCGTCCAGACAGAGTTGAATCCGACCTTCTCTGCTTCTTGGGTGATTTCAACAAAGTCCTTGGGGGGCTGTGCTGGCCAGTATCCCCACACGAGTCCGATTTTCATGGTGCACCTTTCGTGACGCGTCTGCGTCGCTCGTTCGAAATGAAAAGTTGAGTGAGATCAGTCGCTGAGGTCGGGGACCCAAACAGCGCCATTGATGTGACTGCCGCCGTCGGCGAACAGCGTGTTGCCAGTGATGTAGCAAGAGTCATCGCTCGCCAGGAAGAAAGCGACCGGAGCGATTTCCATTTCAGGATCACCGAGATGACCCATCGGATTCGCTGCTTCTGATTCCGCCGCCACCTGCGGGGCCATCTGCTCAAACATTCGGAAAGCAGCAGTTTTGGCACCGGGGCAGATCACGTTGGCCGTAATTCCAAACCCTGCCCATTCACGCGCTGCGGTGCGAGTGAGTGAACGGAGCGCTTCTTTGGTGGAGTTGTAGTGAACGCTGCCCATGTGAGCATTCACACCATTGAGCGAGCAGATGTTGATGATGCGTCCCTTGCCCTGTGCACGCATATGGGGAAACGCTTCTTTCATCGCCCAAAGCGGACCCATCACATTCATATGCCACGCGTGGTCCATTGCATCATCTGGCATCTTGTCGACACGCTGTAGACCAGCGCGGTCGCCGCCCCACGCGTTATTCACCAGGATGTCGATGGTTCCCCATCGAGCCACTGCTTCCTTCACTGCGCGGCGATTGTCTTCTTCTTTGGTCGCATCGGTATGGAGGTAGAACGCTTCGACTCCGAAGTCATCTTGTAACTCCTGCGCCACCATTGGTCCGGTTTCGCCATCGATCTCGGCGATGACAACACGGGCGCCTTCTTGGGCAAATCGACGCGCAATCCCCTTGCCAATGCCATCGCCGGCGCCGGTGATCACGGCAACTCGATCGAGCAATCGCTTGTCAGTCATGTCTCCCCCAGAGGTGTGGCGTAA
>WLGJ01000145.1 GCA_009703275.1 Actinomycetota bacterium
CCAAGAGCTTTCAAGCACAATGTGAGTTCATTGTCTTCAGTTAAGGCTGAGGTGTCGTAGACGCCTTGGGTTCCGCCGTTGTCCGGCAACTCCCCACTGATGCGTGCTGCCATGACTCCTCGAAGGGCGGAGACAGAAAAGACAGAACCGGTTCCCGTCATCACCAACGCCCGGCCTTGTCGGCGGGCTAAGTGGCGGGCATAGCGAACATATTCGTTGGTCTGCAGTTGGCGGACAGTTTTCCAATCGTCATCGTCTGCGGTGAAGATTCCGCCGACCGCACCGACCTGTCGGCCTTTCTGTTCCGCCCACAGCCGCGTGGTTGTCGCCGCAATGAACCCTTCCGACAACTGCGTATCTGCATCCATCAACAACACGGCGTCAGTCTCATCAAGAGTTGGCAGAATTTCACCAAGGGCAAAATTGAGTGCGCCTGCTTTTCGGTGGGAGTTGCCAACGGTTTCAACCACCGAAGCGCCCGCCGCTAAAGCGACAGCAACTGTGCCATCGGTGCAGTTATCGGCCACCACAATCACGGCATCAACTGGCCGGGTTTGGTTCGCAAGCGAACGAAGCGTTCGGCCCAGACGTTCCTCTTCGTTGTACGCAGGCACAATTGCGATGACGAAACGGACGAGTTCGGGCTGCGATGCAACCTGCTCCCCAATAGGCCGTTCCCCTCGATTCAACCGGTGAGAAGGATGAGGCACATAGCCCCTGATTTCCTGCTGGGCAGACTCCAACGGAGTCGCGACCGTGCCAAAGCCACCGGATACTGGTTCAAGATTGGGTCGAGGCGGTATCGCTCCCGAATCAGTCAATTGGATTCGCGAGCAACCGGGCTGCGTCGTAGCTGTTATCTCGTGTCACCACCGACATGGCAACATCCACCAAGCGAGTTCCGGTGCGCTCTCCGGCACGGCGCAACTGCACAAAAGCTTCTTCTGCGTCGATGCTGAAGCGCTGGGAGAGAACTCCCTTGGCTTGTTCAATGGTGTTCCGTTCTTCCACGACCATATGGAGGCGTCGCGTCACCACAACTGCATCCTCATGGGGATCAGCCTGAAGTAGCGCGATCGTTGCCGCATCGGCGAGGGCTTGAGCAACGGAAATCTCGTCGTCCCGAATCGGCTCATGAGCGAAAAGGTTGAGTGCGCCAACAACAACCCCTCGTGCAGCCAGTGGAACTGCGTAGACCGCCAAATAGCCCTGTTCTCTCGCTTCGGCTGCAAATCCTGGCCACGGACCAGTTGCAGAAAGTTCCGTATCAATCACCGCTTCTCCGGTGTTGCAGCACTGGAGACAAGGGCCTTCAAAGTTCTGCACCTGAAACAAGTCGAGGAGATGCGCAGAGTGATTTGAGGACCCGATCACCTCGAGTTCGCCCAATGGGTCGATGACGAGAATCCCACACGCCTCAACCGAGAGAACCGTGACGCAACGTTCAGCAAGCATGGAAAACACCTCAACCATGTCTTTGCCGTCATTCACTGAACGAGCGAGATCCACAAAGGCCGCCGCCAATTGCGATGCATCTGGCAACTCAAACACTGTTTCAGTTGATTTCGTCATTGCTTTTCCTCTTTTTGGAACGCCAACTCCCGAGAGATGACTGATCGTGCTACCGAGTTCACTGATTGTTCGTGGGCATAGGCGTAGGCACGAAGGCGCACTAACGCTTCAATAATTGACATATCAAGCTGTTCCGACACCATGCCGGCTGCGAGTTGCACTTGTGATTGGTGGATGACCCCAGGCGAGAATGCCGCTGCAAGATCTCCAGGTGAAGCTCCTGCTTGCTCTTGGAGTAACGCCATTGTTGCCAACGATGCAACAACGAGCCCGTCGGCGTACTCGGCAGCAGTGAGTTCGCCGGGCTGACTTCGATACGCGCTCATCACGCCAAGGCGAGCTTCCCCAACTCGGAGCGGAAAAGAAAAGACTGCAATCGCATCATGTCGAATTGCAACCGGCGCGAAGGCCGGCCACCGTCGGAGAGCCTCTGGCGAGTTCATATCAATTCCCATCACCGGGGCGAGGGAATCAATGGCCAAGAAGCTCGGCCCGTCGCCGAGCGAAAACTGTTGCTCGTCCAACACAATTGCAGCGTCATCGGATCCTTCAATCCAACTTGTTGCATGGTTCACAACAAGCGCGAGGCTCGCATGATCTGCAGACAGAAGATCGGCAGCAACAGCACACACTCTGTGGCCAAGAGATTGCGTTGCATCAACCTGTTCAATCTGATCGGCGATCCGCCGCCAACGATCGCCGGTCACATGATGCGATTCGTAGAGTTGGCGCTGCGGAACATATGAGAACGCTACCGCTCAATAGTTGTCTGCGCCGCTGTGCAAACCGTTTTGCAACCAAACTCGGTTAGATCTGGGTTTCACTCATTCGTTGTTGACGAAGTACGAGTCGATTCAACCGGCAACGAATCAAGGCCACCACGTTCGCCTTCTTCCCATTCAAGGATTTCGCGTTCGGTGAGATAGAGACCCTCTTGATCGGCATTGTGATGCCGCGCCGCCCAACGGAAGAAGAGCACACCGATAATTCCCCAAAGGTACGCCGCTTCAATCACCTTCATAATGAGACCAGCGGCCTCTTGATCGCTCTTCGCCGAGATTCCCCACAATCGAATGGGTTGGTCGTATGCGTCGTACACCACCGTGTGCGAGAGCCACAGCCACGCCGCCGGAAGTGTCGGAAGAAGAGATTGGGCAAAGAGGTACACCATCTGACCAGGTATCGAAAGCCGCAATTGCGGCCATGGTCCGCAGACGGGTAGCCACATGATGAGAGCGGTGACCACGAACAAAACGTGTGCAGTGAAGTGAAATGGCCCACTTGTTGTCGACGTGTTTACGAACTGCGGCATATGGCTGAGCATGTTGAACGAGTTAAACAACGCGAACGCCAAAATCGGTGTGGCGAGCACTTGGACCACTCGCCACAACCGTCCACCCGAGGCCACGAAGAGTTCGGCCAGCCATGTAGGACACGAAAGAAGAAAGAGCGGCGGGACAATCATTGTCAACACAAGGTGCTGGAACATATGTCCTGAATACAGTCGCTGTTCGGCGATGTCATGAAGCGGCCACACCGACGCCGCAGTCATAAACGCAACAGCCAACCAAAATGAAACGGCCTGACGTCGTGACACAACCTGAGCGCCTGGTTCGACAACCTTCGGACCAATCACTTTTGCAACGAAAAGACCCCCAGCCACGATGGCAAGTACCAACCCCCAGACTTCCCAATGAGCTGCGAAGGAGGGCATCGCTGAGAACATGTTCTCAGTCTTGTGCGTATGAGTTGGCCTGACCAGTCAGGGACAACTTTCGTGCTGGCAGAGCTATCAGAACCAGAAACGGAAGGTCGCCAACATCGCGATGTATACAAGCATCGCAAGAACCAGGCCCGTATAAAAGATGCGAGTCAGAATCGGCTTATCGAACTTCAGATGCATGAAGATGTAGAGGATCGTGAAGAACTTCACGGCCATCAGGATCATGAGCACCGGGATAAGAAGCTCATCGGCCCAGATCGGAAAATCTGGTGCGGCATAGGTGAAGACTTCAATGATGGTGAGAACCGCAAGGAAGATCGCGGTCAGGACATAGACCTTGTCGCGCGAATAGTCCTTTACTGCACCGTCGAGGACGGTTGTGGGGACGTCGTCATGTGAGGTAATGGTCATGTGATGCTCCTCGATCAGGTTGGGATGAGGTACACGACGGCGAAGATGACGACCCAAACGACATCAACGAAGTGCCAGTACAGACCCACGATTTCGACGGTCTCAGCCTTATGTTCCGGGACTTTGCCTCGCAGCGACAGAAGCACAACCGAAACAAGCATGATGATGCCGACGGTGACGTGGATGCCGTGGAAGCCAGTGAGTGTGTAGAACGCTGAACTGAATCGGCTGGTGGTGAACCCGAGACCTTCGCGTACAAACACAGTGAATTCGTAGATCTGACCAGCCATGAACGTTGCGCCAAGAACGGCGGTTGCACCGAGCCAGACGCGCATGCGCTGATGCTCTCCACGCTCGATGGCCGAAACTGCCAACACCATGGTGAGTGACGACATGAGAAGAACGAACGACGAGGTCGACGTAAACGGAATGTCGAAAATCTCGTGCGGGGTCGGACCTTCAAGCGGACGCCTGTAGAGCAGATAGGTGGTGATCAGGCCGCCGAACAGCAAGCACTCTGATGCCAGGAACAACCACATGCCCAACTTTGTGTTGGAAATGCCGGTGTTGGTGTCGGCATCGATATGCGCGTGCGCCTGATGCGCATCGGCGTCAGCCAATGTCGGACGGGAGGTGAGAGTTTCAGCCAACGGTCTCGATCTCCTTCACTGCGTCTGC
>WLGJ01000146.1 GCA_009703275.1 Actinomycetota bacterium
GCCGGTTCGGCAGATGCGGTGATGATGTGATCGAGCCACCACTGCGGCGCGTTGTCGATCAGGTGACCGATATGTGAATAGTCGTGCCAACGGCTGATCTTGCCGTCACGAACTTCCATCACGGTCACGAATGGGTGGTCGATCACTTCGCCTGTGTGGAACATCCAGCGTTCCATGTGTTCCCAAATCACGATGTTGCCCTGGGCGACGATGTGCTTGGGGAAGTGGTAGTAGCCCGACAGCGGTTCAATGCCGATCTTGAGGCGGCGAACAATGTCGGCGCCCCCGACGGCCCCCACTGGGTCCATACCGACATCGGTGTAGTGGCAGTCGTCGGTGAAGAAGGTGGCCATTGCGTCCCAGTCCCGCTCGAAATGGGCGTACCAGTAGTTCTCGACGACCTCTTTATTGCGGGCTTCGGTGCTGTCCATGGACTCCCCCTGAAATGCGATCTGGAGTGTGCAGCGTAGGCCGAGAGCGCACGGGCTTGAGGCACAGAACCAAGGAATCAAAAATCACTCGAATCAGAACAGGAGTAGTTTCATTCCCACAGTCCTCCTCGCGAGCGGGGAACGAAAACTGGAGTGACGGATATGACTGAGTTTGAAAGATTCGGCGCCATTGCCGACGGCCCAACCGTTGATTCGTCTGGTGTGAGCGTGCGCGGAGGAATCGACGGCGTCCTCACACGATCGGTTGTTTCCCATGTCGACCATCGCGGGCGTGTGTTTGAACTCATCAACATCGAACGCGATCCTGAGTTCTGGAACGATCCCGTCATCGCCAGTTATGTCTTCACCATTCGTGAAGGCACGATCAAGGGTTGGGGCGTCCACGAACACAAAGACGATCGCTACAACTTGATTTGTGGCGAGACAATGACGGTGCTCTATGACGCGCGCTTCGATTCGCCGACCTATCAGCAGGTGCAGGAAGTGTCGCTTTCGCCCCAGGGAATTCGTCAGCTCCTCATTCCCGCCGGCGTGTGGCATCTCAGTGTCAACGTTGCGCCCGAGGAAACAATGCTGGTGAATTTTCCATCGCAGCCATACAACTACGACGCTCCTGATCGCCTCACGCTGCCCTGGTACTCAGACAACATCCCCGTCGATGTCGAGAAGTACTTCCCCCGTCAGCAGCGTCGTTTTCCGACCTCCGACTGACAATGATCGTCAGATGTAACGAAGCCCCCGATGTCGTCGCGCTCATCACGACACTCGGAGCAAATTCCGAGCGATTGAAGCGCTGCGTCGATTCAGTTCTTCAGTCCTCCTTTGGTGGACGTCTCGCCGCAGTCGTGGTGTGTAACGACCCTCGTCAGGAAATCGGAGATCTTGGACAGGTTGAAATTCTCATCCCTGGCCTGAATTTGGGATTTCCTGGCGGGCTCAATTTTGGAAGGCATTCGTCAACAGCTCCGTTTCTTTGGATTGTGCAGGACGACATGACTGTCGATGCAACCTGTCTTCAATCACTAATGGATCGCATGAACGCAATCGACCAGCCCGCGATCGTCTCTCCCGTCTCCATCAATGAACATGGACTCGTGCCAGCGATTAGCAGAGGTGGAGTAGTCGGAGACGGTGCGGTGATGGATCACTGGTATCCATTCACCGATTGTCTTCCCAGCGAGATCGATCTCACGCACACCCTTAACTGGGTGTCTCTCGGCGGTGCACTCATCCGCACTGAAGTGTGGGATGAGGTCGGCGGAATGGATCCTTCGTTCTTTCCGCTGCTGTGGTCCGATGTCGATTTTGGATATCGCGTGACGCGAACAGGCAGACGCGTCGTTATCGAACCGTCTGCAGTCATGACCCATGAGCGCCATGGATCAACGCCGTCTCTGCTGCTTCATTTCACGCTGGGCCGAAACCAAGAACGTTTTCGTCGCAAACATCACGTTGAACGCGCGCCAGTAAATCCCACCAACCAGTTCGATCTTTCAACGGTGGTCGGTTACGAAGCGAGTCTTTTCGTTCTCGATCTGGCAACTCATGCTGAAACAGTTCGGCGAACGCTGCAAGACAAGGTCGATGAACTAGAAGCAGCACTCGTGGCGGAACGAAACGCCCATTTCGTCGCGCAACGAGAAGCTGATCGAGCTTGTCTGCAGGTAGAACAGCTGGAAGTAGTTGTGAACGAGTTACATGTCGAAGCAAGCAATCTGCAGGCTGTGAATGAGGCCTTACATGAACGCAATTCTCATCTTTTGAACAGTCGATCAATGCAGGTGACGAAGCCTCTTCGAGCCATCGGTTCGTTGCTGCGCAAGATGCGGCAAAGATAGACAGATGCACGAGATCGAAATCAGCACCGACACCATTCGGCTCGGCCAGTTTCTGAAATTGTCGAACCTTGTTGATTCAGGTTCGGACGCGAAATTTCTGCTCGCCGAAGGCGAGGTCATGGTGAACGACGAGGTTGAAATTCGTCGCGGTCGTCAATTGCGCGCCGGTGACGTCGTCGAATACGACGGCATCGCAGTTCGTGTTGTTGCTGAAGACTGAGTTGCTCAGGCTTAGGAGCGCTTCAGCACGTCGGCGAGTCCCGGAACCTCGATACCCAGCAGTCGAGCAGTAATTGCTGCCACGGGGTTGTAGGTCGCCATGGCGCCGACAGCCGGATCGCCAGATTCGGCGACGAACATCTCGGCCAGTTTCACCATGACGAGGCAGAACTGGAAGCCAGCGAGAATCTCGTAGAAGTCGACATTTGCCGCGGGGCGGCCCATGAGCTCTTCCCACAGCGCAATGGTCTGCGCACGATCGAGCATGCCGGGCAGCAACGTTGCGCCCGCGCTTTCAATCGAGAACTGCTGGAGGAACACCCACCAACCAAGGTCGCTTTCGCTATTGCCAAGCGACACCATTTCCCAATCGAACACACCAATGACTTCGGTGTTGTCGGCGCCGCCGTACATCTGATTGCCAGGTCGTGAATCGCCCCAGCACAGTTCGATGAATTCACCGTCTTCGGGCCAGTTCGCAACGAGCCAGTCCCAGGCCGGATCAATGACCGGGTGCGCTTCACCCTTCATCGCCCAGTTCTTGTAGTTCTGGAAATACCCGCGGCGTTGTTCGGGACCAAGCTTGCCGTGGTGTTTCTGATCAAGATGTTCGAAGCCAGCGGCCTTCCAATCAACCTTGGCAACACGCGTCAGTGCTTCAACGCCGTTATAGGCCCAACGAGCGCGCTGATCGTCGGTCATATCGACGACGAAGCCAGTCTCGGTATACGGAGGCGCATCGCCAGGAACAAGGCCGTCTAAGCGATCCATCATGAAGAACGGACCACCGATGATGGAGGTATCACGCTCGGCCCAACGCGTGTTGGGAACCGGAACGTTCGAATTCTCACCGAGCAACTTCATTGACAGGTACTGCTGGGTCACGAGATCAATTTCGGGGAACAGCAAACTCATGACCGGCTGACTACGCAGAACAAGTTCGGCGTCGACCTTCTCGCCGTTCTCGACCCAACTGGCGTCAAGGAGGAACGTTTCGTTTGAGAAGCCACTTGACTGGGGAACGACCAAGTTCGTGATGGTGACGTCGGTGGCGTCGGGCATCTGCCGCGCCATCCATTCGGTAAGTACGTCTCGAATCTGATCTGGATCGCGCTGACCTGCTACCGGCATGGTGTTCCCCCTCGATCTGAACAGGCTGTTGGCCTGCTGCTGCGGGAGAGATGCTAGGCCGTCGACTACTAGCGTCGTCCGCGAGAGTCGAAGTTCGGGGGAGAAGGGGAGCCATGGGGGCCGTTGAGGGAAGAGTCGCTCTTGTCACGGGAGCAGCAAGGGGCCAGGGTCGGGCTCATGCCGTTGCGTTGGCCACTGAAGGAGCTGACATCGTCGTCACCGACCTCTGTGCCGATATCGCCACCGTTCCCTATTCATTAGGGACAGCTGCGGAGTTGGCCGAGACCGTCGCCCTGGTCGAAGCCACCGGACAGCGATGCCTGTCGATGCCTGCCGATATCCGTGACACCGCCGGTATCGGTCTGGTGGTGGAAGCTGGCATCGAAGCCTTCGGCCAGATCGACATTTGTGTCGCGAATGCGGGTGTGACGGGGTACGGGAAGTTTCACGAACTCGATGACGACACCTGGAACGACATGATCGATGTCGATCTCACCGGAACGTTCAAGACGATCCGCGCTGTCCTTCCCCACATGCTCGATCGGCGATACGGGCGAATCATCGCGACCTCGTCGATGGCGGGCCGCATGGGCAACGCCAACCTCGCCCATTACGTCGCCGCGAAATGGGGCGTCATCGGAATGGTGAAGTCACTCGCAATGGAAGTCGCGAACAAAGGCATCACCGTCAATGCCATTGCGCCTGCTGCGGTCGACACCGCCATGTTGCATAACGA
>WLGJ01000147.1 GCA_009703275.1 Actinomycetota bacterium
GTGAGGTTGAAGCCAAGAAGCATCAGCCAGAAGTTGGCTTTACCGATGCTCTCATTGAGCATGTAGCCAAACGCTTTCGGCCAGTAGAAGTAGAACCCGGCCATGAATCCGAAGAACGCCCCACCGAAGAGTACGTAGTGGAAGTGAGCAACGATGAAGTAGGTGTCGGTCTGCTGGGTGTCCATCGGGGCAACTGAGTGCATTACGCCGGAGAGGCCACCGATGGTGAACATCGTGACAAGACCGATCGAGAACAGCATCGGCGCAGAGAAGTTCAACTTGCCGCCCCACATCGTGGCGGTCCAGTTCAGAATCTTCACGCCCGTGGGCACCGCGATGAACATCGTGGTGAGCGAGAACGCTGTCACCGAGATCGGTCCGATACCGGAGACGAACATGTGGTGGGCCCAAACGCCCCAGCCCATGAAGCCGATAGCGATACCCGAGAACACGATGAATGGGTAACCGAAGATCGGCTTACGAGCGAAGGTCGGAAGAATTTCCGAGACCAGACCAAAGGCGGGAAGGATCATGAGGTACACCTCGGGGTGTCCGAAGATCCAGAACAAGTGCTCCCACAACAGTGGGTTGGCACCCTTCGCAACGTTGAAGAAGTTTGCGTCAAACAGTCGGTCAAGCATGAGCAGGACCTGGGCGGACGTAAGTACGGGGATCGCGAAGAGCAGCAAGAACTGCGACACGAGTGCCATCCAAGTGAAGATCGGCATTCGCATGAGTGTCATGCCCGGAGCTCGCATATTGAGCACCGTGACAATGAGGTTCACTGCACCCGTTAGCGAAGCGATACCGGTGATGATCAAACCAAGGTTCCAGAAATCAACACCATGGGTTGGCGAGAAGATGACGCCGCTGTTTGGTGCGTACATGAACCAACCGCCGTCGGCGCCACCACCCAGCAACCAACTTGAGTTAAGGAAAACGCCGCCGGCCAAGAACGCCCAGAAACTGAACGCGTTGATTCGGGGGAACGCAACGTCGCGCGCGCCGATCTGCAGTGGAATCAGGTAGTTCGCAAACGCAGCACCAATCGGCATAACGACGAGGAAAACCATCGTCGTTCCATGCATTGTGTAGACCTGGTTATAGAGGTTGGCACTGAGCAGTGAGCCTCGAGGAGCCCACAACTGCATACGAATGAGCAGCGCTTCGACGCCACCGATAATGAAGAAGAAAATTGCCGCGGCGCCGTACATGATGCCGATCTTTTTGTGATCGACGGTGGTGAACCATGAGCGCGGGCCGGTCTCGGCCGTCGGACGCGTGAACACACCCGTGGGCGTGTACCCGTCGTCGGAATCACCCGAGGGAAGGGCGAGGGGGCGGTCTTCAGTTAGTGCCATGACCAACTCCAAAGAATGCGGTGCGGACGTTCATCACAAAGCTCAGTTCAGCGTCTCGAGGAATGCGACCAGCTGGTCGATCTGCTCTTCAGTGAGATTCAGGTTTGGCATGCCGCGTCCGCCCTGCGGATACATCGGCTTCAGTGCCGGCGCGTTACGCAGCCATGCTTCAAGCGTGACTCGGTTGACGGTTGCCGTGTTGACCGGACCGCCTGTGAGTACCGCACCGGGATCGCCAGCAGCGGCAACATCACTCATTGGAAGCGGTTGACCATCGCTCGAGACTGGTTCGTACAGATTGAAGATTGATCCGGCGAAAGTTCCACGCGTCATGAAATGCGTGAGATCCGGAGCAACACCTGCAACGAGCGGCGGAGGCGTTTCTTTCATCTTGGCGTCGTTGATGCCCTTGATGACATGGCACTGTGCGCAGAGTGCTTGCCAGACTTTCTTGCCTTCGGCGGCGACGGGATTGGTCGGGTCAGCTGCGTGATCCTTGAGCTGATTCCTCACCCAAGCGTCGTAGTCACTGGACGACACGGCACGAACGAGCATGCGCATGTTGGCGTGGGAAAGTCCGCAGAACTCGGTGCACTGACCACGGAAGACGCCGGGTTCATCGGCCTGCAATTTGAGCGGGTTGTACAAACCAGGAACAGCGTCCTTCTTGCCGTTCAAACCAGGAATCCAGAACGAGTGAATGACATCGTTCGAGGTAGTCGTGACCTGCACGGGCTTGCCGGCGGGGATGACCAATTCCGTCGCGGTCGTGATGTCTTCCGGACCATCGAAATTGCCATCGCTATTGAGGTCGTACTTGTACTCCCACCACCACTGCTGACCAGCGACCTGAACCTGAATTGCGTTGGGTTCTTCGCGATTGAGATTGATGATTGTCATCACCGTGCCGACAGCGATGCCAGCGAGAATGAGTGCGGGAAGAATCGTCCAACCAATTTCGAGGGTGGTCTTGCCGTGAATCTGTGATGGGAACTCGTCGGGATCGGAATCCTTGCGCTCACGGAATTTCCACGTGATGAAGACAATGGCTCCGATGACGAGAACAAAAACGATTCCAGCAATTGCTGTCACGGGGATGACGAGCTTCTGAATGCTTTCCGCCGAAGGGCCTTCGGGGGCAAGCGAAGTAAGCGGCTTGCCGCTGTTTTGGAACGAGTTCACGATGAGTGCGGCGAAAAGCACCACCACGGCCGTAAACGAGATCACCGCAAGGATGCGGACAATTTTTGGAAGGCGCTGCATTTACTCTCCTCGAGAGGCGGGGATGAACCCGCTCCGGGGCGAACGAACCGACGACGCAAGGCCGCGGCCACTAGGACTGCTGCAGTACTGAACGGTGTGAACGAAGTGTTCACCAGTCTGAGCCACACGCGCCAACCGGGCGGAAGATTCCGCACCGATCAGCATCGAACAAGAAGAGGGCATGCTCATGCCGGAGTCCCGCCCTGGATGACAACAGGCGCCCCGGGGGCCACACCAATGGCGCCTTCGGTCGAATGGGCCTCGGATCCGTGGTGTTCGATGTCACGCTCACCAACAACCGCGCCGGCAATACCGGCAGCGATGATGGCAATCGCGCCGACTACCACGACCGCAGTGGTGACCCACCGAGCCGACGAAGGCTTCAGTGCAAGCAGCACTGCGACAAGGAAGAAGAGCAGCGACGCCAGGCCAAAGACCCAGACCGCACCGATCTTCGAAACGGCGAGAAGGACTCGGGAAATGCCGATGGCAACCACGGCAATGATCACAATCGAGAGGACCGGGACTCGGAATGGATCGATGAAGCGGTGGTAGAGCTCGGCGTTGGTGTGATCGTCGCCCGTGGCCCGTTCGGCCCAAGTGCGCACGGTCCAGGTGAAGGCAACAACCACCATCACCGCAACTGCAGCGTAGGTAAGTCCGGTGCTTTCAGTGGCCAAGCCAATGAGCATGAGAACGAACGAAAGTGCGCCCAAAGAAGGGAGGTAGTTGACGCCAACGGGAGCACGGGTGAGCGGCACCGACTCCATATGGACAATCTGAGCTTCTGCATCGGGATCGGCGTCGCGGAAGGCGATTAAGAGACCCGCGAGCGAGGCCGCAGCCACGAACAAACCTACGAAGAACGTGTAGGCGAAATGATTCCCGACGCCACCCTTCCAGCCAAGGCTGAGCGGGCCGAGAACACGGTCCATCAGGGACTGGCTCTCGCTGGTGAACCCGATCGCGAACGCGGCGATCAGCGAGAAAATCGCCAGACCGGCGAAGAACCGAAACGCTGTTGTGAACATCCGCGAGGAAAGCATGACGGCCTACTTGGTGACGTAGATGGAGATCCAGATCAGGGCAAAGACGGCAACCATTGCGTACCAATAAACGGCAGCGGCGGTAATGCCATCGTGTTGGCGAGCAGTGAACTGCCCACCCAAGGCCCGAAGGCCCATGAGGGCGACAAACAACATCGCCAGTATCAGCATCACCGTGTGTGCGCCGGTGATTGTGTAGATGAGGACACCCTGAAGCCCTGAAGCGACATCGAGCTCCATGAGGGTCCAGAGGTAGGTGGCCATGACGACCGTTGCGATACCAAGCATGAGCGTGAGGCCTAGGGCGAGGTAAGCGTTGACCCGATCATTTTTCGAAATGGCCGAAACAGCCCATTGCATGGTGATGACCGTCATGATCAGTGTCATGAACATCGTGTTCGGCTGCTGCAGCGGAATCGTGGAGCCCTCGGGCAGCCAGGTTGCTCCACCGCCAATGACGTCGGAACGAGCCGTGAAATAGATGCCGAACAGGCCGATGAAGACCATGAACGATGCCGCAGCGGCAAAGGCAGCGCCAACGACCAGCACGCGGGGACGCTGGACGGGAGGGGCCGGGGGAAGGACGTGGGCGGTCATGCTCAGGCCTCCTCGTCGAGCAACGGCTCGGGAGAACGAACAACGGCGAGGTCACCGAAGTTTCCGGTTGGGGGTGGGGATGGGCAGGCCCATTCGAGGGTCTGA
>WLGJ01000148.1 GCA_009703275.1 Actinomycetota bacterium
CTGGGAGGGTTGAGATGGCCAACAAGTGGTTTGAAACCGTTGCCGTGGCACAGCGCCGGGCCGAGAAGCGTCTGCCGAAGTCGGTCTATGGGGCCATCATCGGTGGCGCCGAGAAGGGACTGTCGCTCAACGGCAACCTGACCTCGTTCGATCAACTCGGACTCGCTCCCCATGTGGCTGGCCTTCAGGCCGAGCGTTCAATGAACACCTCGGTGTTCGGCCTCGATATTTCGATGCCCGTCATCATTTCTCCCACCGGCGTTCAGGCCGTCCACCCCGAAGGCGAAGTTGCCGTTGCTCGCGCTGCGACAAACCGGGGCATTCCGATGGGCCTCAGTTCGTTCGGCAGCCGCTCGATGGAAGATGTTGCTGCGGTGAATTCGCAACTGCTTTTCCAGATGTATTGGAGCGGTGGCCGCGACGTCATGGTGCAGCGCCTCGAGCGCGCCAAGGCCGCTGGCGCGAAGGGCATCATCCTCACGCTCGACTGGACCTTCTCCAACGGTCGCGACTGGGGTAGCCCCTGGATCCCAGAGAAGCTCGATCTCAAAACGATGATCAAGCTTTCTCCGCAGGCGCTTTCAAAGCCGAAGTGGCTGTTCGCGTATCTCAAGACCGGCAAGCTTCCCGACCTCAGCGCGCCGAACATGGCCCATCCCGGTCAGAAGCCTCCGGCGTTCTTTGGTGCGTACTACGAGTGGATGACCATGCCGCCTCCCAGTTGGGAAGACATCGCGTGGTTGCGTTCGCAGTGGGACGGACCGTTTGTCGTCAAGGGCGTGTGTCGTGTCGACGACGCCAAGCGCGTACGCGATCTCGGCGCTACTGGTCTTTCGGTTTCAAACCACGGTGGCAACAACCTCGACGGAACGCCATCGCCGATTCGTGCGCTCCCGGCAATTGCCGCTGCCGTTGGTAGTGAGATCGACGTTGTGCTCGACGGCGGAATCCGTCGCGGTAGCGATGTTGTGAAGGCTGTTGCGCTCGGTGCGAAGGCCGTCATGATCGGCCGTGCGTATCTGTGGGGCCTTGCTGCCAATGGCCAGGCTGGTGTCGAAAACGTTCTCGACATCCTGCACGGCGGCATCGATTCATGCCTTCTTGGCCTTGGCAAGTCGCACATCAGCGAACTCACGCCCGACGACGTCATCGCCCCGCGCGATTTCTTCGTCACTCTGGGCGACAAGTAACGGCTGAAGAATCTGTTTCGTTGCGCTAGTTCTCTAGTTGGTCGCGCAAGGATTCCAAGTACGGCAGCGCGGCCTGATCTTTTGGTCGGTTCGCTGCGCGTTTCGATGCAACGACGTCGCCGAGTGCTGCAACCCAAACACTGACGTCAGTCCCGATTGAGAGTTCGATAGCCCCACTTTTCCAACCCTCGTAACCCTCAAGGGGGCCCGATGGTTGAAACGCGATATCGATATCTCCGCAGTCGCTCACGAGATTCAGCATGAACGTTGAGTTGCGAAGGAACTGCTCATCGATCTTTACCGCGAGCGATTCGTCTTCTGTGCGAATGCGAACATTCAGGCGCTGAAGTGCACGTGCCAGCGCGGCGAGGTTGTTGTCGCTCCGATCTGGAACAAGATCGATGTCTTGTGTCGAAAGAGTCGACCCGTGCATCACGGTCGCAATTCCGCCGACAACGACGTAACGAACCCCTTCTTCGTTCAGGATCTCGCAGATCCGAACGGGATCAAACATCAGTCGACCACTGACTGATTCTTTGCTGCTTCCCGCATCGCGATTTGTGCGTTTGCAACTGCGACCATCGTGCGAACTCGTTCAGGAACGCTCATTCGCAACTGCGCTTGGATCTGAGCCACATCGACCCCGCGCTCGTCTTCGAGATCGTTTGAACCTGCACGTTTGATCTCGTTCGACGACGACTGAGCCATGGATGAATCCTACGGTCAGAGGATTGAAACGGGAATGCGCTTTTTGCCGACGCCTACGGGCTTCGAGTGATCAACGCTGACGGTCGGGCGAATCGCGCCGCCGTTCGCTTCGAGTTCGGCAAGTGCTGTTTCGCCGTGTCCAAACACACATTCCGGATCGGGAGCGTCGAGCGGAAGACCGGTGAAGAACTTGGTCGCCATGCAGCCGCCACCGCATGCGTCGTAACTTCCGCATGATCCGCACGCGCCGGGGTTGGTGGGTTCGCGCAGTTCGGTGAACAGATCGGATGACTGCCACACTGCAGCAAAGCCACCTTCACCGTGAATCGAGCCGGCCTTGAAGTTGTCGTGCAGAACGAATGGGCAGGCGTAGACATCGCCAACCGGATCGATCAGACACACAACACGACCAGCGCCACAAAGGTTGAGTCCAGGAAGCGGTTCACCAAGTGCGGAGAGATGGAAGAACGAATCGCCGGTGAGAACCTGCGGGCGTGCGAGCAACCAGTTGTACAGCTCGATCTGTTGCGCCTGCGTGGGATGCAGTTCGTGCCAGGTGTCGATGCCGCGACCAGAAGGACGGAAACGCGTGAGACGAAGTTCTGCGCCGTATTCGTTTGCAAGCGCTTCGTACGCGTCGACCTGTTCAACGTTTTCTCGAGTCATAACAACGGACAACTTGAACTGTCCGAAATCGGCATCGCGCAAGTGATCCATTGCGGTGCGAACTCGTTCGTAGGTGCCTTCGCCGCGAACTGCGTCGTTCGTAATCGCATCGACGCCGTCGAGAGAGATCTGAATGTCGACGTAGTCCATCGAGGCAAGACGCTTCGCGTTCTCGGCATTGATGCGACCACCGTTGGTGGAGAACTTCACACCAACGCCCTTTTCCACGCAGTATTCGACGATCTCGAAGAAATCGGGGCGCAGCATTGGTTCGCCACCGCCGATGTTCACGTAGAACACCTGCATCTCGGCAAGTTGGTCAACAACGGCCTTCATCTGTTCGGTCGACAACTCGTTGGGGTCGCGACGACCCGATGACGACAGGCAATGCACGCAGGCGAGGTCGCATGCGTAGGTCCATTCCCACGTGAGACAGATGGGGGAGTTGAGTCCCTCGGCGAGTTGATCAGTAAGCGCGGTCATGTCGTGTCTTCCTACGCGGCGTTTTCAAGGACAAGAAAGTCGCCAGCGGCGAGTGAGGTCAGAGCTTTTTCAAACGACGGCCAACGCTTGGCATCAAGGCCAGCGGCATCGAACGCAGCGCGAGCTGAAGGCTGGTCATTGAGAGACTCAACAAGCGTCACCAGATCAGGCGAACGCAAGAAGGTGAGTCGGCGATTGCCGTAGTGATAGGCAAGCGCGCCGAAGGGCTCGGGCCGCAGCGCGACCCGTTCGTGGAGCCGCCAAGGGCGGTCGGCATCGAAGGCAACGGCGGTCATGAAGAGCGAATGCCCGAGGGCATTCAGGCGGGTCTTAGTAGACGCCGCACATGCCGTCGATGGAGATCTCCTCGACGAGCATTTCTTCTTCGATGGCCTCGTCGGTCTCGACGGCCTCGGTTTCGGTGATTTCGAGCGTCTGCTCCATGGTCCCCTCCGGGTGAAATGACTGGTTCGCAGCCTATCCGGGCTTGGGGGTGAGGAACAGGTGGAGAGGCCCCGTCGGGCTCAGCTATAGCGAGCAGCGCGAGTGCCTGGCGGATTCATAACGCCGGGTGTTGCGTCGGGGTTCTCGACGCAAACTTCGCCTTCAAGGCCGTCGGGATCGCGCCAGAAAAGGCTGAGAAACGGACCGAAATCGGTGACGAAATCATCGGTTGAGCCCTTGGCCATCAGTCGCTCACGGATTGTCTCGAAGGCCTCAAGTGACTCTGCCTGGATGGCGAAGTGGTCGACGCGGCCGCGGCCAAACATTGGAGTCTGGCGCTCGTGTTCGGTATTGCCTTCGATTTCGAACACGTTCACTTCTGACCATTCGCTCAGCTTGAGAACAGCGAGGCGGGGACCTTTGCCCTCGGGGAATTCCGAACCGTCGCGCACCAGTTCTGCGTCAAACACCTCGGTGTAGAACGCGATCAGTCGGTCAAGATCAGAGGTAATGAACGCAACGTGATTGATTCCCTTAGTGAGCATGGGACTAGTCAACCAGCGTTGCGAGCTTCTTCCACACGACGCTCAGCAAGCGCCACATACTCGGGATCAAGTTCCATGCCCACGTAATGACGGCCGGTGCGCATTGCGGCAATTGCCGTTTGGCCGGCGCCCATAAACGGGTCGAGCACTGTGTCGCCGACGTAGGTGAACAGTTCGATGCAGCGGCGGGGGAGTTCGGCCGGGAACGGAGCCGGGTGACCAACACGCTTTGCTGATTCCGGCGCGATCTTCCACGTATCAAGCGTCCAGGCCATGAAATCGTCAGGATCGATGGAGTTTTCGAACGGAAGACCGTTCTTCTCACGGACCGCAC
>WLGJ01000149.1 GCA_009703275.1 Actinomycetota bacterium
GCAAGGACTCAACGCCGACACCAGTCGGGCATTACTTCGTGACTGAAAAGATCAAGAACTCCTCTGACACCGGCGTTTACGGCGCTTGGATCCTGCCGATCAATGGCTACAGCGAGGTTCTTGACACATTCGACAATGGTCTCCCTCAAGTCGCATTCCACGGCACCAACCAGCCTGAACTCGTTGGGACCAAAGCTTCAAATGGCTGCGTCCGTATCCCCAATGACGTGGTCACCAAGATCGCTGAGACCATCCCTGCAGGAACACCAATCGACATCTTCGCCACGACTCCTTCGTCGTGGTCGGCGAAGAGCTCTGGTCCGAGCGCAGCAGTTACGCCCTAGCCGCACACCTGCGCCGCTACGAGCCGAATCGGCTCGGGTTAGACGTGGTCGTCGTGTGATTGACCAGCCAACGCAGCGTTAGCCATGGCCAGGATGCGCGAAGGTTCGTTGCGAACGAGTGCGTCGACCGCAGCCGGGTTAAGGCGCAGAACCTCGTCGGGCACTGCGTCGACGATTGCCCGGCGTTCCATGTAATGGTGCGTGCTGGCAACAGCGGCGAAGACTTGGGCACGAACCGCAACGAGGTCGGCCGGAGCTTCTGACAGAAAACCCCAGAGGGTGAGCGCAACGGTGATGTCGTGAATGGCCGGTGCGCGACCAAACATCGCTGAACGGCGCATCGCGATTGCCACAGTGCCTGCGATGACATCGTCTTCAGACTCTGCCGAAGTAAGCACGAGGCGACCTCGGACCTGACGAGCCAAACGAAGAGCGAATCCCTGGTCGGGACCCGGATCGCCCAGTCGAGGACCTAAAGGCTGACGACCAGAGATTTCCGCAGGACGATCGGCCATCCAAGACTCTGGACGCCACGGGGGTGATTGATAGACCCGAGCGAGATCTTCGACAGGAGCAGGGACGTAATCAGGAGCAGCCATTGATGGTGAATCTACCCGGCGAGATCGTCGGCGTGGACCAAGCCGAACTGAATGGAGTCCATGAGCGCCTGCCATGAGGCCTCGATGACGTTCGAATCGACACCGACGGTCGTCCACACACGATCGCCGTTGGTGGAATCGATGAGTACGCGAACGACTGCACCAGTGGCTGCACCGCCATCGACAACACGAACCTTGAAATCGGTGAGATGGATGCGCTCGAGTGCGGGGAACCGGCCGTTGAGGGCACGACGCACTGCAGCGTCGAGCGCATTCACCGGACCATTGCCTTCACCGACGGCTGAGACACGCTCGCCGTTGATCCAAAGCTTCACTGTGGCTTCTGTACTTACCTCGAGGCCGCCGTCGGGCAGAGCTGGACCTTCACGGTGAAAACTTGAGACCCGATACTCCTCGACCTCAAAGAAATCCTGCACCCAACCTGTGGCGCGGCGCATTCGGAGTTCGAGCGATGCATCAGCGGATTCGAAAAGCCATCCTTCAGCTTCGAGTTGCTTGAGTTCTTCCGACAACGCGGCAACGGATGGATCGTCGAGTTCAACACCAAATTCATCGGCCTTCATCGCCATGCCGGCACGACCACCAAGATCAGAAACAAGAACACGAGTGTGGTTACCGACGATCGAGGGATCGATATGTTCGTAGGTTGCTCCACCAGCACGACCGAGCGCTGAAGTGTGCAGCCCACCCTTGTGCGCAAATGCCGATGCGCCCACAAAAGGGTCAGCAGGATGTGGCGGAAGATTTACGAGTTCAGCAACCCGATGACTCACAACGGTGAGTCGGTCGAGATGGCCTTCGGGAAGAGTCGCAACACCAAGTTTGAGCGTGAGATCGGGGATCACCGTCATGAGGTTGGCGTTGCCAGTGCGCTCGCCGTAGCCGTTAACGGTTCCCTGCACCTGAGTGGCACCACCCACAACTGCAGCAACGGAGTTGGCGACTGCGCAGCCTGAGTCGTTCTGCGTGTGAATGCCGACTGCAGTCGCTCCACCGACAAACGACACGACATCAGAAACAATGTGCTGGACCTCGTGCGGGAGAGACCCGCCGTTGGTATCGCAAAGAACAACGCAATCGGCACCATTCACCATTGCCGCTTCGAGAACACGAAGTGCGAATTCCGCGTTGGCTTTGTACCCATCAAAAAAGTGTTCAGCGTCGAAGAACACTCGCAGGCCTTCGGCCTTTAGGAACGCAACTGATTCGGCGACCATTGCGATGCCTTCATCGAGCGTGGTTCGCAGTGCTTCGGTGACGTGAAAGTCCCAACTCTTGCCAACGATGCACACCGTCGATGTTCCGGCCCCAACGAGCGCCGCAAGCGTGGGATCGACGTCAACCTTGCCAGCGGGCCGACGAGTGGAACCAAACGCAACGAGTTCGGCATTCGTCAGCTTCAACTCTGAGGGCGCACGCCGAAAGAACTCTTCGTCCTTTGGATTGGCTTGCGGATAGCCGCCTTCGATCCACCGCACGCCAAGCCAATCGAGTTGTTCAGCAACTCGGAGTTTGTCTTCGACCGTAAGTGAGATGCCTTCGAACTGGGCGCCGTCACGCAGCGTCGTGTCGAAGATTTCGACCGACGAAGGCAGCAACGGAAGTTCCGGCGTGGAACCGTTCTTAGTGGACATACTCCAACCAGTCCTCGTAACGGGGAACATGCCCACGAACGACGCGACCGTATTCAGCAGCAATTGCCGACGTCATGGGGCCAGGACACGGGATCGGGCGGTCGTCGACTGCGTTTACTGCCGAAACTTCGGCAGCGGTTCCGCAGAGGAAGATTTCTTCTGAAACGTAGAGGTCAGAACGAGTGAGGTAGTCGACACGGAACTCATATCCGAGATCGCGACCGATCGTCATAACGCTGTCCTGAGTGATTCCTTCGAGCGCACCGGCTGCAATCGGGGGCGTGACAAACACACCGTCGCGCGCAACAAAGATGTTCTCGCCGGTGCATTCGCTCACGAAACCTTGCGGGTTAAGCATGATGGCTTCGTCGTAACCGCCCTTCAGCGCTTCGACCTTGGCCAACGACGAATTCACGTAGTTGCCAGTGGTCTTGGCCGCAGGCGGCATCGTGTTGTGGTCGTGGCGAGTCCACGAAGAGATCTTGGTGCTGATGCCTTTGGTGAGAGCGTCTTCGCCGAGGTACGCGCCCCAAGGCCAGCACGCGATAGCGACGTCGACGGAACACGGAAGCGTGTTGAGCCCCATTTCGCCATAGCCGTAATAGGCAATCGGGCGGATGTAAGCCGAAGGAAGACCAGAGGCCTTTACGACGTCCTTGGTCGCCTGCACCAGCACGTCGACCGAATAAGGCATGTCCATGCCAAGGATCTTCGCCGAGTTGTGCAGGCGCTCCATATGTTCGGTGAGACGGAACACCGCAGGCCCCTTCGGGGTCTCGTAAGCACGAACTCCTTCAAACACACCCATGCCGTAATGAAGAGTGTGCGTGAGAACGTGGATTTTCGCATCGTCCCAATCGACGAGCGTTCCATTCATCCAAATCTTGTTGGTAGGCGTAATGGGCATTGCGTTGCCTCTCAGAGACGAGCGACGACTAGGTCGCCGATTTCGGTAGTGGAACCAGTGAGGGTTGCGGTGTCGGAACACGCGTTACGAATTGCGGTAGCGGCCGCATCCTCACCGAGGAATTCGAGCATCATCGCTGCCGAGAGAATTGCGGCAACGGGATTGGCCTTGTTCTGACCAGCGATATCGGGTGCCGAGCCATGTACTGGCTCGAACATGGACGGGCTCGTGCGATCGGGGTTGAGATTGCCCGACGATGCGAAGCCGATGCCGCCAGACACCGCTCCACCGAGATCGGTGAGGATGTCGCCGAACAGGTTGTCGGTAACGATCACGTCGTAACGCTTCGGATCTTCAACGAAGTAAATGCAGGCTGCATCGACATGGTTATAAGCGGTTGCAACATCGGGATACTCAGCGGCAACCTCGTTAAAGGTGCGCTCCCAAAGATCGCCAGCAAACGTGAGCACGTTGGTCTTGTGCACAAGCGTGAGGTGCTTGCGCTCGCGGCTACGAGCGAGTTCAAACGCATACCGAACGCAACGCTCAACGCCGTGACGGGTATTGACAGAACCCTGTGTTGCGACCTCGAACGGGGTGTTCTTACGCAAGAACCCACCTTCGCCGGCATAGGTGCCTTCGGTGTTCTCGCGAATCACGATGAAATCATGTGAACCGTCGGGGGCAAGAAACGGACGCTGATTCACATAGAGGTCGAGATCGAAACGCATCTTCAGAAGAAGACCGCGTTCAATAACACCGGGCGGGACATCGGGGGTTCCGACTGCGCCAAGTAGGAGCGCATCAAGACTGCGCCACTCTTCAATCGTTGCGTCGTCGAGCACGACGCCGTCGCGCAGATAC
>WLGJ01000015.1 GCA_009703275.1 Actinomycetota bacterium
GTTCCTGAGCAACAGACGGACTTCATCTTTACGGCCGTTGCCGAGCAGTTTGGCTTCATCGGTGCATCGATAATGTTGTTCTTGTATGGGCTGCTCTGTTACCGAATCTGGAGAATCGCCCAAGTCTCGAAGGATGCCTTCGGTACGTATCTCTGCGCTGGCGTCCTGGCGATGTTCGCATTCTCGGCGTTTGAGAACGTGGGGATGGCCATGGGGATCATGCCGGTGACAGGTATCCCTTTGCTTTTGATCAGTGCCGGGGGTTCCGCAACGATCACGGCATTGGCTGCTCTGGGCCTTGTTCTCAACGTCTATATGCGCCGGTTCCAGTAGACCGGGGGTGCCCCGGTAGCATCTACGGGTCATGACCGATGTATGGCCCCAGCTGGAGCCCCTTCTGGCCAACGTGGCGAAACCTGCTCGCTACATCGGCCTTGAGGACGGAGCTCGTACCCCACACCATTCCCCTGACAAGGTGGCGTGGTTGTTGTCGTACCCCGATACGTACGAAATTGGTCTCCCAAATCAGGGTCTGCAGATTCTCTATGAAATTCTCAACGAGAATCCCCACGCCGTGGCTGAGCGTGCCTACGCGCCATGGACCGATCTCGAGGGACTTCTCCGTGATCGCAACATCCCCCTGTTTTCAATCGATAGCCATCGTCCTGCGGGTCTCTTCGATCTGATCGGGTTCAATCTTTCTGCTGAGCTGACTTACACAAATCTGCTCAACATGGTCGACCTCGCTGGCGTACCGGTTCGCAGTGCCGAACGCCGTCCCGAGCACCCGCTCATCGTCGCTGGGGGACACTGCACCTATAACCCTGAGCCAATCGCCGACTTCCTCGACATCGTCGTGCTGGGCGATGGTGAAGAAGTCATCACCGAAATCAACGAAGTTGTTCGGGATTGGAAGAAGTCAGGTCGAACCGAAGGAAGCCGAGAACACGTCCTTCGCGAGTTGTCTCACATCGTTGGCGTGTATGTGCCGTCGATGTATGTCGTCACCTACGAGGGCGCCAATCTTGTAGCCGTTACTCCTCGATACTCCGATGTCCCCGAACGCGTAGAGAAGCGCACCGTCGCCGATCTCGCTGAGTTCCCGTATCCCAAGACGCAACTTGTTCCAATCACCGAGGTCGTGCACGACCGTCTCAATGTCGAAGTGTTCCGAGGGTGCACTCGAGGCTGTCGCTTCTGCCAAGCCGGCATGATCACGCGTCCGGTTCGTGAACGTCCGGCTGAACAAGTTCGAACCATGGTCGAAGAGGGCCTGCGTCGCACCGGTTATGACGAGGTTGCTCTCACTTCGCTTTCCACCGCCGATTTCTCGGGTATCGAGAAACTTGTCGGCGACATCGTTCAGTCGACCGACGATGGCCCTCCGGTTTCCGTTTCGCTGCCGAGCCTCCGAGTTGATGCATTTGGAGTTGGTATTGCGACGCAGATCCAACGAGCCCGCCGCACGGGTCTCACGTTTGCGCCCGAGGCCGGTACGTGGCGTATGCGTCAGGTCATCAACAAGTTGATTCGCGAAGAGGATCTCTACAGCGCGGTTGAAGCGGCGTATGCCAACGGATGGCGTCGCGTGAAGTTGTATTTCCTCACCGGCCTCCCAACCGAAACCGATGAGGACACACTCGGCATTGCTGAGTTGGCGCGCAACTGCGTGCAGCTCGGCAAAGCGCACACGAAAAGTCCGTCGGTCACCGTTTCTGTGGGTGGGTTTGTTCCGAAGCCGTTCACGCCGTTCCAGTGGTTCGGCCAGAACACGGTCGAAGAGCTTCGCCGCAAGATCAATTTGCTTCGCGACGACACACGCAAATCACACGGCGTGCAGGTGAAGTGGCACGATCCCAAAGCGACACTTGTCGAAGGGATCATGAGCCGCGGCGATCGACGTATCGGCGCTGTTATCGAAGAGGTCTGGCGTCAGGGCGGAACCTTCCAGGAATGGAACGAACGTTTTGACCTTGACCTTTGGCTCGCCGCCATGGCATCGCATGGTCTTGACCCCGAGTGGTTCACTTACCGTCACCGCACTGAAGATGAGGTCCTTCCATGGGACCACCTCAGTGCCGGGCTGCATAAAGATTTCCTTTGGCAGGACTGGCGAGACTCTCTTGCCGAGGTCGGCCTCCCCGATTGTCGGTGGACACCGTGTTATGACTGCGGCGCATGCACTGGTTACTCAATCGAGCACATTGTGGCCTCGGCCACGCCTCCAGCCGGAGGCTCGCAGGGCACAGGACAAGACCTCGGTACGTCCGTGCCTGTGACGTTGCTCGGTCGCGCCCCAGTGGGAACGGCTTCCTAATGCGGATCCGAGTTCGGTTTTCCAAGACAGGCAAGATCCGGTTTTCGAGCCACAGAGATATGGCTCGCTGCTGGGAGCGTGCGCTTCGTCGCGCAGAACTGCCTGTTGCCATTACCGAAGGATTTTCACCCCGTCCGAAAATGCATTTCGGACTGGCGCTTTCCACCGGCCATGAGTCGCTGGGGGAGTACCTCGATATTGATCTGCGTGAGCCAGAAGCCTCCGCACTCGATCTCGGGGCATTGCCCGAGCGGCTCACGCCGTTCCTCCCTCCGGGAGTCGATGTCGAGACAGTCTCGGCCATCGAACGATCTGAGCTGTCTCTTCAGGAGGCAGTAACGGTTTGTACTTGGCGAATCGAGATCCCGGGCGTTACGCCTGAGGAACTCGAGGTCAACGTTCGAACCATGCTCAATGCCTCAACGCTTCCGGTCACCCGGGAACGAAAAGGCAAGACGGTGTCCGATGACATTCGGCCCGGCATCATCAGCCTTCGGGTTGTTGGCGCGACAGCAACCGATGCTCCGGAACAAGGAGCTCTTCTCGAAGCCGAGCTGGCAACCCAGCCCCGCTCCGTGCGGCCTTCAGAACTTCTGGCCGCGTTCGACCCGCCTCGCAACGAGGGGCGCGTCTGTAGAACACATCAATGGATCATCACTGACGGCGCGAGACGGGAACCGATCCCGGCCCACGCGACGTCACGCGCACCTGCTGAGGCGGGCGCGCGATGAAAAGGGAGCGAAACCATGTCCGACCAAACGGTCGACTCCGGCGACTCAACGCCGAACAACCAATCACGTCCACAACGCGACACTGCCCCTTCCGGAGCAGCTGAGTCGGTACCGCAGGCAACACCCGAACCCACGGCGGCTGGCGAGACATCTCGCTCATCATCCGAGGGCGGAGCGAACACCGCTGCATCCAGCGATGGCACGCCTTCTGGTGATGGCACCAATCGCCCGCGTCGTCGGCGTGGTTCTCGTGGTGGACGTAATAGAAACCGATCAGGCGGGGGACAGGGCGCTGGCGCCAACGCGTCCGGGGATGACAACGACGAGACCGGCACACCCGATCTTGAACGTCAACCCGATGAGCTTCCCAAGCGCACGTCGCAGAATCGTCCGCGAGACGCGGCTGCCGCCGCAGATGCACTCGTGAAGAAGCCCCAGATCGGCGATAGCCGACCTGCTCCTGAAGCTGAGTCCTCAGAGTCTGCAGAAACCGACGCGCCAAAGCCCGAAGGCCAAGGTGGCGGACAGGCTCGGAGCGGCAACCGTCGACGCAGAGGCGGCCGTGGCCGTGGAGGCGGAGGTGGCGGCCAGCAGCAGGGCCAGAACGCATCCCAGGGTCAGTCAGGTCAGCAGAACCAGTCCGGTCAGCAGAATCAGGCCAAGGGTCAACAGCAGAAGAAGGGCGGGGTTCCTCGCCCTGTCGAAGCGATCCTTGGCGGCGATGGACCCGACCTCGACGATGAGACTCTCGAAAAGCGGAAGGGTCGCGAGCGAAAAGGGCGTCCGGTCGGCCGCTACATGATGGCGGTCAGCGTGCGCCCGGAAGCAACGCAGATTGCGGTGCTCGAAGGTCGCAATCTCATTGAGCATTACGTGTCTCGTCCTGCCGACGACGTTGCTCAGATCCACGGCAACATTTATCTCGGCAAGGTCCAGAATGTGCTTCCGGGTATGGAAGCAGCATTCGTCGACATTGCGACGCCAAAGAACGCGGTGCTGTATCGCGGCGATGTGCAGTTTGATGCCGAAGATGTTGAAGGTGGGGCGTCGAATGCTCGGATCGAGCAGATCCTCAAGCCTCGCCAAACCATCATTTGTCAGGTCACGAAGAACCCGATCGCACACAAGGGTGCGCGACTCACGCAGGAAGTCTCGCTTCCAGGTCGTTTCGTCGTACTCATCCCGAACTCGAGCACCTACGGAATTTCGAAGCGACTCGACGACAGCGAGCGAAAGCGTCTACGCAACATTCTCGACAAGGTGAAGCCTCCGCAACATGGCGTCATCGTGCGCACCGCGGCGGAAGGGGTCACTTCAGAGGAAATCTCTTCAGATGTCCGGCGACTTCTGTCGCAATGGGATCAAATCGAAGCGCTCGCCAATTCGGCCCAGGCCCCTGCTCTTCTTTACCGAGAGCCAGACATGGCCGTACGAGTGATTCGTGAAGAGTTCAACGACAACTACCGAAGCGTCGTCATCGATGACGAAGCGCTGTTCAACGATGTTCACGATTACGTGTCGAGCATCTCGCCGGCGCTTGCTGACCGCATCGAGTACTACGACCGTTCCGCTGAACCGCTGTCAATCTTTGAGCGTCATCACGTTCACGAACAGGTACACAAGGCACTCGACCGCAAAGTCTGGTTGCCTTCGGGCGGTTCGCTCATCATCGAACACACCGAAGCGCTCACGGTCATCGATGTAAACACCGGTAAGAACGTCGGTTCGAAGAGCCTCGAAGAAACGGTGTACCGCAACAACCTCGAAGCCGCGATCGAAATCGCCAAGCAACTGCGCTTGCGTGATATCGGCGGGATCATCGTGATCGACTTCATCGACATGGAGATCAAGGGCAACCGAGACGATGTTGTTCGAGTCTTCCGAGATGCGCTGGCCCGCGACAAGACCCGAACTCAGGTCTTTGACATCTCCGAGCTCGGACTGGTCGAAATGACCAGAAAGCGCATCGGGGAGGGGCTCCTTGAGTCCTTCGCTGGACAGTGTCCCGACTGCGAGGGTCGAGGAGTCAGAATCGACCCAGATCTTCTGGTCTGAGGCAGGCTCATTGGCCCCACCGGACCCGGGTTTCGTTCTTTGGGCCCGTGGGGCTAGAGTTGCACCCCTATGTATGCCGTGATCCAGACAGGTGGCAAGCAGTACCGCGTCGAAGAGGGCCAACGACTTGATGTCGAACGCCTCGGCGAGGCTGACGAAGTCACCCTTACGCCCGTACTCGTTGTCGACGGTGACACCGTCCTCGCTACCCCCGCGCAGCTGGCTGGTGCCAGTGTGTCCGCACGGGTCGTCGGCGCGGCCAAGGGTCCCAAGGTCATCGGTTTCACCTACAAGAACAAGGCCAACGAGCGTCGTCGTTGGGGCCATCGTCAGCATTACGCGACGATTGAGATCACCGGCATCAAGAAGGGCTGAGCCATGTCAAAGACCAAAGGTGGCGGTTCAACCCGCAACGGCCGCGACTCCCAGAGCAAGCGACTTGGTGTGAAGCGTTTCGACGGCCAAGCCGTTCAATCAGGCACCATCATCGTGCGCCAGCGCGGCACTCGTATTCACCCGGGCGAGAACGTCGGCCGTGGCGGAGACGACACGCTTTTCGCTCTCACTGAAGGAACCGTCAAGTTTGGATCCCGTAAGGGTCGCAAGCTTGTCGATGTGCTTCCAGGCTGAGCCATTCGTCGAACAATCTGATCGAAAGCGGGCCTTCGGGTCCGCTTTCGTCGTTTTCAGCCGTGGAGGTCGATACCTAAGGGGCGGCGCTCGGCAGGCCAATCAAGAAGTCGCACAGCGGTGTCAAAGGCGTAACGATCGGTCATGCCCGCTACGTAGGTGACGGCTGCAGTCACTGGGTCGGCTTCGGCGTTTGTCGATGAAGGCAGCATTGCGGGGTTGGCGATGAAGTGGTCAACCAACGCAGTGAGTACGTCGATGACGGCACGCCCCTGAGCGATTGAGTCGGGTCGGTTGTAGATATAGTCGTAGTTGAACGAACGCAATGCAGAGAGTGCAGACGCGTACGTTGCGTCCATACCGATGACTCCGGTTGCGGTGGCACAGTTAATGACGGCGAGAATCAGCGCGTGGAGCTGCTCGCGGCGCGACTGGCCAAGAACCTCGGAGACTTCAGGCGGAAGCTCAGAAACCTGGACGATCCCGGCCCCCAGTGCATCTTCGAGATCGTGAGCGCTATAGGCACAGCGATCAGCCCAACTGACGACGACACCTTCTGGCGTCATTGGGGTGGGGCGAGACCATGAATGGTTACGGATTCCGTCAAGTGTCTCGATGCAGAGATTGAGCGGTTCAAGAACGACGTCGGCGCCCCAGACGGCATGGTGATAGCCGCCAGGGATGAAGGCATCGAAGGCGTCCTCGCTGGCATGACCTCCGGGGCCGTGCCCGCAGTCGTGGCCGAGCGCTATGGCCTCGGTGAGCGCAACATTGAGTCCAAGCGCACGAGCGATGGCTGTGGCTACCTGTGCGACCTCGAGGGCGTGTGTGAGCCGTGTCCGTTGGTGATCGTCGGGAAAGACGAAGACTTGGGTCTTGCCGGCGAGACGGCGAAACGCAGGCGAATGGAGGATGCGGTCGCGGTCACGCTCGAAACAGGTGCGGTACTCGTCGGGTTCTTCGGCAATGGCTCGGTTTCCGGCACCAACAGAGCGAGTCGCCCCGATGGCGAGCAGCGAAGCAGAACGCGATTCACGCTCGATACGCGAAACAGCATGTGTTGAGATGGGCGGGGGCGGAGCATCGCGATGGGCAAGGACGAGATCTTCGGAAGCAGCGGATCCGTGCATCGTCGCCACCCACTCCTGCTGGCGTTGAGTGGTGTCCTCGGCAGTCGGCTCTGAGGGGTCTGGGGCCTGCTGATTCATGCCCGCATCCTGCCTCATGACTGGGACAGAGCGGTGCTCTCCGATATCTATCGGCCGGCATCACCCCTGAAGCCCGTAGGCTCTCGGGTTGTGTCTGGATTCATCGATGAGTGCCAACTGAATGTCAAAGGTGGAGACGGCGGCGCAGGCTGCGTTGCCTTCCGTCGTGAGGCGCACGTGGCCAAAGGTGGTCCCGATGGAGGCGATGGCGGTCGAGGCGGCGATATCTGGCTTGTCGCCGATCGAAACATCTCTTCTCTCCTTGCCTTCAAAGATCATCCTCACCGGCGCGCCCAGAACGGTGTCCATGGCCAAGGCAAGAAAATGCATGGTGCCGGAGCCGACGATCTCATCGTCTACGTCCCCGAGGGCACCGTTGTTCATGATCTCGATGGAACGATGTTGGCCGACCTTGTTCACCAAGGTGATCGCTGGATGGCGGCCGCGGGCGGTCGTGGAGGAAAGGGCAATGCCCGGTTCCTCTCCAATATTCGTCGAGCCCCCACCTTTGCTGAACAAGGTGAAGTCGGTGAAGAGCAGTGGCTCAATCTTGAACTCAAGTTGATGGCCGATGTTGCCCTCGTCGGTTTCCCCAGCGTGGGTAAGTCCACTCTCATCTCGCGCATTTCAGCGGCGAAGCCCAAGATTGCCGATTACCCCTTCACCACACTCGAACCAAACCTTGGAGTCGTTCGGGTAGAAGACAATTTTGAATTCGTCGTTGCCGATCTTCCTGGTTTGATCGAAGGTGCCTCCGATGGCCGCGGTCTTGGACACCGGTTCCTTCGTCACGTTGAACGCGCACGAGTTCTCGTGCTCATGGTCGACCTTGCCGGCGGGCTTGACGGTATGACCGTCGAGACCCCCTCAGAGCAGGCAGCAGTACTCCTTGCCGAACTTGGTGCCTATCGCCCCGAACTGCTGGAGAGGCCCAGAATCATCATCGGCTCGCGTGCAGACCTCGTCCCTGGCGCCCTTGCAATCGCTGAGACCGGCAAACCCTTCGTCACCGAAGACGGCCTCGAGCTCGATCTCTCCATTTCCGCCATTACTGGCGCTGGCCTTCCGCGTCTTATCGGACGAATGGCCGAGGAAGTTCGCGGAGCACGATCAGTTGAACCTGAACTTGATGGGTTCGTGGTGCATCGACCCATTCCCGAAGGCATTCGGATCGAGCGTGAAGACGACGGTTCCTATCGAGTCGTCGGTCGCGCTGCGGAACGCGCTGTCGCCCTTTCCGACCTCACCAACCTCGAAGCACTCGACTTTGCGCATTCCCGACTCAAGAAGATTGGAGTCGACAAGGCACTCGCGCGTGCTGGCGCTACCGAAGGCGACACCGTGCGGATCGGATCACTCAGTTTCGAGTACGAGGAGGAGTGATGGTCGTTGTCGTAAAGATTGGAACGTCATCGCTCACCGACGAGCAAGGAATCATCCGGCGAGAGGCGATCGAGAAGCTCTGTCTTGAGGTAGCTGGGGCGCGTGAGTCGGGTCACCAGGTCGTGATCGTTACCTCAGGTGCTATTGGCGCCGGCCTTCCTGCTCTTGGTCTTGGCGGAGATCAACGGCCTCGCGATTCGCAAACGTTGCAGGCAGTTTCGGCCGTCGGCCAGTCGAGGCTCATGGGCGTGTATTCCGATGAACTCGATCGACACTCGCTCATTGGTGGTCAGGTCTTGCTTGCGCCGCTCGACTTCGTTGATCGCCGGCAGTACCTGCAAGCTCGCGGCACCCTTACGCGATTGCTCGATCTTGGTGTTGTTCCGATCGTGAACGAAAACGATGCAGTAGCCGATGATGAAATTCGTTTCGGCGATAACGATCGACTTGCAGCTTTGGTGTCTCACCTCGTCGATGCAGAACTGTTGGTGTTGCTCACCGACACTTCAGGTTTGCTTTCTGCCGATCCCCGTATCGATCCCAATGCATCGCTTATTGAAGAGATCGTCGAGTTCGATCAGCAACTCGACGAGATTGCCGGCGGCCCAGGGACGCCCGGCGGCAGCGGGGGAATGAGCTCAAAGGTTTCGGCGGCAAAGATCGCAGCGTGGTCTGGCGTGCGCACGGTGATCGCTGCTGCCCACAGGGACAATGTTCTCCTCGACGCAGTAAACGGTGTCGCGGGTGTTGGCACAACTATCGCGGCTCATGCGCGCAACCTTCCCGCTCGAAAGCTTTGGATCGCCTTCGCTGTTCGATCATCGGGACTTCTCTCTGTTGATGCAGGGGCCCGAAGCGCTCTTGAACGGGGTGGCACCTCGTTGCTCGCTGCCGGAGTTCTCAGTGTCGAGGGCGAGTTCGACGCAGACGACGCCGTGGAGATTGCCGACGAATCGGGCGAGGTCTTCGCGAAGGGTCTCGTACGTATGGGTGCACAGACACTTAAGGCGGCAGCGGGCCATTCACGTTCTGAGTTGCCGTCCGAAGTTCCTGCACAGGTCATCCATGCTGATGACCTCGTAATACTTCCTTAGCGGCGCACCAAGCGACTCATCACAGACTTGGCTTCTTCGACGCGCAGGAGAACCAGCATTCCCGCGTAGATGATGATTCCAAGCGCACCAGCGATGATGACGGTCAGTAGATCGCTCATCGTCACGAACGTGATCAGCAGCCAGACTCCGATGCCCATCACAACGGTTGCTGCGAGCAATTTCGTGATCGCAAGAATGGTTGGCGGATCGAAGTAGCGACCAATGCGGCGGTGCAGCAGGAAAAGCGCGACAACAGCGAAGACGGAATAGGCGATCGAACCGCTGGCGCCGAGACCAACGACGCCAAATCGATCGACGACAACGAATGCGATTGCGAGGCCTAGCAGCGTCTCGGCGAGATTCACGAAGAACGGAAGTCGAGTATCTCGCTGAGCGTAAAAACCTCGCATCGCAAAGAGGAAAAGGGAGAAGGCCGGAAGGCCACATAAGAACGCGATCAGCGTGTTCGCTGTCGTGTCAGCGTTCGATGAAGTGAACTCTCCATGCGCCAAAACCAACCGAACGATCGGGCCCGACAACAAGATCATTCCAATCGTGGCTGGAAGGGCAATAACAAGTACGAGGCGGAGTCCCGCGCCGAAGCGATCTCGCAAACCGTCGATATTCGCCGCCGCGTGCAGAGCCGATAGTTCGGGGGTGTAGGCGGTCATGACCGATACCGTCCAAAGTCCGTATGGAAGTTGGAAGAACAGCCACGCATACGCGTAGATCGAAACTCCGTCGACGCCGTTGGCGAGAGTCTGGATGACGCCATATGCGATCAGGTTCGACACGACGTACCCGAGGGTCCAGCCCGAAAGGCGACCGACTTCGCGAACGGCAGGGTCACGCAGATCAAAGTTCCAACGAAGTCGGATACCTGCGCTGCGCATAGCCGGCCAAAGAACAAGAGTCATCGCCGCAAGGCCCGCAGTGGTACCGAATCCGAGAAGGAGAAGGAGTCCGGTGTCCTGACGCACTTGATCAAAGGTCAAGGCATCGCCCGAGGCGAGATGGGGGAGTGCCAGAAAGAGGCAGATCACCACGATGTTGTTAAGGACCGGCGCAAACGCAGGCACCGCGAATGAACGTCGGGCGTTGAGTAACGAGGTACCGAGACTTGTGACACCGTAGAAAAGAATCTGCGGGGCAAACATCATTAAAAGCGGAACGGCAACAGCCGCTTGCGTCGACGCATCGCTAGGAGATGAAGACAGGTTGTAGAGGTGGATGATGACCGGTGAGAGCGCAATTCCAAGAACTGTGGCAGCGACAAGAACAACGCTGATCACTGTGGCGAGGGCGTCGATTCCCCGGTTGTCATCTCGACCCGTATGGGCAACAACAACAGGTACGAGCGTTGCCGAAAGGATGCCTCCGAGGACAAGGTCGTAAAGAAGGTTGGGCGTGTTGTTCGCCAGGTTGTAGGCCTCGGCAAGCGCAGTTGCGCCGATCGCGTAGGCCATGACTCCCACGCGAAGAAACCCGGTGAGTCGGCTCAGCCCCGTACCGAGGGCGACGACGGCGCTAGATCGGACGAGGTGATGTGTCCTCTGTGAGGTCGTGCCCTCGCCGGAGTTGCTCATCGGCTCTCACGCTAGTTCCCACATGCTGGAGTGATTGTGAGGCCCGTTGTGGCCGACGTGACGACGACTACCCTTTGCTCCTATGACTTCGCACGATGCCACAACCCCCATTGCTGAACTCGGACGCCGGTCCAAAGCGGCTTCTCGGGTTCTTGCCACCGCTTCTTCGGCGCAGAAAAACGATGCGCTCCTCGCCGCTGCGGATCTCCTCGTGGCTTCGGCAGACGTGGTCCTCTCCGCGAACGCAGTCGATGTTGCTCGCGCCGAATCCGATGGTGTGAGCCCAACAGTTGTTGATCGACTTCGTCTCGACGAAAAGCGAATCGGTTCAATGGCCGGTGGATTGCGTCAGGTGGCGTCTCTTGCCGATCCTGTTGGCGAGGTCATCGATGGGTGGGTGCGCCCGAACGGTTTGCGTATCTCTCGAGTCCGAGTTCCTCTCGGAGTCATCGCAATCATTTACGAAAACCGACCGAATGTCACCTCTGATGCGGCAGGTCTTTGTCTGAAATCCGGCAACGCCGCGTTCCTGCGCGGTTCGTCCGGAGCGATTGATTCGAATATCGCAATTGAGTCCGTTTTGCGCACAGCGATTGCGAGCGCGTCATTACCCGCTGATTCCGTGATCCTCGTTGCCGATACGTCACGTGAGGCGGCTGTTGATTTCATGCGTCAACGAGACACCATTGATTGCCTTATTCCGCGTGGAGGGCCGTCGCTTATCGCTTCGATTCTCGAGAACGCAACAGTTCCCTATGTGATCGACGGCGACGGAAATTGTCATGTGTATGTCGATGCCGATGCCGATTTGGACATCGCGATCAATGTCATCGTGAACGCGAAGATGCAGCGTCCGTCGGTTTGCAATGCAGCAGAGACATTGCTCGTCCATCGCTCTGTGGCAGGTGAGTTCCTTCCCCGAGCAGCGGCAGCACTCAATGGCGTCGAGCTTCGAGCCGATCACCATGCCCTTGAGCTACTGCCCGGCGCCGTGCCGGCGACAGATGAGGACTGGTCAACCGAATTCCTTGATCTCACGCTGGCGGTTGGCATTGTCGAGAGCATCGACGAGGCAATTGATCACATCGCCCGAAATAGTTCAGGTCACTCCGAGGCGATCATCACGAGGTCTCTTGAGGCAGCTGATCGATTCACAACGGAAGTCGACGCTGCTGCAGTTCTTGTCAATGCATCCACCCGGTTCGTTGATGGTGAAGAGTTCGGGTTCGGTGCTGAAATCGGGATTTCGACCCAAAAACTCCATGCCCGAGGTCCCATGGGTCTGCGTGAACTGACGACCGCCAAGTTTGTCGTGAGGGGTCAAGGCCAAGTCCGGGGGTAGTCCTCCTCATTCCCGCCTCACCCGAAGCCCTTGAGTGCCTGTGACACGGCGGCGGGCCGGTACTGTCGGGAAATGGATTATCGCTTCGAAAGCCCCGCGGCTGTACGTACCCGTCTCCGTGAGGTCGACTACCTCTCCGATGAGGCCATCGCTGGTGTCGTTTTCCTTGCTGATCGACTCGGCAAGCCCATCCTCGTGGAAGGCCCAGCCGGTACTGGCAAGACGCAGTTGGCGAAGTCGGTTGCTGAGATTCTCGGAGCCCGACTTATTCGCCTCCAGTGCTACGAGGGCCTCGATGAGTCGAAGGCACTGTATGAGTGGAACTACAAGAAGCAGTTGCTTCGCATCCAGGCCGAGCGAAATGCGGATTCGAGTTGGGAAGACATCGAGACCGACATCTTCTCCGATGAGTTTCTACTGACTCGTCCTTTGCTTGAGGCAATCCGCGCCGAGGACCCAGTGGTACTTCTCATCGATGAGGTTGATCGCGTCGAAGTCGAGACAGAGGCACTCCTGCTCGAAATCTTGTCCGACTACCAGGTATCGATCCCGGAACTCGGAACTATTGAGGCCCGCCAGATTCCCATGGTGTTCCTTACCTCGAACAACACCCGTGAGCTCTCTGAAGCCTTGAAGCGACGCTGTTTGTTCCTCCATATCGATTACCCCGAAATGGATCGCGAAAAGGAAATTGTTCTCACGAGGCTCCCTGAAATCAGTGACAGCCTCGCCGATCAGGTTGCCCGAATTGTTCGCTCGATCCGCCAGCTCGAACTCAAGAAGTCCCCGTCGGTTTCGGAGACCCTCGACTGGGCCAAGACACTTCTGCTCCTTGGTGTTGAATCAATCACCGAAGCTGAAGCCGTCGAGACCCTCAACATCCTTCTGAAGTATCAGAGTGATATTGCGAAGGCGTCCAAGGAGCTTCAAGGCGATAGTGGCGCAAAGAAGCCCGGCGTTCCGCGCACGAGCTGATCGGTAGAACCTGACCACCATGACCTCGACTGAGGCAACGCCGTCTCCAATGCTCGAATTGCTCTCGGGGTTCATCGTCGAACTTCGCGCTGCTGGTTTGCCAGTAAGCCTCACCGAGAATCTCGACGCGATGGAAGCCATCACGCATATTCCGCTCGAGGATCGTGACGCGTTTAAGTACGCACTTGCGGCGACATTGGTGAAGAACAATTCGCATTGGCGAGCCTTCGAAACGGTCTTTGAGGTGTATTTCTCACTCCGCGGGAGTGAGTATTCACTCGGTGGTGGCGACGAACTGCCGGAGATCACCGATGACGATGAGATTCCGTTGAATCCCGAAGCTGGGGGAGCGGGAGCCGGTGGTGGCGGCGAGGCAATGTCGCCTGAACAAATGGCCGAGATGCTCTTTCAAGCGATGCGTCAAGGTGACGACGCGATGATGCGAGCGTTGGCCCGTCAGGCAGTTACCCGCTTTGCCGGCATGGAACCAGGTCGACCAGTTGGGGGTACGTACTACCTGTATCGCACCCTGCGAAATCTTGATCTTGATGGCGTTCTTGAACGCTTGATGGAAGAGGCGCAGCAGGAAAGCCCAGCCCCGCTGACACCGCTTGAAGAACGCCTTGAGCGCGACGAGTTTGAGTCCCGTATCGATCGAATGAAGAAAGAGATCGAAGCGGAAATTCGTCGTCGGCTCGTCGCCGATCGTGGTGTGGAAGCGATGGCAAAGACATTGCGCAAGCCCCTGCCTGAAGACGTTGACTTCATGCATGCGAACCGCGAAGAACTCGTGAGCCTCCGCAAAGCCATCTACCCACTCACTCGCAAGCTTGCGGTTCGTCTTGCGCGTAAACGTCGCCATGGCCGCAAGGGCCCACTTGATTTCCGGGCCACGGTCCGTCAGTCGCTGAGCTACGGCGGTGTGCCTGCCGATCCTCGATTCCGGTATCCGCGTCCATCGAAACCCGAGATCTTTGTTATCGCTGACATCTCAGGTTCAGTTGCGGCGTTCGCTCGCTTTACGTTGCAACTCGTTTACGCAATCTCCGGGCAGTTCTCGCGAGTTCGATCCTTTGTCTTTATCGATGGGCTCGATGAAGTAACGCAGTATTTCGAGGGCGTCGAGGACATCAGCGTTGCGATTCATCGGGTGAATACCGAGGCCGATGTCGTTTGGGTCGATGGCCATTCCGATTACGGCCACGCATTCGAGGTCTTTTGGGAAAAGTACGGTCGTGAAGTCGGACCGAAGACCACAGTTCTCATTCTTGGCGATGCTCGTAACAACTACCACGCGTCACAGTCATGGACGATCAAAGAGATGCGCAAGAAGGCACGGCATGTCTATTGGCTGAACCCTGAGCCGAAGGCCTACTGGGACACGGGCGATTCAATCGTCAGTGACTACGGCGCCCACACCGATGGCGTGTACGAGTGTCGAAACCTTCGCCAACTCGAGAAGTTCGTCGACATTCTCGAATAGCGATCCCTACATCAGGTGAAGACCGCACTCAGTCTTTGAGCGTCCCGCCCAACGGCCAGATCTTGGATCGCTGGGGTCAGTTGGCTTCTGCGTGCACGGCTGACAACCAATCGAAGTGAATCCGTCTAAGAGCAATGGGTTCACGATGATGTCGTTCTGATCGATGTAGTTCGCGACCTGCTCGTCGGACCACATTGCGATTGGATTGATCTTGATGAGGCCACGTAGATCTCGAGCAACGAGGGGAGCAGTGACGCGCGAATCGGCTTCGGCTCGACGCAATCCACTCATCCATGCGGCTCTACCTGAGAGTGCCCGATCGAGTTGCCCGACCTTCACTGCCGAACAGCAACCCTCTGGGTCGGCCTGCCACAGCGGTTCATCCTGGAGCGCAACGGTCATCATGCGGAGATTGAGTCCATAGCGTTGGCGGACTCGTTCAACAGTTTCGAGCGTCTCGGGGAAGTGGTAACCGGTATCGATAAAGACGACTTCGATGGCGGGGAAGACCTTCGTTGCGAGATCAATCAGCACGGCGTCTGTCATCGATGCCGTGATTGAAAGATGGGGGGCAAACGTCTCCACGCCCCATCCAATGATCTCTTCTGGGCTCCACGATTCGAAGTCATTGCTGAGTTCAGCGAGTTCTTCGTTACTGAACTCGGGTGCTGACAAATTGGTGAGGCTCATGTTGCGCACTCCGATTCACCAATTTCAGCGGTGTACGGACCAGTTTCGTCGTAATCGACGAAGAAGTCGGGGTTCTCTTCGGGCTTCGGGAACACGTCGAGTTCTTTGAGTTCTTTACCCAGCGTTGCGACGCCCCCAGAACGATCGATCCACCCACGGAATGATTCGCCAGCGGTGCGCTCATCGTTGAAGCGACGAACAACGCGCACAACGGCTTCGGGTGCCGATTTCGCCGGCAGTCGCGTTGCGCGTTCACCGAACTCAATCTTTTCGTCACCTACATAGCCGCCGAGAAGCATTGTGTAACCAGGGGCGGACTTGCCGTGCGCCCGACGCTCAGCGCCGTGGAATCCGATATCGGCGACGTGGTGCTGACCGCAGGAATTTGTGCATCCTGAAATGTTGATGCGCAAGCCGCCAACTTCGGCCAAACCCTCGGTTTGAAGTGCGGTCTCGATCGCATCGGCCAAACCGCGGCTTTGGGTGACAGCAAGGTTGCAGGTGTCGGCTCCCGGGCAAGCCACAACATCACTGACCAATTCAGCAGAAGGACTTGCCATGTCGATTGCAGTGAGTCGATCGAAGAGGAGCGGAAGCTGGTCTTCGGTGAGATTGCGCAAAGCAAAGTTTTGGCGATTCGTGACACGGACGTCGACTCCGAACTCACGAACAATTGCGGCAAGCCCATGGAACTGTGCGGTTGTGACATCGCCGAGACGGGCGTGGGCGATGGCGGACACTGTGCCCTTTGCAGCGCCGCGAATGACGTTGGAGTCTTCCCAGCGTTCAAATGCACCAGGACGACGAAGAACGACTGGAGTTCCCTGACCCATTGCAGTGTTGCCCGGTGCACCGGCAGTGCCGGCAGGCGCATCACCCATTTCGATGACTTCTGCGGGGATGCCTCCGGGCCAAGTCGATGAGCCAAGAAGAAAATGGCGAACTTTGAGTACTCGGCGCTGGACTTCTTCGAAACCGAGGTTGTCGACGACCCACTTCATACGCGCACGAAGTTTGTTGTCGCGGTTGCCGGTCTGCTCGAAGACTCGAAGTACCGACTCAATTGTCGGAAGAAGGTCTTCTTTCGCCGTGAACGGTTCAAGCGCAAGAGCGGCGTGCGGATTCGCTCCAAGCCCGCCAGCGATGAAGACGCGGAATCCGGCTTCCACGGAACCGTCTTCGTTTGTTCGGGTAGTAGCGATGATGCCGACATCGTTGAACATGGCCTGACCGCAATCGGTTGCGCAGCCCGAGAAATTGATCTTGAACTTCCGGGGCAGGCGCTGGCCGAGTGGATTGCGAAGGAAGTGTTTAAACGTGGCTTCGGCCCACGGAGTGATGTCGAGGACTTCACTTGGGCATGCACCGGCCAAGTGGCAACCCTGAACGTTTCGAACGGTGTCGCCGCACGCTTCGCGACTAGTCATCCCGACAATTGCGATGTCGCGAAGAAGATCGGGTACTCGCTCAAGCTGAACAAAATGGAACTGGATGGCCTGACGCGTTGTGAGGTGACCCCAACCGCGTGAGTACTCGGTGGCCAGATCGCCCATGCGGTCGAGCTGTGCTGCGGTAATGGTGCCGTACGGCGCCTTGATGCGGATCATCTGGTTGTGTCCGCCCTGGCGTTGGCCGTAGATGCCGTTGTTCAGGCGGAAGACACGAAAGACGTCCTCTTCAAGCTCGCCAGCGAGATAGCGGGCGAGCTGAACTTCAAACTTTGCGATATCGGCGGCCGATGCCGCGTCGATCTCGAATTCAGACATGTGGGGGCTCTTCTGCAACGTTGGATCGGAAACCTGACTTTGCTGGTCGGGAATCTATCTCCTCACACGTCAATTGTCGACCCATGGGGTCGGGATTGAGCCTTTCAGCCCAACTGGAGCAGCTCAGCGACTCGGAAGGCCAGATCGAGTGACTGTCGAGCGTTCAATCGTGGGTCGCACATGGTTTCGTAGCGAGTGCCCAGATCGGCATCCAAGATCTCTTCGGCTCCACCGAGGCATTCGGTGACATTGTCGCCGGTGAGTTCGATGTGGACGCCTCCTGGCCAAGTGCCGACAGAGCGATGGGCAGCGAAGAATCCCGCGATTTCCGCGAGGACAGCGTCGAAATGGCGTGTCTTACGTCCGCTCGGAGCGGTGAAGGTGTTGCCATGCATCGGGTCGCACGCCCAGGCCACAGGGTGACCCGAATCTCGAACGGCGGTGAGGAGCGGTGGAAGTGCGGAGCCAATTGTCTCGGCACCCATACGCGTGATGAGAGTGAGGCGACCGGGAATACGGCCGGGGTTTAACGCTTCACATAATGCGATGACCTCATCTGGAGTCACGGTTGGACCGATCTTGCAGCCAATCGGATTGCCAACGCCGGAGAGGAAATGAACATGCGCTCCATCGAGTTGGCGAGTTCGTTCACCGATCCAAAGCATGTGGGCTGAGCAGTCGTACCAATCGCCCGTAAGTGAATCTTGGCGCGTGAGCGCTTCTTCGTAGCCGAGGATGAGCGCTTCGTGGCTCGTGGATACGTCGACCGTGTGCAGTTGAGGCGTTGAAAGAGTGTCGACTCCGCATGCAGACATGAACTGCAGCGCACGTTCGATGCCCGCTGCGACTTCTTCATAACGCTGGCCTTCGGCGCTCGACGCAACGAATTCTTGATTCCAGGCGTGCACGCGTGAGAGATCGCCGAAGCCGCCCTTCGTGAAGGCGCGAACGAGGTTCAGCGTTGAGGCCGATTGTTGGTACGCGGTAATCAGACGTTCGGGGTCAGCCACACGGGCGTTTGGAGTGAAGTCAATGTCATTCACCATGTGCCCGCGGAAGGAAGGCAGTTCGACGCCGTCGATTGTTTCGGTTCCAGACGAGCGTGGCTTCGCGAACTGACCAGCGATGCGCCCGACCTTTACGACCGGAACTCCAGATGAGTACATAAGCACGACGGCCATTTGCAGAATGACTTTGAGCTTGTCGCGAATCGAGTCGGCGCTGAACGCGTCGAAAGATTCCGCACAATCTCCCGCCTGCAGTAGGAAGGCTTCGCCGTTAGCGACCTTGGCAAGGTCGGAGGTGAGGCTGCGTGCCTCGCCGGCGAAGACGAGTGGAGGCATCGACCGAAGGCGCTTGACGACGTCATCAAGAGCGCTGAGGTCGGCCCAGTCAGGTTGCTGAACGACGTCTCGGGAACGCCATGAAGAGGGAGACCATTCGGTTGTCACAGACACAAGGTTGATGGACCCACGCCCTTGAGCGCAAAGCCATTTCCGCGAACGGCGGAATCAGACGGCATCGATGGTGTCTGGGGCACTTTCTCGGACCGATGCCATGGCCCGTTTCACGAGACGACGAGCGGCTTCGGCGGTGACTCCGAGTTCGTCGCCGACCTCTCGGTATGACCGACGGCGCCCATCATGGAGTCCAAACCTCTGCTCAACCGCAAGGCGGGCCCGTGGATCAAGGACTGAGAGCAGCGAAGCGATCATCTCGTGATCGATCTGTTCGAGGACGATTTCCTCGGGGCCAGGAAGTGAATCGGGGAGGATGTCAACGAGTTCGTTGGAATCGTCTTCACCGATGGTCCGATCAAGAGAGGTCGGCGTGGTCAGGCGGTGGAGCCAGGCATTCTCAGAATCGAGCTGGTCGCCGTCGCCTGACACCTGGCGAAGAGCGGCGCGCAGACCGGCTGATCGGTCGCCGGGGAGACGAACGAGGCTGGCCTTTTGGTCGAGTGCTCGACCGATTGCCTGACGGATCCAGAATGTCGCATAGGTCGAGAATTTGAATCCCTTGCGCCAATCAAACTTGTCGACGGCGTGCTCAAGGCCGATATTCCCTTCTTGGATGAGATCGAGGAGCTCCATGCCCGGGGGCAGGGGATAGCGGCGAGCAACGCTCACGACCAATCGAAGGTTGGCGCGAATGAAACGGTCCTTCGCTACCGCAGCAGCACGGACTTCGGACTTCAGGGCGACAGAACGCTCGCCATTCTCGAGACGTGCCGCGGCGGCAACGCCTTTTTCAATGGTCTGTGAAAGCTCGCGCTCTTCGAGCGCGGTGAGGAGGGGGACAAGACCGATTTCGTTGAGGTACTGGCCGACTGAATCGCTCATAGCGGGGACTCCTAAATGGTGCCGATGCTGCCACCGACGGGCTTGTTCCGGATCGAGATCCTGAACACGTCGTTTCGGGGGGAAATGACAATGGTGTAACCGCACGGAGGGGTGGGGGTGTTCCCTCAGAGTTGCGTGACATGTGTCACCGCTCTGCGCCGACCGACGGGAATTTCGTCCTTGCCCGACCGTACACTCTTCCGAATGCCTCCAGTTCGTCGCGGTCTCGGGATTCTCGGCGGAACATTTGACCCACCTCATATCGGCCATATCGCAGCTGCAGTTGAGGTCCGTTCCGCCCTTCATCTCGAGCGTGTGCTTCTCATGGTCGCCAACGATCCTTGGCAAAAGACCGGTACGAGGCCGTTATCAGAGGCCTCCGATCGTTTCGCAATGGTCAATGCAGCGGTTCAAGGCATTGAAGGACTCGAAGCCAGCAGTCTCGAAATTGATCGGGGAGGAGTGACCTACTCGATCGACACCCTGCAATTTCTGCGAGTTTCTGCTCCTGATCAGCAACTGTTTCTGATCGTAGGTTCCGACGCTGCAACCAATTTGCACACGTGGCATCGCTTCGAAGAACTGCAAGATCTCGCGACTTTGGTCATTGTTGATCGCGACGGCGAGATCGATGCCGAGCCGCCTTCGGGTTGGTCGGCAGTAAAGGTTTCAATCCCTCGTCTCGATATCTCGTCGAGCGAACTGCGTGATCGTGTTCGTTCCGGTCGACCACTCGAGCCCTTTGTTGGAGGCCCTGTCATCAATGAGATTCGGTCTCGTGGGCTGTACGGTTTGGCCGACTCATGACGCCCGACCTTCCACTTCCGCCTTCATCTGGAAAACCGTCGTCCGGCGATGATTTCGACTTCTCTGCGCTCGTGGCGGAACACAATGAGACCGCTGCCGCGAAGAAGACCCAGGGTCGCCGGGGCAAGGAATCAGGCGGGGGATCTGCACGCGCTGCTGCTCCCCAAGCTGGCCTCGGAGCGGGTACGAAAGCGCCGAATCTCGCCCCTGGCTCCGATCCAGTAACCGGATCTCGATGGTGGCGTTTCGGATACCCAGCACTCGTCGGTGTCTTCCTTTTCGCGGTGCTTCCGGTGCTCGTGTTCTTCGGTCTTCGGGTCATCCTGGACAGTTCCGACGGCCAATTGGTCAAACGAGTCACTGATCCTGCAGCTCCCGGTTATGAAGCGGTTGTCGAAAAGACGCCCACCGCGATTGGTGCGGTGATTGCGCCTGATGGAACTCTCGACTCTGCCGTTGTCTTTGCGTTGACTTCGGACTCGTCGGGAGGCGTTCTGCTCATTCCTTCCACGCTTGGGATACCGACCAACTTCGGGATGCTTCCGTTGTCCGAATTTTGGAAGGCGGAAGGTATCGATGCAGTAGCCGCCGGAGTTGGGAAAGTCCTAAACCTCAATTTCAACGAAAGCTTCGCTATCGAATCAAGTGAATGGGCCACGTTGATCGGACCGTATGCCCCGATCAGTTTCAACAGCCCAGATGCAGTCCGGGACTCAAAAGATGCGGTCGTCTTCCCCAAAGGAACCGTCACGCTGAAGGCTGATCAGGTTGCTTCGTTCCTCACGAGCAAGAGCCCGAAGGACAACGATGTCAATCGCTTGATTCGCCAGGAACTCTTTTGGAAAGCGTGGTTGGCGAAGGTGAAGTCGGCGAGCGCGCCGTTCCCTGGAACCACCGCCTCGGGCTTGGGCCGCTTTGTTGCTTCGGTGGCTCGTGGCCAGTTGAGCATTTCTTCACTTCCGGTTGTTCCTGTTCCAACGGGTTCGCCGGTGCCCGGTGGCGGCCCGATGGTGACCTCGCAAGAGTCGGCAGCTCTCGACGCCGTGGCAGCGATCGTTCCCTTCCCTGATGGAGCACCAGGGGCTCGTCCTCGTCTTCGTGTCCTCGATGGAACAGGCCAACTCAGTAATGGGATTAACGCCGCGATTATTTTGAATGCTGCCGGCGGTCAGGTCGACGTCATCGGAAATGCGAAGTCGTTCGGCCAAGCAACCACACAAATCATCTACTTCGACGGAACGTCCGAGGCGACTGCGCAAAAGATGCAGAGCGCATTGACGATGGGCGAACTTGTCGCAAGTAAACAATCGAACTCAGGTGCTGACATGACTGTCATCCTCGGCGAGGACTTTCTCGCAAAATTCGGACCCACGAGTGGCTCATCCGGTTTGCCATCGTCGTCAACGTCTACCGTCAGTTCCATGACTTCAACAACGGTTCGCAAGTGAATCCCGGCGAGGAATTTCAACTCCATCTTGAGATTGCGCGTGCAGCGAAGAGGAAGACCGATGCCGACACCGTGATTCTCGATGTCGGTGACGTCCTCTCAATCACCGGATGGTTTGTGATCACGTCCGGTACAAGTAACCGTCAGGTTCGAGCGATCGCAGCGGGCATTGAAGAAGATGTCTTTTTGGCCGGAGGTCTGAAGCCCATTCGGGTTGAGGGGCTCGACGACGGAACATGGGTGCTCGTTGATTACGGCGATGTCATCGTTCACATCTTCGACGAAGAAACCCGAGCCTTTTACGATCTCGAGCGTCTCTGGCGCGACGTTCCGGTTCTTGAATGGCAAACCGACGAGGCATAACGCACCGTGCGTTGCCAAACTGAGCTGAAAATCACAAATGCCCGTGACTCAATGTCACGGGCATTCATTGTCACGGGCATTCATCTTTTCGGAGTGGAGCTAAGGGGAATTGAACCCCTGACCTCTTCCATGCCATGGA
>WLGJ01000150.1 GCA_009703275.1 Actinomycetota bacterium
AGCCCACAGAGCGCGCGTAACAGTGTTGATTTGCCGGACCCGTTTGGTCCGAGGACAGCGAGCACTTCTCCTTCGGCGAGGGCCAACTCAATGGCGAGATGAAACTCGGGAAGTTGAATATCGAATTGGGCATTGATGCTCATCGTGAGCCACCACTTGTACGTGAACCGCCGAGCCACTGATCGCGCAGGCTGAGAAGAACTCCAAAGGAAATCCCGATCATGACGACACTGAGCACGAGCGCTTGTCCGGGATTGGATTCGAGAGCGAGGTACACCGAGAGTGGCATGGTCTGTGTGCGACCGGGAAAGTTGCCAGCGAAGGTGATGGTCGCGCCGAATTCGCCGAGAGCTCGAGCCCATGCCAATACCGCTCCAGCGATGAGCGCAGGTCGCACCGCAGGCAATGTCACCCGGCGGAATGCATACCATCGCGACGCGCCGAGTGTCCGCGCTGCATCTTCTGGTCGGTGGTCGAGGCCTCGTAAGGCAGCCTCCACAGTGAGAACGAGAAACGGCATTGCGATGAACGTTTGAGCGAGGACGACGCCAGCAGTGCTGAACGGTAGGCGTAGACCAAACCACTCGAACAACGGATCGCCGAGCAGACCACGACGGCCGTACGCCGCGAACAACGCGACACCACCGACAACCGGAGGTAGGACCAACGAGAGAAGGCAAAGAGCGCGCACGATGCGGCGACCGGGAAAGCCGTATCGCGCAAGAACCCAGGCAAGTGGGACACCGAAGACAATCGACAACGCGGTTGCCCACAACGAGGTTTCTAGAGAGAGGCGTATTGCGGTGAGCGAGGACTGTGTTGTGAGAAGTGACCATGCATCACTCCAAGGAATGCGCCAGAGAAGGCCGATGAACGGAAGCGCGAAAAACGCAATCGCAATCGATGCGATGACAAGAATCGCAGCCGGCGGGCGCTGGAGCCCTGCGGAACGATTGCGTGTTCTGCGGAGTTGGCTCATGGAGAGCCAAACCCGTAACTCTTGAGAATTGCTTGACCTTCTGTGCCTCTAACGAATGCAATCCATGCCTGGGCTAGAGCGCGATTTGTAGAGGTCGAAACTGCGGCGATCGGGTAGTTGGCGGTGACGTTGACATCGGCGGGGATCGCGACGCCTTCGGCCGCGCCCTGCGTTGCGCTGACGTCAGTGGCGTACACGATTCCTGCATCAGCTTCACCGGCGGTGACTTTGGCAACGATGCTTTTCACATCTGGTTCAAGGCTTGCTGGGGTGACAGTTACCCCCGCCTTTTGGAGAACCTGCGCGCTGTACTTCCCAATTGGCACCTGAGGTGCACAGGTGACATAGATGAGTCCGGGTTTCGAGATGTCAGAAAGTGATGCGATCTTTGACGGATTGCCTTTCCGCACGATGATCTCGAGTGAGTTTGTTGCAAAAAGAGTTGGTGCATCGCTGAGCAACTTTGCGTCGGAGACTTTTGTCATGTTCGCTTCGTCTGCGGAAGCGAGCACGTCAATAGGCGCACCATCGATGATTTGCTGCGCAAGGGTTGACGATGCTCCGAAATTGACGGTCACCTTCACTCCTCGGTTTGCCTTCTCGAATGCAGTCTTCATATCGGTGAAGGCACCTTGTAATGAAGAAGCGGCGGAAACCGTGAGTGATCCCGACACGGAAGTGTCCGATGCCGTTGACGATGTCGTTGAGGAACCACACGCAATGGTGCTGACCGAAAGAAGCACCAGGATCGAAAAGCCGAAAATCCTTCGAGCTCGCTGCCGCTTGGTTGGCGCTTTGGTGGTCACCGCAGCATGGTAGTCAGATCCTGACTACTTACCTCAACTTCTGACGACTTGACCGGTACCATCGGCCGGTGACCCGCAACGACCCAGTACTCGCCGAAAAGGTGTGTTTGGCGTTGGTGGCGGAAGGCCCGACCCATGGCTGGGCGCTCTCAACCTTGCTCGCTCCGGATGGTGAGATAGGCCGGATTTGGTCGTTGAGCAGACCCCTCGCCTATCGAGCCCTCGACCAACTTGTGCTCGATGGCCTCATCGAAAAGGTGGGAACCGCGCCGGGAGGCGGTCGAAGCCGGACACTTCTTGAAGCCACCGAACTTGGCGCTTCGAGCAATGCCTCGTGGCTCGAAGCGCCCGTTGCTCTTCCGAAAGATGTTCGGACTGAACTGTTGGTGAAGTTCACCCTGCGGTCGCGGGTTGGTCTTCCTCTTGATCCGCTTGCGGCTGACCAGCGCGCACTCTTTGCTCCGCTGCTGAACGGGTCGGCGACTGCAGATGGCGGTGATTTTGTCGCACGTTGGCGGCGAGAGCATCTCGAAGCGATTGATCGATTTCTCTCGTCATTCGGAACGCCGAACGCATGAGTTCGAAGCCGGGGGGATTCGCAGCGCTTCGTCATCGAAATTTTCGTCTGTATCTGATGGGCCAGGGGCTTTCACAAGCCGGTACGTGGATGCAAACGGTTGCGATGGGTTGGTTGGTTCTGAAAGTCACCGGTAGTGGCGGAATGTTGGGACTCGTCAGCGCCGCACAGTTCATGCCAACTCTTTTGTTCGGTGCGTTCGCCGGAACACTTGCTGATCGTCACAGTCGTTGGCACATGTTGCAGATCACGCAAGTTCTTGCCGCAGTGATCGCAATTGCGCTTGGAGTAATGGTGGTGACCGACACCATCTCCGTTTGGAGTTTGTTTGTCCTCGCCGCCGCATTCGGAACGGTGAACGCGTTTGATATGCCGATTCGTTCATCGTTTGTGTACGAATTAGTTGGACCAGACGACATCACAAGTGCGGTGGGAATCGGAAGCACGACGAACAACGTGGCTCGAATCATTGGCCCCGGAGCTGCTGGAGTGCTGATTGCTGCATTTGGACTTGCTGTTCCTTTTCTCGTGAATGGCGTCAGCTTCCTCGCCATCACGATTGCCCTCTTGCTCATGCGTCAATCGGAATTCGTTCCGAAGGCGCCAGTGAAGCGAGAGAAAGGTCAGATTCGCGAAGGCATAAAGGTCGTGTGGGCTGACTCGCGGCTCCGAACGCCAATGCTGATGACGGTTGTAATCGGAATGCTCGCATATGAAAACCAGATTTCGCTTCCGTTGTTTGCGAAGTACACCTTTGATAGGGAAGCAACTGGTTACGGCATTCTCTCGTCGGTTATGGGGGTCGGCTCGGTTATAGGCGGACTACTGATCGCACGCTTTGGGAGAGCGACACACAAACGTTTGGGGTTTGCAGCAGCGTTTCTCGGTGGCTCGATGCTTCTTGCTGCGGTGATGCCAACCTTCTGGACGATGTCAGCGGCGTTATTGCTCGTCGGAGCTGGAAGCGTTGCGTTCATCACCATGAACTCCGCCACCCTGCAACTCACCTCACCGGTTGAGGTTCGCGGTCGTGTGATGGCGCTCTACATCACCGCAATCATTGGCACGACGCCCATTGGTGGTCCGATCATCGGCTGGATCGGCCAGCACATCGATCCGAGAGCCACCTACATCACTGGTGGTCTCGCTTGTCTTCTGACCGCAGCGTTTGCTTGGCCATCGCTTCGGCGTTCAACCGAAGAAGCCTTGCCTGCAGAGGATGAAGAGGCGATTCACCGCTCGGCAATTATTGATGCCGAGACACTCGTCGGTGACCTCGATTCGGAGATTCCGATCAATTTGCCCACTGAGAAATGAGTCTTTCCTAGGGGGGTGACGGTGCAACTCAGTTGTGGGCATGGTTCACTTGAGCCTGAGCAATCACTCAGACGCCCTTAGCGGTCAGAAAGGACCAGAGATGGTCGCAGTCATCATCATTGTCGTGGTCGTTGCACTTCTCGCACTGCTTCTTGTCGGCTCCTATAACGGCATCGTTCGAATGCGAAACCAGGTCGATAACGGCTGGTCGCAAATCGATGTGCAAATCAAACGTCGCGCAGATCTCATTCCGAATCTTGTCGAAACGGTAAAGGGATACGCAGCGCACGAGTCGGGAACTTTTGAAGCCGTCGTTGCCGCCCGCAATGCGTCAGTTGCAGCAAGTTCTCCCTCCGAAGCCGCTGCTGCTGAGGCCCCCATGGTTGCCGCCCTCGGCAAGATCTTTGCGCTTGCTGAGGCCTATCCGGATCTCAAAGCCGATGCGAATTTCCGACAACTGCAATCTGAAATCACGGCAACGGAAGATCGAATCGCCTACGCGCGTCAGTTTTATAACGACTCTGTCACCCGCTACCACAACAAGATCGACACATTCCCGGGTGTGGCTGTTTCCAAGATCGGGAGTTTCCCTCATCGTGAATTGTTCGAAGCCGATGAAGCAGATCGCGCAGTTCCGAAGGTTGAGTTCTGAGACTCATTTCAGTTGTTCTTTTGATCG
>WLGJ01000151.1 GCA_009703275.1 Actinomycetota bacterium
AATCTCGGGCGGTGAACTACTGCCGGTAAGCGGTCCAAGCGCCCATTTCGTAGCCCGGGGCATCTCGCCACGAGCGGAATTCGGCTGAAGCTGGGTCGAGCGCCACCGGAACGGCAAGATCGGCCCGGCGGCCTCCGACGAGCAGGCGTTGGTTCATCCATGAACCAGGAGCCCCGAGTGTTCGCAGATGGACCGACACCACCTCGGACTGATCAACGGTTCCAACAACAGGCGACTCCGCCGAGTCAACGGGATCGAGAGTGAACACGCCGCTTGAACCTTGGCAGCCGTCATCGACAGCGTTCGCAACAACGGTGTAGGCCTGAGTTGTTTTCGCAATCGCATACCAGTGCGCCATTGTGTTTGCCGGGTAGCGATGAGCAAAGAGCCCCTCGGCATCGTGAAGGTGACCGCCGTACTCACCGCGCCATTGCGTGGGAACTGCGATCAGATCAGCCCGGTGCATCGCCAAGACACCACTCGCTTCCGGGAAACGAACATCTTCGCAAAGCAGCAGCCCGATACGACCGATTTCCGTATCGAAGACCGACAACGCGTCACCTTCAGTCGCCCACGTCATCGAAGGATCAAGGTGTGTCTGTCGATACGAACCCACGACTGTGCCCGCGGGATTCACCAACACACTTGCGTGAAACAACTCGGTGCCGTCGCGCTCGATATGACTTCCGACTACATGACGTCCGGTACGTGCGGCGAAGTCACTCAGCATCTGCACGGAACGACCGATACCGGTTTCCGCCCAATCGTTCGCTTGTTCCGAGTTTGCGGGTACACCAGTAAATGAAAACGCCGGAAGCACGAGAAGGCCAGACTCCTTCCCTTTCGCCTGCAAATCAGCAATCAATTCATTTGCACGCTGAACATTCCCATCAAAATCACCGGCGATCGTTCGATACTGCACTGCATCGCAAACGATGCTGATCCCTTCGGAGGTTGCGGCCGGATCACTTGGCGCGCGGAAAAATGTCAGCGGTGCGTAAAGCTCTGGTCGCCGACGGACAAGCGTTGACTTTTGATCATTGTCGTAGAGAGAGGGATCAATCTCTCCATAAAGAATTGTTCCGGGATTCGATACCGTGATGTTGCGGTCCGTGGCTGGGGCATGAGCAGTTCGATCACCATTTGCCTGCCAGATTGACGCGCTACCTCCATAGGTAACTGTGACTCCCGTCGTGGGATTTGTCTCCGCGTTATTTCGATCCGCCGCAACCATGGCGAGCCCATTCCACGCGCATAACTGTTGCACTGCAGCGATTGTTGAATGGGTGCCTGGAGGAGTTTCGTCGCCATGCGGAACAACACGATCCGAAGAACAGATATAGGCGATCAAGTCGGCACCTTTGATTGCCGGCAAGCGCGCTGGCTCCCAGTAGGTGTCGTCGTAACAAATGATCATGCACACATTGCCGAGTTCGGTCTCGAACACTGGATAACCAGTGTTTCCTGGAACAAACCAAGCAATGTCCGATGGGTTCAGGCCGTTCTTGCGGTACTTACCCACATAGCCATCGGGCCCGATCAGCGCGCCGGTGTTGTAGGTCAGTCCTGTTGCTTGATCGATTTCTGAAATTCCAATCGCAACATAGCAACGGTGCTTTGCCGTTATCTCGGCAATGGCATTGGTTCCTCGGCCCGGAACTTCGTCGAGATACGGACGCAACTGATCAAGATCGGCATAGATGTAGCCCGACAACGCAGCTTCAGGAAGCACGATGAGACGTGCTCCCGCGCTCGCAGCTTCTTCAATAACTGCACACGCGCGCTCAAGGTTCTTTTCGAATTCAAACATCTCAGGATTGAATTCAACGGCTGCAACTTTGAATGTACCTGTTGGTCGAGTCATGGATTCCTTCAAGATTTTGAGGTAGCTCGTGCTTCACCGGGCCATGACGGTGACGGCCAATCTCGGTACTGGCTTGTGAACCGCAAGAACGCAGTCAACCCGCCGCCAAGAACTACGGCAATCGGGAATGGAACGACGTGCGATACAAGAACAAAAACGATGGCTCCAACCGCGAGCGCAGAGCCAACCCAGTGCGCTTGTTTCGCGATCGTTGCGGTGTGACCAGTCATGTTGTCGGCTAAAAGACCGCCGAACGACGCAGTCACTACGCCGAGGAACATCGCAGAGATCCAAGGCGCTTCATACGAAAGCGCTTTCTGGGATCCGATGGTCACGAGCGTGCCAAGGACCAGACCATTGAGAAGAAGAAATGCCGTACCAAATTTCCCCATGACGTTGTAACCAAAGCCACCGACGATCGCGAGGAGAAGGCCAAACGGCAGGATGTACCACTCGGCAATTGCCGCAGGTTCGAGACCAAGCAACACATCTCGAACCATCCCTCCACCGAGACCGACGAGAACACCTGCCAGGATCGTGCCGAAAATCGGAATGTTTCGGCTACGCGCAAGTGCCGCACCGAACATGCAGTTCAAGCTCATCGCCGCGACCTGCACGACAACCGGCAGTGAAGGCAACGACTTTGGCGGTTGTGCAGCGAAAACGGCTGAGAGTGTGAACGAACTCATGCCGAAATCTCTTCAAGCTCATCGGGCCAAAGCACCGGCAATTCGAAGCGACGCTCACCCGACCATGGGCCGCGAACCGCGTGAAGATGGCTCGCCAATGCGCACGCATCGGATGCGTAGAGAGCACGTAGAGCATCGAACGTTGATCGAGAGGATTCAAGACTCGCTCGAGTCGCCGCACCCATTCCCACAAGAACGCCAACCGCTGCGTTCCACTCTTCGTCACTCACTTTCGTGGATGCCGCAGGATTTGGAGTCGATCTTCCATTGAGAACATCGAGTACATACTTTTCGAACTGCCAATTCAGCCGTTCCTGACCAACACCTTTACGGTTCAAAACACGCAGCGTGATTGTTCCTTCGGCCAAGACTCGAATTGCCGCCGCTCGGTCTTGGACAATCCCCAGTCCTAGTGCAAGCGACGTTGCATCGAGGATCGCGAGAAGTGTGGTCACCCAATGACGCAACGGGTCTGGCGATCGAAAATGGGCAAGCACTGGGCTCGCCTGTTGACCCAATCGAACATCGGCCATCCACGTCTGCCAGTTCTCACAATCAAGAAGCGATGCGGGTTGGCCTGACAGCGCCGCACTTCGGGCGAGAACCATCGGCCCCCAAGCAGGCTCGCCGCCAATTTGAGAGAACCGCGCCATAAGACTTTCTCGAGCGACATAGGCGCTGTAGAGCCCAACCAAATACCCCATAAAGACAGCGATCACGACGAGCCCAAGAAACGCTCCGATCGACACAGTGATTGCCGACGGTCCATTCACCGATTCAACAGATCCAAGCGTCGTGACTGTTGATGCCGATTGCCATGCTGCCTGTTTCCATGTGAGATGGGTTTGTCCGTAAATCACGAACGCCATTCCCACGATGATGAGAAACACATAGATCGCCAGTTGGACAAGCACAGAAATAGGTGCAGCCATTCGCAACCAACGGTCTTGCATCTTGTACGTACGCATGGCCCGCAACGGAAATCGCGTGACAATCAGGACCGATTTCGTGACGATATGAGCCAGCCCGGAACGTGTGGCTCTCGGAACAACCATCGAAGCGATTGCCGCAATCGTGACTCCAGCGGTGAGAACAACTCCCACGATGTAAGCAAACGTACGCACGGGATAAATCTAGGCACTCTGTCCAGACGGAGCGAGAACAACCTTGATGGCGGCAGTCCCTGCCGTCGCTGAACCGTGTTGCTTTGCCGCCTTCTTGTCGCTCCGCTCAATAAGGAGTCGATACATGATCCGGTACTTCGCCCGAACCGCTTCGCGCACCCGCGCCACCGCCGCAGGATCTAGGACTTCGGCGTGTCCAGCAATCGCCACAGATCCTCGCTTTGGTCGGCCCCGAACGTTGCTCGCCTGAATCGTCACAGCGGGGTTTTTGAGGATGCGCTTGATCTTCCACGAATCGGGGTCGGTCGTGAAGGCGTAGCCGTCTTCAAATGGAACCACCCAAACTGCGGTTGAAACCGGCGTTCCATCCTTTCGAAACGAAACGAAGGCGATGTACCGGGCGTCGTCAAGGTCGGCAGTCATAGCGAGAAGTATGCCGTCGATGTCCACAGAAATCTTTTGATCGTGCATCTTGTCGATCGAAAGAAACCGATACCGTTCGCACCATGACTGATGCACTGAACGATTTCAACCAGCAGATCATGGATGAGTTCCGTGCCAATGCAGGCAAAGTTGGTGGCCACTTCGAAGGTCGCCCAATGACAATCGTTCACCACACTGGCGCCAAGAGCGGCATCGTTCGCCATGCACCTCTCGTGTACCTGCC
>WLGJ01000152.1 GCA_009703275.1 Actinomycetota bacterium
GAGCCGAAACCAGTGCAGGATCGATTGCCGTTACTAATTGGCGGAAAAGGCGATCGGATGCTTCGACTCGTTGCTCGACACGCCGACATGTGGAACATGTGGGCGATGCCATCGAAGTTTGCCGAACGTTCCGCAGTACTTGATCAAGCTTGTGACGACATTGGTCGTAACCCAGCGACGATTCGTCGTTCAACGCAGGCGCTTGTGTGCCTCACTGATTCGGAGTCCGAGGCGCGCTCGTTCACTGACGCGGCTGGTGGACGCGCCGCGTTCGCAGGGACGGCCAAGCAGTTCGCCGACCTTGCTGCGCAATGGCGTGACGCAGGCGTCGACGAACTGGTGATTCCTGATTGGCATTTGGGTACTGGAGCTCAGCGCGCAGAATCGATTGAAGCGATTACTGCTGCACTGAAGGCGTAAACGAACCAACCGGGCGGCGCCACCGCCGCATTGATGCCCATACAACCCAAGCGATCGCTCCGACGGGAATCTCAAGCAGATAGACAAAGCCACGGAAGAGAAACACCGCAGCGGTTGACGCGTTCTCGGGTCCACCGAAGCTGATGAGGGCGGACGCGGCTCCGACTTCGACGAAACCGACGCCGCTCGGCGTGATCGGGATGGTTTCAAGAAGTCGCGCAAAGGCAAATGCAGCAAATGCCTCAGTGAGCGTGATGCCGTCGATTCCGATTGCGCGAATGCACGCAAAGAGAAGGAGAAATTGAATGAGGTTGAATAGAAAGATCCAAAGGGTGATGAATACCCAACGTTCGCGAACGAGACCAATGCTCTGGTGGCGGAAATCGAGAACGCCGTTTACGACATCAGGTGTGCGATGGCGGCGTGTGACGGTGCAGAACCATTGAACGACTGATTGGCCTAGCCGCCCGATACGTTCGGCCAGTCGTTCGCTGCGCATGATGAGACCGAGAACTACTGCCGCTACAACAAGTGCAACAAGACCGAGAACCGTTGGAAGCACGAGTTTTCCGGTCGCATCGCCGGAGATGAGAAGTAGGGCGAGCGCGAGAACAGGCATCGCTAATTTCGCGAAGATGTTCCAAATTCCTGACACGAGGATCGACAGGGTGATCGCTGGAGGCGTGAAACCCCAAGACATGTCGATCGCATAGGTCGCCCCAACGCCCACCGCGCCGCCGAAGGGGAGCGAATTCGAAACGGCGCTTCCGGCGAAGTTCACGCAGAGCGCTTGCATGTGTTTCAGGCCCGGAAGCGTGTTTGTGAGTACACCGGTGTAGGCGAGCATCGCAAGAAACCAAAGCGCAATGAGCGCAGCGATTTCGACAGGCGACAACTTGCCCATTTCAGTCCAGACGTCGGCGTAATCGGAGCCCGTGATTTTTGGAATGACGAAGGCAAAGATGAGAACGACGACCGTGAGTGAAATACCGACTTCAGCAATTCGCCGCGTGCGCGATTTCTTGTGCAGTTCGTGGCTAACGACAGCAAATGCGTCTGTGGCTTCTTCCGCGCTCAAGCCTTGAAGGACCTCGGGGAGTTCTTCGTCGGGTGTGTCGGTCATTGACCGGCAGAGATGAAGAGATCGGCAAAGGCCGCAGGCAGAGGTGTGCCAGAGGTGCCGGATGTTTGCGAAAGGACGTACCACTCGGTACTGAATGCGATAGCGAAGATGTCGTCTGGGAGCCCAAGGAAAACGGACAATGTGCGAACGGTGTCGGGCGCGCCAGTTGCTTGGGTGGCGTGTGCCGCCATCGAAGCTTTGCGTTTGTCGAGCACGGAACTGACATCGACGGTGTGTGTGATCTCTGCAGCAGGTGTGTACCAAGAGGAAAGGTCGGCGGGTACGAATCCCTCCGGTACTTCAAGGCCCATGCTTTTTGCGAGCTCGATGCCGCCTGAAAGGAATTCGCGATCGATCGTGGACTGCAGGAACGGAATGTCAGCGAGTTGTGCAGCTGCCCATGCGACTCGGTGAACCTGCTGATGATCGGGGTGGCCGTACCCGCCATTGCGGTCATCGGCAATGAGTAGCGCGGCACCTTCTTCGGAGAGAATCGCAGCGAGCGCGGCCGCGGCGTCGTTGACCTGCGCAGCGCAGAAGGTGCCTGCGGGCCAAGTTCCATCCGAAGCGGGGGAGTGGCCCGAGTCGAGATAGTCGAGAAAGACAACGCGAGCGATGCCAAGAGCGGCCGCCGATGCCTCAGCCTCGGCGGTCCTGCGCTGAGCAAGACCCTCGTCGGCGGCCAAGATGCCATCGCCAACATCTCCGGCATCGCCACGAGTGGCGAGGACAAGGACGACCCGGTGGCCAGCCTGAGCGGCCCGAGCCAGCGTGCCCGAATCGAGAAGGGCTTCATCGTCGGGATGGGCATGAAAGGCGATCAGCGTCCCGGTTGGCATCCTTGCATTCTTACAGGGCAACGGTGAGGACTACCGTGACGCTGAGTGACTCATACCGATGAGACCCCTGGATTCGAATCCGGAAGACTGAAGATCGCTCTGATCTCTGATTGTTACGTCCCGCGCCTAGGCGGCATCGAGATGCAGGTTCACGATCTTGCCCGACATTTGCAGCGGGCCGGGCACGAGGTCGTGGTGGTCACTACGACAGGCGGTCCTGACGTGGTCGATGGCGTTCGAGTACATCGCATCGACGTTCCCTTGCTTCCTTTCGATATCCCGTTTACCCGCCGGGCATTCCGCTGCGTGGCTGATGTGCTCGCATCTGAGCGCGTCGATGTCGCGCACTTTCATGGTGGCGTTGTGAGTCCGCTCGCCTACAAGGGAGCGAGAGACGCGCAACGCGCAGGCATTCCTGTCGTCGTGACATTGCATTGCATCTGGAGTTATGCCACTCCGTTTTTCTGGGCAGTCAACAAATTGACGAAGTGGGGACAGTGGCCCGTTGTCCTTTCTGCAGTGAGCGAGGTTGCAGTAGCGCCAGTGCGGCGCATCGCCTCCGATGATGCAACGGTTGTTGTGCTCCCGAATGGGATTGAGAACGCCACTTGGTCGATTGCGCCAGCGGAGCGGGATCCTTCGGTGGTGACCCTCGTGTCGGTGATGCGCCTAGCTCCGCGTAAGCGTCCAATGCATTTATTGCGAATGATCAAGGACGTGCGTGACCGGACACCTCGCTCGATCGATGTTCGCCTGATCGTTATCGGAGACGGTCCTGAACTCGGGCAAATGGAGAAATACGTCCGGGAGAATGGCCTGACGAACACGGTGTCGCTGGTTGGGCGTCGGACACGAGAGGAAATTCGCGAGATCTATTCACGAGCAGACGTTTTTGTGGCCCCGGCCAACCTTGAATCATTCGGAATCGCTGCACTCGAAGCTCGTTGCGCTGGCTTGCCGGTCGTAGCGAAAGCACAGACCGGCATACGTGAATTTGTTGCGCATGAACAAGAAGGGCTACTGGCAGTAAATGATGCCGAGATGGCGCGTGAACTCACTCGAATCGTGAATGATCGAACGCTGCGAGAACGAATTGCGCAACACAACCGCACGACGCCATCTCCCGTTGACTGGACCGACGTCGTTGAACGAAATGTTGAGGCCTACCGGCTCGCGATCAGTTTGCAGTCGTAATCGGTGTGCCGCGTCCGGCTCGCGTGAATGCTTTCGCCACAAAATAGGCAAACGTGAAAAGCGCGAAGCCGGCGACAGCATCGAGTACGTAATGGTTCGCGGTGATTACTACGACGTAGGTAGTGACGATTGGGTACAGGATGACAAGCGTCTTTGACCACCACGCCTTCATCCGTGGAAGTAGTGAAATGAAGGCCCAAAATGCCCATCCGCAGTGCAGCGAAGGCATTGCGGCGAACTGATTCGAGATTGTCTTCATTGCGGCGTCGTTGAATGACCAGAACGTGGGGTATTCGACGAGCGTGTCAACAAACCCAAACCAGAGGTTGGCGTTGGCGCCATGAAGAAGCAATGTGTCATCGAGCAGACGAGGCGGCATGAGAGGGAAGAGCGCGAAACCGATAAGCCCGCAAAGTGTGCCGATCATGAGGGTGTTTCGGAACAAGGGGTAATCATCGGGAAACTTCGAATACAGAAAGATCAGAGTGAACAACGTTGCGGCGATGTAAATCGATCCGTAGAAGTAGTTAGCGGCCACGATCAGGGGCGTGAATCCGAGCGCAAATTTCTGCATTGCTTGTTCGTGCCAAATCCCGAGGTTCCGCTGCCAATCGATGATGAGGAGCGCGTTGGAATAGGCCTTTGCGGGCTTTCCGGCGGAAAGATTTCTGACTGTTTCGTAGACAACATTGACAGCCGCAATGATCAGAATCTCACGCCACCA
>WLGJ01000153.1 GCA_009703275.1 Actinomycetota bacterium
GGCGAATGAGTGCGACCTTGAAGATGTCAGCAGCAAGACCTTGGATGCCGGCGTTCATTGCTTGACGCTCGCCGGCTTGGCGAATTCGGAAATTGTCCGACGCAAGTTCGGGGATCTGGCGACGACGACCAAAGAGCGTTTCGGTGTATCCCTTTTCGCGGGCTTCGGCGACCGTTCGTTCCATGTAATCGTGCACGGCAGGGAAGGCCACGAAGTACGCGTCGAGGATTTGCTGCGCTTCGCCAATGGGAACACCCAAGCGTTGCGCGAGGCCAAACGCTTCCATGCCGTAGGCCAACCCGTAACTGACCATCTTCGCTTTGGAGCGTTGTTCGATGGTGACCGTGGTGGGATCAACATCGAACACTCGCGCCGCCGTTGCGTTGTGAATGTCCTGGCCCGATTCAAACGCACCGATCAAACCTGGATCTTCCGCCAAGTGTGCGATGCAACGGAGTTCGATCTGGTTGTAGTCGGCGATGAGGAGCGTGTAGCCCTTCGCGGGAACAAATGCCTTGCGGAATTCGCGCCCGAGTTCACTGCGCACCGGAATGTTGTGAAGGTTCGGAGCGTCGGAACTGAGACGACCTGTTCTCGCAACCGTTTGGTTGAAAGTCGCATGAATGCGGCCATCGGCTGCAATTTCGGTAAGGAGTCCTTCGCCATAGGTGGAACGAAGCTTCTCGACCTCGCGATAGGCAAGGAGGTGCTCGATGATTGGATGCTCACCCAACAACTTCTCGAGCGTTGCTGCATCGGTCGAGTAACCGGTCTTCGTCTTCTTCTGTGGCGTGAGCTCCAATTTTTCGAAAAGGATCTCGCGCAACTTCACGGTGGAGTTCACGTTGAACTCTTCGTCGGCGTCAGCCCAGATCAACGCGCGCAGTTCATCGCAACGCGCAACGAGTTGGTCTCGCAGCTTTCTGAGTTCACCTTCATCGACACCAACGCCGAGAATTTCCATTCGGGCGAGTACTCGGACCAACGGAACTTCAATATCGGTATTCAGGTCGGCGAGTCCGCGAGCAACGAGCGATTCCTCCAAGGGACCAACTAGTGCGTGGACGCCGAGTGCACGACGCGACGCCCGCTGAGCAAGCGCCGAAGTATCGGCACCACCGAAGTCGAGCTGACCTTCGCCCTGATCGTCGTCCTGCGGCAAACGGGCATCGGCGTAACGATCGAGCAACGGTTCAAGTGAATAGCGAGGCTCTGCCGGATCGAGCAGGTAGGCCGCAATCATCGTGTCGAGTGCAAGTGAACGAAGATCGATGCCGCAGGTGTCGAGACCACGCATGAGCGCCTTGGCATCGTGGGCAACGACAGCCCGGCCACCATCGGCGAACAATGCGCCAGCAGTAGCGGCAACCTTTGGGGCCGCAAGCGTTTCGGCGCCGACCCAGGCAACTTCACCCATCGATGCATCGGTGACGACTGCAATGCCCTCAAAGACCGAGCGTCCTTCGTCGCCTTCCCATGCGCCAGCAGCAGCAAGTGGGCCATCGGTCTTCGCCAACTCAGCAAACAACGCAATGGCGTCTTTCTGCGTTGAGACATCGGTGCGCTCGGCTTCAAGAACGCTGGAGTTGGCAGCCTCTGGCGAATCATTGGCGACACCCAAGACACCGATGAGGCGATCGAACAATTGACGGAACTCAAGAAAGTCGAACAACTGTCGAACTTCCGCAAGATCGAAATTACCGATCTGCAGTTCGTCGGGGTCGACAGTGACGGGCGCGTCGTGACGCAACGTCATCAAGTCGATGTTCATCCGAGCCTTGTCTTCGTTCTCGGCAAGGTTCTGGCGCAACTTCGGCGTGAGTTCGTCGAGGTGCTCATAAATACCGTCGATACCGCCGTACTGATTGATCAGTTTCGCCGCGGTCTTTTCGCCAACACCGGGGACACCCGGAAGATTGTCGGAGGGATCGCCACGAAGAGCGGCGTAGTGCACATAGTCGGTTGGCATTACACCTGTGCGTTCGAAGATTCCTGCTTCGTCATACAGCGCGTAATCAGAAACACCACGCTTGTTGTAAAGCACCTTGATATGAGGATCATGAACAAGTTGGTAACTGTCTCGATCGCCAGTGACGATGATGACGTCGTCACCGCGTGATTCGGCTGCTGTTGCCAAAGTGGCGATGATGTCGTCGGCTTCGAATCCAACGAGGTCAAGCACCGGAACTCGCAGCGTTTCGACAACTTCGCGAACAATGCCCATCTGCTGACGCAGTAGATCGGGGGTGGCATCTCGATTTCCCTTGTAAGTGGAAAGCGCTTCGTGACGGAAGGTTGGTTCCGATCGGTCGAATACCACCGCCAGATGATCGGGCTTTTGATCTCGGAGAAGGTTCACGAGCATTGACGTGAACCCGAAGACCGCATTGGTGACCTGACCAGATGCCGTGGCCATGTCAGTCGGCAACGCAAAGAACGCTCGATAGGTGAGCGAGTTTCCGTCGATGAGCATCAACGTGGTCATGGAGTCTCCGGAGTGAGGGTGCCGTCGAGAATCGATTCAGCAACGGCGCGCATCGTGGTGCGATCACGCATCGCCGTCTTCTGCACAAAGGCGAACGAGTCGGCTTCAGTGAAACCATGAGCATCCATCAGGACGCCCTTGGCCTTGTCAACCACTTTGCGAGTTTCGAGTTGATCTTCGAGCGACTTTGTTTGTTCGGTGAGCGCTCGCAATTCGCGGAACCGTCCCACTGCCAATTCAATCGCTGGCACGAGGTCGCTGCGCTGAAATGGCTTCACGAGATATGCGAGGGCTCCGGCATCGCGAGCTTCCTCGATCAGGTCTCGCTGACTGAAAGCGGTGAGCACCAATACAGCGCACAACTGATCGGCAGTTATTTGTCTCGCTGCGGTGAGACCGTCGATACCTGGCATCTTGATGTCGAGGATGGCGATTTCGGGCTTGAGGTCACGAACGAGAGCGACGGCTTCGTCGCCCCGTCCAGTTTCACCGACGACCTCGTATCCCTCTTCTTCGAGGGTCTCTTTCAGATCGAGTCGGATGATCGCCTCGTCTTCGGCGATGACGACACGGGTCGGCAACGTTGCAGCCCCTTGAGAGTGGAGGCCCGACCAAATACGGACCGTCCTTCGATCGTACCGGTTCAGCCGATGGCGTCGTTGAGTCTGTCGAGCAAATCATCCTGCTGTTGCTCGAGCCGCCCAATATCGGCAACCACCTCGTTGCGATGGCGTTCCATGGCCTCGGCGTGACGAGCAGCGGTGCGATGCTCCCGTTCGGCGAGCGGAGTCTCGGAAACGAGCGACCGGAGGCGAGCATCGTCGGCCTCGTCGGCGAAATGGGCCAGTTGCTCGTCGGCAACCGCCAGTTCATGACGCAGGTCGCGCAACAGAACACCGATCTCGGTGAGCCTCCGTTCCAATGTCGCCCTTGTCATGGCGGCGAAGTGTAGGACCGGCGCTGCCAAGACACTCGGGCGCTCGACCCCAATGAGTGAAGAGCAGCCTCCGGCCAGTTGGTAGCGTGGCGTCCGCACCTCTGCGGCGGTGCTGGAATTGGCATACAGGGCGGGCTCAAACCCCGCTGCCCTTCGGGGCTTGAGGGTTCGAGTCCCTCCCGCCGCACGAACACCACTCCCGGCTCCGGCTGGGAAAATGAAACCGAAGTGACCGCATCCGGGTCAGAGCAGTGGTCAGAGCACCAGAGCCCTTCACCCACGAGCGAAAGCCACCACCGCCACGATGATCGTCTTCACTTTCCCCGGCCAGGGATCACAAAAACCGGGCATGGGAGACGCGTGGCGAGACCACCCGTCATGGGAACTCGTCGCTGAAGCCTCAAGCGTTCTTGGCCGCGACCTCGAGCACCTCCTCCTCCATACCGAAGCCGAGGAACTCACCCGCACCGACAACGCGCAATTGTCGACATTCCTCACCAGCTTGATCGTTCTTGACGCGGTGGAACGCCTCGGCGTTGAGCCCGCTGCGGCTGCCGGTCACAGCCTTGGCGAATACACCGCACTCGTGGCATCAGGTGCACTGGCCTTCGAAGAAGGCCTCACGCTTGTCGCAGAACGCGGCGCTGCAATGCTCGATGCCACTACCGCTCGGGTCGGCACGATGGCAGCGGTCCTCGGGCTTGATGACGGCGATGTCGAAGTTGCCTGCGCCCGCGTCGACGGCGACGTGTGGGTGGCCAACTACAACGCTCCCGGACAGGTCGTCATCGCTGGTGATCCTGAAGCGGTAGCGCAAGCATCCGCTGTCGCAAAAGAA
>WLGJ01000154.1 GCA_009703275.1 Actinomycetota bacterium
CGTCCAAGATCAGTCTCCGTCACCGAATGCGGTGAAGAAGCACGAGTAATTGCCCGTATGGCAGGCACCCTTGCCTTCTTGTTCAACCACAAAGAGCAGGGTGTCTCCATCGCAGTCGTAGTACGCCTCACGCACGTACTGGCGATCACCCGAAGTTTCGCCCTTGCACCAGTACTCCTGACGCGAACGACTCCAGAACCAGGTACGGCCGGTTTCCATCGTCTGACGCAAAGAATCCGCGTTCATCCAAGCCATCATCAGTACCTGGCCCGTGCCTTCTTCCTGAACGATCGCAGGTACAAGGCCATCGGCGTTGTAGGTCACTGCAGCGAGTTGCTCGGCAGTAACCGAGATCGGAATGCTTTCAGGCATGTCGCCACGCTAGCGGTGCGCCCGCCTCGCCACGAACAGAGTTTCGGGCAATGCCAAGAGCTAAAGGTAGAGGCCGGTGCTTCCTTCGGAGAGGCGCTCAGCAGCAACAGCGTGAACATCTCGCTCACGGAGGATGATGTAGTCGTCGCCGCGGACTTCGACTTCGTAACGATCCTCTGGGCTGAACAGCACCTGATCGCCCGGCTCCATGGAACGAACATTGGGCCCGACCGCCATGACTTCTGCCCACACGAGGCGCTTGCCGATTTGCGCCGTTGCCGGAATGAGGATTCCGCCAGTGGACCGGCGCTCGCCCTCTGGTCCGCCCAAGTGCACGAGAACTCGATCGTTCAGCATTTGGATCGGAAGTTTTTCGCCGCCGGCACCTACGCCGTCGGTCAGTCGATCGGTGGTCTGTGATGAAGTCACGACACGACGGTACCGTCTCCGCTCGTGACCGACGACTTCGCAACCCGTTCCCTACGGACCACGACATCCGACGGACTTTCCCTCGAGGCCGAACTGATCGTTCCCGACGGGGCTCGAGCGGCTGTGGTTCTCTGCCACCCCCACCCACAACAGGGCGGGAACATGACCTCACTCGTAACCAGCGAACTTTTCCGTTCGTTGCCCTCGTCAGGTTTGGCGGCGCTGCGTTTCAACTTCCGCGGCGTTGGCACCTCTGAAGGAACGCACGAGTTCGGCATCGGCGAAGCGCTCGACATCGTGGCTGCGATCGACACCATGAGCGTCGAGTGCCCAACGCTCCCCCTCTTCGTTTCGGGATGGTCATTTGGCGCGGACACTTCGCTCTCCGTGCTTGACCCGCGAATAACGGCGTGGCTGGCCTGTGCTCCCCCGCTGCGCGTACTTCCTCTCGAAGATCTCAGTGCGGCAGCGGGCGCAGATCCGCGACCAAAGTTGCTGATCGTTCCTGAACACGACCAATTCAGAGACCCAGAGTCCGCCATTGAAGCGACTGCGGCGTGGCTGAACACTGAAGTTGTTGCTGTGGCTGGCGCCGATCATTTTTTCGTAGGCCGCACAGACAAAGTCGCTGCGCTCATCGTTACGAGCATCGACGCACAACTCGCGTTGTAAACAAATTCAGGACTACGGACGAACGTTGACTCCGGCCGCAATCATGTGTTCTTTCGCTTCGGCAATCGCGTGATCGTCGAAATGGAAAATTGATGCCGCAAGCACTGCATCGGCACCGCCTGCAACAACACCATCGACCAGATGGTCAAGCGTTCCTACGCCACCAGAGGCAATCACGGGAACTCCGACAGCCGTTGAGACAGCGGCGGTGAGTTCGAGATCGAATCCATCGCGAGTGCCGTCGCGATCCATTGAGGTCAAAAGAATCTCACCAGCGCCAAGGGATTCAGCTCGCTGAGCCCACTCGATGACATCGATTCCGGTTGGCGTGCGTCCGCCTGCGACGTAGACCTCCCAGCCTTCGCTGGCGCTCCCATCCTCGGCACGGCGACGGGCGTCAATTGCGCAAACAACACATTGGTTTCCGAACACTTCAGCTATCTCACTGATGAGTTCCGGCCGAGCCACTGCAGCACTATTGACCGAGACTTTGTCGGCGCCGGCACGCAGCATTGTGCGAGCGTCGTCCACAGTTCGGATCCCGCCACCAATCGTGAACGGAATGAACACTTGCTCGGCTGTACGACGGACAACGTCGAGCATTGTCTCGCGACCGTCGGAGGTTGCCGTGATGTCAAGGAACACAAGTTCATCGGCTCCGTCGGCGTCGTAACGAGCAGCGAGTTCGACAGGGTCGCCGGCGTCGCGCAGGCCAACGAAGTTCACGCCTTTCACGACGCGACCATCGGTGACATCAAGGCAGGGAATAATGCGAGCGGTCTTCATCGCGATCAGGCCACGCGTCGCACACGCACAAGCGTGTCGATCGCCGTACGTTCGCCATCGTCGGTTGTCACAGAACGCTCAACACGACCCGACTTCTCGGTCACCAGTTCAACGTCGAGCAGTACTTCCGCTGCAGTCAGATCGTCGAGGATGTCTTCGGCCGTCAGCAAGAACGCCGGATTCTGCGGACCTCCGTAGCCTTCGGTCAGGTTGAGAAGATCGTGACCAACCAGTACAAGAGTTCCGCCAACCCCAAGGGCACGCACGGCGGTGATCATCGATGCCCGTCGTTCTTCGGCGCCAAGTTGCAGATAGAAAACCGCGACGAGGTCAAAGCCATCGACTGGCGGTTCCCATGTCGTGACATCGGCAACAACCCACGTCGCGTCAACGCCGTTTTCAGCGGCAAGCTTTCGACCTTTTTCAACGCCCACATCAGAAAAATCGACGCCGGTAGCGGTCCAGCCTTTTTTGGCCAACCAAACAGCATTTCGACCCTCACCGCACGCGAGATCAACTGCTGTGCCCGGTGTGAGATCAGCAACTTCAGGAGGAAGGAACTGATTCGGCTCACCCTTCCAAATGAGTTCAGACGTGTCGTATCGCGCGTTCCAGTCTGAAGCATCCATCAGCGAAGTCTAGGACCGCGAAGGATCCACCACTTCAGGGGTTTGGACGAACCGCCCCAAGCGCGTCCTGCAACGTGAATGCACCTTCATACAACGCACGTCCAACGATCGCACCGGACAGGCGTCGACCTACTGACCGGAGTGATTCAAGTGCTGCGATGTCGGCAAGCGTTCCAACTCCACCCGATGCGATGACAGGAAGTTCGGTGGCCTCTAGGACTTCACCAAGGCCGTCGAGATCAGGCCCTTCGAGGGTTCCATCGCGTCCGATCTCGGTCACGATCAGTGCTTCGACGCCTGCATCGGCGAAACCGCGGGCAACGTCGAGGAGATCCTGGCCCGATCCCTCTTCCCATCCGCGCACTGCAACTTCGCGACCACGAGCATCGAGACCAACAGCCACTGCATGTCGTGCTGCAAGTGCGCGAACAAGATCCGGATTCTCGAGGGCTGCTGTGCCAAGGACGACGCGGGCAACTCCAGCGTCGAACAATGCATCGGCCGCTTCTTCGCTCCGAACACCGCCACCAGTTTGAATAGGCACGTCGACCGCATCGCAGATCGCAGCGATGACTTCGCGATTGAGCGGCGAGCCCGTGCGTGCCGCGTCGAGATCTACGACGTGGATCCAACGTGCACCTGCGTCGGCGAAAATCTTGGCCTGTGCAACGGGATCGCTGTTGTAGACGGTTTCGCGCGCATAGTCGCCCTGATACAGACGCACTGCTTGACCGTTCAGCAGATCAATCGCGGGATACAGCTCCATCAATTTCCAACCTTCAGACGAGCGGCGTCAACGAAACCCCGCAGAAGTTCAAGTCCAACTGTTCCTGATTTCTCAGGATGGAACTGCGTAGCCCACAACCCATCACGCTCAACTGCCGCCGCTACCGGCCCGCCGTAGTCGCAGGTCCCAATCACAGATTCACCATCTGCATCGGCGGCATAGGAGTGAACGAAATACAGCCACACCGGATCTTCCACCGTTGCGAAGAGTTGGCTTGGCCGGCGAACATCAACAAGGTTCCATTGCATCTGCGGCCGCTTGACGGTGTCGGGCAGAAGCCGGAGTCGACCAGGCAACACACCAAGCCCTACAGCGTCAGGTGATTCCTCAGATCCTTCGTACAACATCTGCATACCGACACAGACACCGAGGAACGGGCGATCATCGTTCGCCGCGGCAACAGCGACCTCGTCGAGTCGGCAGGCACGCAATGCGTCCATACACGCTCCGAATGCGCCAACACCCGGAAGAACGACAGCGTCGGCATCAGCAATGAGTCCGCTATCGGCTGTCAGGCGCGCGTCGGCACCCACACGCTCAAGGGCTTTTTGCGCTGA
>WLGJ01000155.1 GCA_009703275.1 Actinomycetota bacterium
ATCACATGGACCTGCTGCGGCTCGAGTTCATAAACGCCAGCAAGTTTGCCCTTGACCGAATGTGGAGCTTGGGTTGACACCCATGCGATCAGACGACCTTCGTGCCACACAACCGCGACACCGCGAGGTTCAAGTGGGGCTACAGCCACGCGCTGATTGACGATGTCGCGCGTGACGACAACTTCGCAACCGTCGAATAATTCTTCGGTGAAGCCAAACGGAACTTCGAGCGCCGTGTTTGAACCGTGCTCAGGATGCAGCAGGACCTGATCGGTCGCGGCAAACACAGGATCGACAACTGCGTCGAGTGGATCGAAATCGACAATCACGAGTTCAGAGGCGTCCTCGGCAGCGACAGCAGATTCAGCAACGATCACGGCAATTGCTTCACCGACGTAACGGACAACATCGGTTGCGAGCCATGGCCGGGCGAGAATGTCCGGAATCATGCCGGGAATAGCAGGAGGCGGCGCAGAAAGGTCGCCGGACTCAGCGACATCGGCAGCGGTGAACACGGCGACGACCCCTGGCGCAGCGAGCGCTTCAGAAACATCGAGTTCGGTAATGCGCGCATGAGCGATTGTCGATCGAACAAAATGCGCATGGAGCGCCCCTTCAAGCAGTGGCTCTTGAAGATCGGCGGTGTATCGGGCGCCGCCAGTTAGGAACAGCGGGTCTTCCCGACGCTGTACACGGGTTCCCATCACGCTCATGTAGTTCACTCCCCCTCGAGGTGCCGTTGCGGCAACCAGAGGTTAGTGGACGTCTGTTGGAAACTTTCTCAGCGGGTGAGAGAGGAACCCAAACCCTCGAACGGCCATGCGTCGGGGACCCGGACCGGATCTTGAGCCTCGGGAAGCAGGTGGTACACCTCTTCACCAGCCTTGGCATAGCCGTATTGCTCACGGGCGATGCGTTCAATCTCCGCATCGGTCTTGAGCGCATCGGCTTGGGCCTGCGCATCAGCATTCGCCTGATCGATTTCGGCCAATCGCTGCTCAACCGTCGCTGCAGTTCGGCGCTGATCAAGCAACGTGCGTGTTGGAGCAAGAAAGGCAACCACGGCAACCGTCATGATCACCAAGATCACCGGGGTAACGATCCATGTGGATCGGGCTAGCAACGACCGCTGCGGTTTGGCGTGTTTGGGCCCCGACGACTTCGCGGGCGCGTCAGAGCGCTTCCGCGGCGCGGATGACACCGCGCGTGATCGACGGGGAAGACGAGCCATGACTAGCGGCCAACCTGCTTGATGGCTGCAGCGCCCCAGTAGGCCGCGGCATCGCCGAGATCGTCTTCGATTCGCAGCAGTTGGTTGTACTTGGCCACACGATCGCTACGGGCCGGTGCGCCGGTCTTGATCTGACCACAATTCGTTGCGACAGCAAGATCGGCGATGGTGGTGTCTTCGGTTTCACCCGAACGATGCGACATAACTGCGGTGTAGCCCGCACGGGTCGCCATCGCAACGGACTCGAGGGTTTCTGTGAGCGAACCGATTTGGTTGACCTTCACCAGAATCGAGTTTGCGACACCTACTTCGATACCCCGAGACAACCGCTCGACATTCGTGACGAACAAATCGTCACCCACGAGCTGGACCTTGTCACCAATCGCTGCGGTGAGTTTCGACCAGCCATCCCAGTCTTCTTCAGCCATACCGTCTTCGATTGAGACAATCGGGTACTTCGAGACGAGTTCCTGGAGATACCCAACCATTTCCGCCGGAGCTAGTGATCGGCCTTCGCCGGCAAGGACGTAGTTGCCGTCCTTGTAGAACTCGGTGGAAGCGGCATCAAGCGCAATCGCGATGTCGGTACCGGGCGTGAATCCGGCCTTTTCGATCGCTTCAAGCAAGAGCTTCACTGCGTCTTCGTTCGAGGCGAGATTAGGAGCGAATCCGCCTTCGTCGCCGATCGCGGTGGAGAGATTGCGGTCGTGGAGAACCTTCTTGAGCACGTGGTAGGTCTCGGCGCCCCAGCGCAGAGCCTCGGAGAACGAGGCTGCGCCCACAGGCATGATCATGAACTCTTGAATATCGACGTTGTTGTCGGCATGCTCGCCGCCATTCAGCACGTTCAACATCGGAACGGGAAGCACATGTGCATTCACGCCACCGATATAGCGGTAGAGCGGCACAGCGAGTTCATCTGCAGCGGCTCGCGCCACGGCAAGCGACACACCAAGGATCGCGTTCGCCCCAAGGCGGCTCTTGTTGTCGGTGCCATCAAGTTCGAGAAGGACTCGATCGATATCGCGCTGATCAAGTGCGTCGAACCCTACGAGGGCATCGTAAATCTCGTCGTCGACATGGGCAACGGCGTCGAGCACACCTTTACCCATGTAGCGGGCTTCGCCATCGCGGAGTTCAACGGCCTCAAACGCGCCAGTCGATGCACCAGAGGGAACAATCGCTCGACCATTCGCACCGGATTCGAGAATGACTTCAACCTCGACGGTCGGGTTACCGCGACTGTCAAGGACCTCGCGGCCGGCGATGTGTTCGATGATGCTCATGGGATCGGGGGCTCCTCGTCAATGGGGCTTGGGTGGAAGTTTTCCACGTCGACGCGCGAGCAGTGGGGACGGTCAGAGATCCGCGCGTCCGCCTAGTTCAGCACTCCGAGCGGCATCGCGGTAGTTCACCGCTGCCGCGCGCAATGCCGTCTCGGGATCGACCCCAGCACGCCGGGCCTCATCCACGACCGCGAACAGCAGCGCGCCAGTGGTTTGATCGTCGATTGATGCCCCAAATTCCCGAAGTGTCGCCTCGACCGACTCCGGGACAGGCAGAGCGCTCGGATCAAGGCCCGTCAGCGCTCCAGCCTTCTTTTGGATCTTGAGCGCGTAGAGCAGCGCAGGAATCGCGTCGGGAACGCCGTCGAAGACGCTCTCGCGACCCTTTTCTTCCTTCTTGATCTGTTCCCAATTGCTCACCACTGCGTCAGCGTCCTCAGCTTCGACGTCACCAAAAACATGCGGGTGACGAGATCGCAATTTGTCGTGAACGTTGAGTGCGACATCAGCAATCGTGAACTGACCTTCTTCCGATGCCAACTGGCTGTGGAAGAGCACTTGGAAAAGCAGATCTCCAAGTTCCTCTTCCAAATGTTCGTAGCCCGTGCCGGCTTCGACATCGAGATGGTCGATGGCCTCAAGCACTTCGTAGGACTCTTCAAGAAGATGACGACGAAGAGATTCATGAGTTTGCTCACGGTCCCAAGGACATTCAGCACGCAACACCGCGACCAGTTCCGCGAAACGAACCAATTCTTGGGCCACCGGGGCTGCGAGTTCAGGAAGAAAAATCGAGGTGAGATGGTCGGCCGCTATTCGATCGATTTCTGTCCAAGGAATTTCTTCAACTACTTCATCAGGTAGCCCGAGTCGTTGCAGCACCGTCACAGTGGCATCGGCCGCAAGACACGAATTGATTCCGGCATCGAGCGCGAGCTTCACATCGGAGAGCACCTCGGCCGAGTCGCATTGCGCGACCAAAAGCGGGCCACGCTCCCCCGCCGCTTCAACGGCGAATCGATGTCCATCAATAATCCGTACGCCAACGGATACCGGATCGATTCCGAGACGAGCCCATGTGAGATCGAGGAATGAAAGCGCAGGAACAATCTCGACCTCGCAACGAGGATCAGCCAGGAGTAACTCCACCGTGTGCTCGGCCACTATCGGCGAACCGGGAACGGCATAGAGAATTTGGCCCGCTTCAGTCGCGGCTGCGATCAATCGTTCGACGATCTCGGGATAGACCTCGTCGATAGAAGTCGCCGTTTCATAGACATCGTCGAATGATGTCGCCGCTTCCATCACGACAGCCGCCGGGTGTCGCCGCGTTCGAACAAATTGCGTTGCGATCGAATTGATCGCCTCACGAGTACCGAGAGTCAGGAGTTCAACATCACCAGGCCCTAGCCCAACGATGACAACTCGCGGCATCATCGGCGAGTGCAGATCACTGCAACGGAAGTCCGGCGACCGTCGTTGACGTGGCGCCTGAGGGAGCAACGATCTTCGCTGAAGTCGTTTCGAACTGTCCGTAACGACCATTCACCGAAATCTTCGCCGAAGCAGCAATGCGCACGAGTTCAGCGCTGACAATCGCGTCGGCATTGTCAACAACAGACTGCTTCAGCGAATCCTTCAGTTGTTCAAACGTCAACTTGCCACGAGCTGTTACGAGAACAATGTGATAGCCGAACTTGG
>WLGJ01000156.1 GCA_009703275.1 Actinomycetota bacterium
CCACCTCTGGACCTTCGTTGCCATGCAACTGCACTCCAGTGAGCCCTGTGGCATTCACGATTTCAAGAATGCGCTCTGCAGACTCGTTGCGGAAGACCCCCACCGCAATCGTTTCGGACGGAAGTTGCGGAACGATTTCCGCAACTGTTGCGACATCAACGCGACGTTTCGACTCGGCAAAAATGAAGCCGAGCGCGTCGGCGCCGAGGGACACTGAAAGGAGTGCATCCTCGGCGCTCGTTGTTCCGCAGATCTTGATGAACACGCCGAGACGCTAGCGGCGCGACGTGTTCATCACGCGATCATTTGTTTCGTCAGACTCAAGCGTCGACCATACGACCGCTGAGGTACTCGTCGTAGGCCGCGAGGTCGAGGTGACCATGTCCGCAGTAGTTAAAGAGGATGACCTTCTCTTCTCCTGACTCTTTGGCGGCAAGTGCTTCGTCGATGGCGACAGCAATGCCGTGACCACATTCGGGAGCAGGAACCTTGCCCTCCGCGTTGGCGAACTTGATCGCTGCGTCGAACACCTTGCCCTGATTGATGGCGACGGCTTCCATGCGACCCTCGTGCACAAGTTTCGAGACGATCGGGGAATCGCCGTGGTAGCGAAGGCCACCAGCGTGGATCGACGGCGGCATGAAGTCGGCGCCAAGTGTGTACATCGGCATCAGCGGAGTCATGCCGGCGACATCGCCGAAGTCGTACTCGAAACGACCTTGCGTAAGGGTCGGGCACGAGGATGGTTCGACTGCAACAAGGCGAACGCTTTCGTCAGGCACAAACGGGAAGGCAATGCCTCCAAGGTTTGAGCCACCACCGCAAGGAGCGATCACAACATCGGGAAGTTCTTCACCAGCGGCGCGCAACTGATCGCGTGCTTCAAGACCGATCACAGTCTGATGGAGAAGCACGTGATTAAGAACTGAACCGAGTGCGTAATGCGAGTCGTCGCGCTGCACACAGTCACGAACGGCATCAGAAATTGCTGCACCGAGCGAACCCGGGTTTGAAGGATCGTCGATTGGTGACGGAACAACGTCGCCGCCCCACACCTGCATCATGATCTTGCGATACGGCTTCTGTTCGAACGAAGCGCGCACCATGTAGACCATGCACTCCATATCGAACTGAGCAGTTGCGAACGAAAGCGCAGTACCCCACTGGCCTGCACCAGTTTCGGTGGTAAGGCGCTTGATGCCTTCCATCTTGTTGTAATAGGCCTGCGGTACGGCAGTGTTCGGCTTATGGGAACCGGCCGGTGAAACTGATTCGTCCTTGAAGTAGATGCGAGCAGGAGTATCGAGCATCTTCTCGAGACGTTCGGCGCGCACGAGCGGGGTCGGACGCCAGAGGCGAAGGATGTCGAGCACTGGTCCGGGAATATCGATCCACGGTTCCGGTGACATTTCTTGCATGATCAGTTCCATCGGGAACAGCGGTGCAAGATCGTCAGGCGTGACGGGCTCACGGGTTCCGGGATGAAGCGGCGGATCCATCGGCGTCGCCAGTCGCGGAAGGATGTTGAACCACGCCGAGGGCATCTCGGATTCGGACATGTTGAAGCGGGTCATTGTGACTCCCCCTGTCTCGTTGTACGGCGCCGATCCTAGGACCGGCGAGCACTCCGAAGCGCTGAAACTCCACCCTCGGGATCGCCCGAGGTCACGAGGTGCTCACCCACAAGCACAGCGTGGTACCCCGCACTGGCCAGAACTTCCGCATCGGCCGGTCCCGTAATGCCAGATTCAGCAACTCGCACAACGCCCGCCGGCATTTGTGGCGCCATCCGGACCGCCCGGTCTGTGTCGACGGCGAAGGTCACCAGGTCTCGCTGGTTCACACCGATCAGGTCAGCTCCAGCGGCAACTGCACGGTCAAGTTCGGCTTCATCGTGAATTTCGACGAGCGCATCGAACCCGATGGCACGCGACAACTTCAGAAACGACTCGAGCTCGGCTTGATCGAGAGCAGCAGCGATCAACAACACACAGTCGGCCCCCATGATGCGGGCATCGCACACATCGCGAGCACTGACCGTGAAGTCCTTACGTAAGACCGGAAGTGCGCACGCCGCGCGGGCGGCAACAAGGTCTTCGATTGATCCACCAAAGAAGTCGACATCAGTGAGCACTGACAAACACGCAGCGCCGCCGCGTTCGTACTGACGAGCGAGTTCTACGGCATCGAGACCTGGGGCGAGATCGCCTTTCGATGGCGACCGGCGTTTGATCTCGGAGATCACTGCGATGTCTCCCGATGCTGCAACCGCTTCGACGGCATTTCGGAACCCACGAGCAGGCGCGACGGACATCGCCCGCTCGACAAGTTCGTCGAACGGGCGATCGTCGCGAGCCGCAACCTCTCGGTGCGCCTCAAGAATGCGGTCGAGATACGTGGTCAGTTTGGAAGACCCTTTGCGTTGCCGGTGGGGGTCGACATCACCATCATCGGCGGTTCGGCCATAAGGCCACCGAGCGTGCCGAAAAGTTCCTTCATCGCGTCGGAACCACCGTGCACACCAAGCGCATCGCCGTCGGAGTAGAGCTCGAAGATCCACACCGTGTTCTCATCGCCAGCATCGCGGTGGAACGAGTAAACGAGCGTGCCGGGTTCGCCAGCGACGACTGGAAGCATCGTTTCGAGGGCGGCGACACCTTCGTCACGCTTACCGGGTTGAAACACCATCTTTACGAACAATGAGGTCTGAGTCATGGGCGCAGACCTTAGGCCAACTGCTAGCGATCGCGCTCCGCCCTGATGCTTCGCGAGATCGCCACCGCTGGGGCAGCAAGAAACCCAAGAAGAGCGAGCACGAGACCGACTATTCCCACTGCGATGAGGAACGTCAGGTTCACCATGACACCGAGAATCACACCGAGAAGGCCGCCAAAGAAACACACAACCGGCGCCATTTGCACCGAACGGGCGACTTCCGTCCCCTCGACACCAACGTCATCGAGAAGTCGAGGATCGATCTCATCATCGCCGTCGTCGAAGGGAACAAAGTCGTATCGGCCCGGAACGGGCTTGCCCGTCGAGACGGGATCGGGTTGCGTCAGACGCATGCGTTCATCATGAGCCCGACGGCGATCGGGATCGCCGAGCACGGCCCACGCTTCGTTGATCGCCTGCATCTCGCGTTCGTTCTTCTGCCGGTCGGCCTCGTTGGTGTGGAAGTCCGGGTGATGTATGCGCGCCAACTGAAGATAGGCCCGCCGGATTTCGGCAGCGTTCGCCGTGGGTGCCACCCCGAGTCGATCGTAAAGAGAATCAGCCATGAGGCTTCAGCGAACCGAACCCGGCTCGACGACCGCAGCAGCGCAGGCGCTTGAACCGCTGCCAACAGCAACCTGAGTGCCTGGAACCACCGCTCGCCCTACGCGAGCTAGAGCGAGCGCAGGAAGTTCCGCGCTCAACGACGGGGTGATGCTTGTGATCGTGCCTACTGCCGCGCCGTCGACTGTTATTTCGTCGCCGAGAGAAGCGTCGCCCTCAAGTTTGAGCAGACGAATCGGATGAGGAACGTTGTTTCCGCGACTGTCGATTCTGGCGACGAGTTCCTGGCCGGTGTAGCACCCCTTTGTGAAACTCACCGATGCGTCGATGACCCACGCACCTGCTTCACCCGGAATGGTGTCGTCGGTCAATTCAGTTCCCATCGCTGGGACTCCATGGGCGATCCGATAACGAATCATCGCTTCGTCTGCGACAGCGTCGACAACCGATACGAGCGGATCGCTTACCGATGCATCGACAAAGAGTTCATCGCGACCTGCAACAAGCGGCCCAACTGGAGTCGCGACGAGGGCGCCTTCAGGCCCGTCGCTACCAAGACGAACGAGTGAAGAATCCCATCGGTGTTGCAGCAGCGCACAGCGCCGTGGTTCGGCGATTGTCGCTTTCGTTCGCAACAGAAAACGCTTCAACCGATTGAGAATGAGATCGCCGTAACCAGGATCGGTTTCGAGCACGTAACTCTCGGCGTCGATGCGATGAACGCGCAGCCACGCATCGACTTTGCCCGTTGGGGCTAAAAGAAAAGACCATGCGCTGTCGCCGACCATGGCAACGACGTCCTGGCTGAGTTGACCCTGCAGATACCGAGCAGCGTCGGGACCAGTCACCGACAGAACATCACGTTCGACAACGACGACTCCGCCAGCACCTTGGAGTACCCCGTAGCCGGCGATGATCTGGTCGTTCGAAGAA
>WLGJ01000157.1 GCA_009703275.1 Actinomycetota bacterium
CATCGATGAGATCGTCGAGTGCCGCATCGAGGTCGTCGCCTTCACCGGAGATGGGAAGTCCAGGAAGGAATGCTGACCAACCTCCGCCTTCGGCAGTCACGACAGCGTGAGCGGGCCGAAGTGTTGCGAGTTGTGACCGAAGGAGTTCACCGTCGACCACTGCGAAGCGGGTGTGGTCGCGCTCGAGCGTGGTCACGACACCGGCGTTCGCAGCATCGAGAACCCCGCGAAGGTTGGCCCGAGCCTCGGAGTACGAAGGGAAGTGGCGGACGGTCATGTCCTCAAGGCTACTGATGCCAGTACGTACGTCAAGTACGTACCGTACGCCTAAGGCCTCGGCCCCTGGGCTGTCGGACAGATTCGGTTCCATAGAGCGTTCCTCGTTCCACGTTGGCTTTTGGGAATCGGGGAAGATCGAACATAGATGGGTGCCACTACTGCCATCTGAGCATCCGGGTGCGACAGTCGCTCGAGGAACCGGAACGGCTGAAGGTCAGTCGTCGTAGCGGGTCTTGCGGCCCTTGGTTGATGCTCGACGATTCGACCACTGCTTCTTCGTATCCATCGCCGACCAATCACCGTTACTTGCGCGAGTGGAATCGTGGCGAAGTTCACGAATGAGCATGGGGTCGCCACCGGAGCACTCGAGCAGATCAGCGGCAGTGCTGAATGCGATTCCGGCAGAGTCGTAGTCGCCCATGCGGATGGCATCGAGTGCAGTCCGACGTTCCTCAGCAGCTCGAAGAACGTTGACCTGTTCAGTCACCGCGGGGTCTGCGTCGGGATCGACAGCATCGGGGTCGGCTGAGACTCCGATACCGATCGGAACGGTGACGGTGTGCAGTTCGAGGTCTTCGCCGATTGAAGTCCAACGAATCACGATCTCGCCGAGCGGGAATGCACCTGGTTCACGAACCGGGGGAACAAGGAACTCGGCAACGACACGTCGCTTTTCTTCACCGTATGCATCGCCGAGTGCGATCTGCACGCCGCCGGCAACGTTGGTGATGGGGAACTCGTTGAGCACTCGAACACCGAGCACACCGGCGGACGGACGAAGCTCGACCGAAACGTTCTGCGCAACGACCGATGCAAGACCCTTGAATTCGTCGTTGAAAATTTGCGGGGCTTGGTCGGGACCTGCACACCAGTAGTCGTTGCCTGCACCAGCGTCGGCAAGCTGCGAAAGCAGTTGCTCGTCGTAGTGCGAACCGAAACCAATCGTTGAGGTTGTGACGCCCTTCGACCGAGCACTCGAGGTGTAGGTGCACAGTGCGTCGGGTTCGGTGACGCCGACATTCGCCTGACCGTCGGTGAGCAACACAATGCGACGAATCGCTTCGGGACGCACCGAACCTTCAAGCAGCTCAACGGCCTTGAGCCAACCGCCGGAAAGATTGGTAGATCCGCCGCCGTGGATGGTGTTGACCTTGGCAATCGCCTGGTCTGCATCGTGACGATCAAGATCGAGCACGAGCTCAACGGAATTGTCGAAGGCAACAACGCCAACGCGATCGTCGACGCCAAGCAGGCGAAGCAGATGCGCAGTTGCGGCTTTCACTGCTTCGATGGGACGGCCATTCATTGAACCGGACTTGTCGAGAACAAGCACGACATCGAGTGGTGGTCGGTCCGTAGTCGGCGCTGGGGGAGCGACAAGTTCAATGAGTGTGTTGACGACAGCGTCGTTGGCGACGGTGACGATGGTGCGATCAAAAGTGACATTGGGTTTCATAGGGCAGCTCCTGGAGAGTTGGCGATGGGGGTTGTAGAAGGGGAACGCACGCAACGGCACGAAATGTGCACACGTGCAGAAATTTGTTTACGCAGCGAACTCGAACTCGGGCACATCAATCACGAGATCGGCATACGTGGCCAGTGCACGGCTGAGTGACGCGGGCCGAGAAACGACGACGACCTTTAGGCCACGCTGGCGAGCACGGTAGGCAACATCAATGAAGGCGTGATCGCCGCTACCGATGACAACTGCGTCAAAACGTTTGGCGGCGTGGTCGATATCGAAATTCTCGATGAGGGCGCGATCGGCACCGTCGTGGCCGCGGCCGTGGCGCAGCTGCGCTCCGGGGAATGCCGCTTTGGTGTCGAACACTCGGGTGACGTCGGCGGCGACCTCGATCAGGTCGCCGTCTCCGACTGAGGCGATGGACCGGTACAACTCCCCGGCCAGACAACTGACGGCCTTGCCGTGAGTGAGGGCGAAAATGTTCTCAACGTCGACCAAATGAATGGCCCGTGGCGTGGTGCTCATTGCTGTCTCCGATCTGAGGTCCGCCGTTCGGCCCCACCTGTAGAACGCACGAAGTCAGGGAAAATGTGCACTCGCCACGTGTCTGAACCTCAAATTTCATTGCTTGAGCGCCAGCCGTAGCTGGGCACCAGGCCCATGGCGAGGTTCTCCATTTCGGCCCGCTGGCAAGCCGCCCATAGGTCTGGCGATGTCTCAACGGGAATCATCGCCTGACGGTCGCTTCCGTAGTTGTGAAACTCGGTGATGGCCCAACCGCAGTCGGTGTAGGTGATGCCGTAGAAGAAGTTGTAGCCCGACCACTCCGATGCGAAGGCATCAATCCGCCACTCTGCGTGAGGGGGGTCTTCAATGGAAAAAGCTGAGATGAAAGGAAAGTAGGGCTCAAAGGGAACGAAGTACGGATCCATCAACCACTTCGAACTGAGCAACGTTTCGCCTGGTCCCCTTGTGACCGGACACATGATGGCGGCCATTCCGAAACAGTCGTAGCGATTGTGAAGCAACGTTGCGATCCACTTGTCTTTCGTTGCGTCGTCGACCAAATCAATCGAATCAACGTTGGTGAGTGCACTTCGAAGGGCCGTGATGCCGTCAGCTGCGACACCGCGTCCGTATTTCTCGGGGACCTCGATGCCAAGCGCTGCCATGGTGACTGACTGGTGGCTGGTTGACTCGCGGCCAGTGCGCTGATCCATGATCGGCGTAACGGGGTACTTGTAGCGACGAACGAACGACGTTGCTTGTGGGCGGATGTCGACGAGGTTGTCTTGCCACCACTTCAACTTCTCGGGCTGATCGGCGTAGATGCGCTTGATCATTCGCAGATCGTGTTCGGACCATGCACAAACTCCGCGAAGTTCAGACTCGGCACGATTGCGAATGGTGGTGAGCATTCTGTCGGCGGTGCACGCAATGATGGTGCCGCCAGGAACTTCCCATGTTGCGGCTTCGGCGAGTTCGGGCTCGATGATGGCGATGGTCCACTTGCCTTCGCAGACATAGCCAAGCAACGAGGGTTGTTCGAAGGGCAGGTTCTCGAAGTCGATGTAGATGGCTCGAGTTGCTTGCACCATGTAGATCCGAGGCGGACGAGTTCGCCGTGATGGACGGCGCTTCTTGTGGGTGGTTGTCATGGGTTCCTCACTGGTTGAGATCGGAGGCGATTTGCCGCCGGCCTTTTCAATGAGTGGACGATGACTCGGGGTGTTGTCAAGCGTTGTTGTGCGAATCGGGGAGGTTCCCTCCCCTAAAGGGGAGGGAAGAAATTTCCTATTTGCTGTCCCATTCGAGCTTGTACCCGTCAATTCATGCGTGACGCAATGCGGTCTACATCGGCTACGAACTGGTCCCGTCCGTGCTCGTAGGAGAGATTCAGTCCAGCAATTCGGGCGATATTCAAGAGATCGAGGCTGTTGTCGCAAACATTTATGAGTACGTCAATTGCCTGCTCAGCTACGTCGGATGAAGGGAATCGTCGAAGGATCATCAACAGTTCACCAAGGTCGGCGACGAAACAGATATGTCGAGCTTCGGTGAGCGACTTCCAGGTCGCACTGGGTATGTCACTGATTGACGAAAGGAGCTGGAAGGTGAATTCGTCATCGTCGAGGGGCGTTCGGGGTTGAAACCCTTCACCAGAGAGCCATTGGTGCCATAACTGGACAGTTGCCGATGTGAGGCGGGCCCATGCACGAGTATCGATAGAAGGTCGCAAAACCTGAGGTATTTCATCATCGAGAGCATCGTCCACTTGCAGCGCCAACCTGTCGAAGACCGTCCACAGATCGAACTTCTTTTTCGACGCAGCTTCGAAGGGTAGAAAGTCCACTCTTTCGGTCCACAAGATGAGCGGTTCGTTGTGACCTGGGCGATTCAGTGTGTACTCAAGACCCGGAGGCGGCCAAGATTCGTCGTCGAGAAAGATCGAACTTTGAGAG
>WLGJ01000158.1 GCA_009703275.1 Actinomycetota bacterium
AACCCGCTCATCAAGGTGATGAACCTTGTGTCGCTGTTGGTGCTTCCCGCCATGATCGAGCTGCAGCACAACAACATCCGCTTCGTCGTTGCCGGCGCAGCACTTGTGGTTGTGGTTGGCGCACTCGTTGTATCGAAGCGCTTTGGCAGTGGCATCGAGGCTCCGGCCGAAACGGTCAACGCCTAGCAACTTCATTCTCTAACGCAAGAAGGGCCGCCTCTCGAGGCGGCCCTTCTTCATTTCAAAGCCAAGAGTCCAAATCACTCTGGTACGGAAATCACCACATCATCGAAGGCGCAGTTCGACGGATCGGGGTCAGAAGCGAAAAGTCCTGCCGACCGTCCTGAGCCCAAATCGCTGACACTCACCGACACATGCTGCTCGCCGACGCTTGCCGTCACTATCGGTGGGGCGACCAGGATCGATGCCGTCATTGCGGTGCTCGACGATCCACCAACGACGGCCAACACTTCGGGAATCCCGTTAATTCGTCGCTCGAGATTCCACAATCCGTACTTCTCGACTCTAACGAGTGAGAGATACTCGCCTTCATTGACCAAGTTTGCGACAAGCCCGCAGTAACCCAATCCTGAAACCACGGCTTTGACTGAGGCATTTGCACTCGCTTCAACCACAGCGATGTTCAACAGCGGCGCCGGTTCAGAAACATATGCCGCTCCTGCAGCAACGCTCCATGAACCGCGGATTGATTTCCAAGCAGTGACGTTCTTCCCGTACGCGATTGGCCCACTCGCGCGATTAAACGAATCCTTCGTGACCAGGTTGAAGCCCGGCGCCGCAGTTGTCGGAGACGTTGAGTGATCGCGATAGAGATAGGAAAAGACTCCAATCACCACGACGACGAATACGACAGCCGCGACCAACCCGATCCAGTCCCGTCCTCGTGATCGTTCAGACATATGTGCTCTCTTTCAATGCCACTTTGGCTGCCACTTTGACCGTCACTTTGCTGACATTTCGTGTAGTACTCACTTGGCGAGCGAGAGTGCTGGCTTTTCAATCAATCGAAAACTGACCCAACCGAACAGACTTGCGATCGGCACAACAATCGCCACCATCTTCAAGAAACCGAAGAAATCAGGCGAAAATGCCATCCACTCGAGCAACTCTTTCATGATGATTTGGTGCCAAAGGTAGATGCCGTAGGAGATCACACCAATCCATGCGAGCGGTCGACTACCGACGAATGCGTGCAGTCGCGTTGCTCGGCCATCAATTGCCATTGGCAATAGAAAGAGGAGTGCAGCGATTCCTTGGAGGAACATCCTCGCCTGCAACATGAGTGTCGATTCGTAGTCCGGGCGTCCTCGGAATCGAAAATTGGTCTGTATCAGTACAACCATCAGGAACGCGAGTAGCCCAACACTCCAACACACCACCGGACGATTCGCTAACTGGGCAATGCTTTTCGGCAGAGTTCGACCCGACCGAGACCAAACTGATGCCACCGCAAGGGCCATACCGGCAGCGAACCATCCGAAGTAAGTAGGCAAATTCATCCGAAAGCGGATCCGCATGTCAGGCGGTACCGCTGGGACAATCAAACCAATCCACACGTGGGCAAACACAACCAGACCAACAAGAGCTACCAGCACAATCGTTACGCGAATCAGGACATCACGTCGACGACACAGCAGCCAGAGAAACCCTGCAAAAAATGGCATGAAGACATAGAACGCAATTTCGACATAAAGGGTCCACGCCACGCCGATACCTGGAAACACTGCTTCGGAAAACTGCCGTTCGGTGAGCGTCAACAAACCAAACGCTCCTCCCGCTACGAGCGGTGCTCCCGTGACAACTACAAATCCAATCAGGGCCACCCAATAGGCAGGATAAATCCGCAGAAACCTTCGCTCGAAATAGTGCGGAAGTGGAGTCCGTTCTCCATCAAAGAGAATTTTGCGAACAAACTCCCGAAACAAGAGATAACCCGACAACACAAAAAAGACGGCAACACCAAAGTTGCCGAAATTCCCTACGACAGCGACAAAGACGCTCTTGGAACCATGGGCGGACGTTGCGAATCCACTCGCACCACTGCAGTGATAGACGACAACCGCAAGTGCAGCGAGGGCTCGAACTCCATCGAGGGTCGTTGAACGCTTTCGACCAGTCGTCGTCGAGTCCACCCTCTTTTCTGGCTCGATATCCGCTTCTGCCATGAATTCCTCATCTCAGGAACTCGTCACGGTACCGCAGACGTGCTAGCGCCGCATTCGACATTGACTCAGCAGAGGAGTGAAAAAACAAATGGAGGACCTCGGACTACCGAGACCCTCCATCATCAAAGCAAACAACTCGTCATTAGAGCGAAATTACGACTCCTCAAGGAGCGGCTCGTTCAGCCAGTCAGTCTTGTTAAATGCTCGGCGAACGAGATAGGCGTTGCCCGCAGCTGCGAGCACCATGCCGATGATGATCGGGTGCACCGCGAATCCGGCGATGACACCGGCGACCATCAGCGGAGTGAACCACAACCAAAAGAAACGGAACCAGCCGCGGCTTCGTTGATACGCAGAGAAACCCACAGCCATGCGAGCGTCATGCGCATTCTCTTGCGGGCGACCGATGCGGACAAGGCGGCGAATCTGTCGTCGGGTCGGCTTATCGAGCGCATTCCACTCAGCGGCAAACGCGAGATCGACGTTCGAGCCAGCCTTGACGCCCTTTGAAGGCTTCGAAGACTTCTCGGAAGGTGAGGAGGTCATGAGTTTTCCTGCAGTCATGGTTGCCATGGTTGGGCCGGACCACTCCGGCGAGAAAGGTTCGCATCCCAATCGCTCCGTGTCGATCACGGTGCCTGGAATGTCTGGATCGGAACGAACGTGCTGCGGGTCGATTCCCGCTCAGTGTCGACCCGGCCGAAACCGGGTCGACACTGCAAGGAGCGTTGAAGCTCAGGCGTCGCTCGAGACGAGACCCTCGTGGGTTCCCGAGAATTCCGGATAGGCGAAGACACCCATCTCGGCCATATCGAGACCTGCAATCTCTTCGGCTTCGTCGCTTCGGATTCCGCCCTTGGTCAGAGCGTTCTGAATCTTGAAGAAGGCGAACGCCACACCCAAGATCAGTGTCCAAAGAACGACCACACCGGCGAGCTGAGCCATGAGCTGACCCGCACCGTTTCCTCCGTAGAAGAGTCCGGTGACACCGTCGGCAACACCATCGGTGAGTGACGTCGTGGTGCCGTTCCATCCGATGCCAGCGCCACCAGCGTCGACGCCGTACTTGCCGTTGGCAAGAAGGCCAACCGCAATCACGCCGAGAGTGCCGCAGACACCGTGGACTGCGATAGCACCCACCGGATCATCGATCTTCATCTTGCGTTCGATGAAGAACACCGCTTCGATGACGACGACGCCAGCAAAGAGGCCGAGCAACGCTGCAACCCACGGATCAACGAACGCACACGGTGCGGTGATGATCACGAGACCGGCAAGTAGACCGTTCGCCATCATGGCGGGGTCTGGCTTACCTGTGCGCTTCCAGATCCAAAGCATTGCCATAAAGCCGCCGAAAGCACCGGCAAGAGCCGTGTTCAGTGCAACGACACCAATCTGCGGATCGCTCGAGGCGAAGGTCGACGCAGCGTTGAAGCCGAACCAACCGAACAGAAGAATGAACGTTCCGAGAAGCGCCATTGGAATGTGATGGCCTGGAAGAGCACGAGGCTTTCCGTCTTTGGTGAACTTGCCAATACGTGGCCCGAGGACAATCGCACCGGCGAGAGCAGCGACGCCACCAGCAGCATGCACAACGCCAGAACCGGCGAAGTCGACGTAGCCGTTACCCCAGTTGAGTGAGTTGCCCAGCTTGGCGAGCCATCCGCCACCCCAGGTCCACGCACCGAAAAGTGGGTAGTAGATGGCACCGCAGAACAAGCCCCAGATGACGAAGGACTTGAACTTCCAGCGCTCAGCCATTGAGCCTGTCGGAATGGTTGCGGTGGTGTCCATAAACGCCACCATGTAGAGGAAGAATGCTCCGGCTGCGCCCGAGTAGGCAAGATTGCCGCCGTCGAACCAGGTACCGGCCCATCCGCCCTGCCACAGGAAGACCCAATCACCGGAACCGATGAGTGCGCCGCCAGCAGCTTGGTTCAAGCCGTAATCGAAG
>WLGJ01000159.1 GCA_009703275.1 Actinomycetota bacterium
CAATAGATCTCGTAGGGGGGACGACCGCCATCGGCGGGGTCGGGGAAGACATCATGGATTGCGAGAATTCCGCCGGCTTCGATCCAGGGAGTCCAGAGTTCGAAATCACGGTGCGCCGGCTCGGAACCATGCCCGCCGTCGATAAACAAGAACGACAGCGGGATCGCCCATCTTGATCCGACAGTCGGCGAATCGCCGACAAGCGCAACGACTGTCCCTTCGAGACCCGCATCGAAAATTGTGCGACGGAATCGCGGCAACGTATCGATCACACCGACTTCGGGGTCGACGAGATCAGGCTCATGCCATTCCCAGCCGGGCTGGTTTTCTTCAGAACCGCGATGGTGGTCGAGCGCAAAGAGGATCGTGTTGCGCTCTTTCGCTGCCGAGCCGAGGTAAATCGCCGACTTACCGCAATAGCTTCCAATCTCCAGCATGGGAGCGGCGCTATCGGCAACAAGTAGTGCGGCTTCGTGAAGCGCCACACCTTCATCGGGGGGCATGAATCCACGAGCGGCTTCGGCAGCAGCCTTCATTACCGAATCCATCATTCAGTCCTCGTCGGGAGTGTCATCTTCGAAGACTTCGACATGGAACAACTTATCGAGCACGAAGAAACGGATAACCCAAAGAACGCCGAACGAAAGTAGCTGGACAAAGTTGATGACCAACTTGGCATCGGTAAAGCGATGGACCACCCAAATAGCGACTGTCGATAGAAGCAACCCGGCGACCGTGAAGAGCCAGAATGGAAGCACTTCTTTCTTCCAATGGCTCTTGCCGCGTTTTCCCCAGACCCACGCGCGGTTCATGTAATAGGCCGGAACGGCAGAAATGCAGACGGCGACAACGTTCGCCCAACTTGGACGCATGACACCCTGCAGGGCAAGGAGAAGGCTTTGCCCAACGACAACATTTACGACAGCGACGAGGGCGTAACGAAGCCCGCGAGTCCGGATTGAGAAAACAATCTTTCCGAGGACCCCGAAGGTTTCAGGAAGTGGCGTCACCGTATGTGACGACGCGGGGAACTCCTGATTGATTTCGTGGCCCATCAGGGGGCGCTCCTCGCGTTCGAGTCGGACCAACCCACCCTAGTTGCCACCTGCGGTGCCCCTGGTCCGTTCGTTACGGCCAGATTCACCCGAATCAGAGAGCGTTTGCTCGAACGATCGTGCTCAACCACTCGCCGCTTGGCTTCACTGTGCGTCGTTGCGTTGCGCGATCTACTTCGATGATCCCGAATCGGGGCCGATAGCCAAATGCCCATTCGAAGTTATCCAAGAGGCTCCAATAGGTATAGCCCTGCACATCGATGCCATCGGCAATGCACGACAGGACGCCTTCAAGGGCTCGCTGCACATATTCGATTCGCTGCGGATCATCATTCGTGCCGATTCCGTTTTCGGTCACGAGTAATGGAACTGAACCCCCGGTGTAGTCCCACGCGCGCCGCAGACACGCGCCGAGCGATTCGGGCCAGAACTCGTAACCCATCGGAAGGGTTGGAACGCCGTCTTCGCCACCCAGAACACTGTTCGCACCAACTCGCGTGCGGCTATAGACCTGCACGCCCAGAAAGTCGTCCTTGCCAACGATGTCGAGAAACTGATCCTCTGACACGGCGCGAATGTGATCACGTCGTGCGATCGCGTCTGAATCGTCGGCGGGGACTGCCTGATAATCGGCCATCGACAATGTGAGTCCCACGGGGAAATCGCCAGGACCACCCTTCAGTACCGGGACGACTCGCCGATGAGCGTCGATGAAGTTTGCGTTTGCCGCTTCGAACTGTGCGTCGTCCGTTGCTCCTGGCGGAAACATCCCCATCTGATACCCAACAAACGAAACGATGTTGGGCTCGTTAATCGTGCACGCCGTGCCGATGAGATCACCAAGATGATTCACCGACTTTTCCGCGAAACGAAGAAAGCGATCAACGGTCGACGCAGTGTGCCATCCGCCTTCGGCAGCAACCCACCGTGGAGTTGTGAAGTGATGGAACGTCACCACTGGTTCAATGCCATGTGCGTGACATGACGCAAGCACGCGTCGGTAATGGTCGAGTGCCGCCATTGAGAATTCACCGGACTCAGGTTCGATGCGCGACCACTCAATCGAGAATCGATAGTTGTCGAACCCGAGTGCCGCACAAAGCGCGATATCAGAGTCGTAGCGGTTCAGCTGGTCGCACGCGTCGCCACTTGGTTCTTCACAAATCGTGTTCGGCGCGTGTTCCCACGCCCACCAATCGTTGTTCCAGTTGCCGCCCTCGACCTGATGTGCGGCGGTTGCGGTGCCCCAACGGAATCCCTGTGGAAAGTTCGTAGTCATGCGCGGACCCTACCGGTCCAACCGGCACCGATGCGGGAAGAACGCCCACAAAAGTCCGCTCAATGTGGGAGATTAGGAGGGTGACTCAGGCCGCAGTAGACGCACTCCTCACCCTTCTTGATCTCGAACCCATCGAAGTCAATATGTTCCGAGGCATCAGTCCCCCGTCGGAACAACAGCGAGTCTTCGGTGGACAGGTTGCCGGTCAGGCGCTCATCGCTGCGGCACGCACAGTAGAACCCGAGACGCGAGTGCACTCGCTGCATGCGTACTTCCTTCGTCCTGGTGATTCTCGGGTTCCAATTCTCTATGAGGTTCAGCGGATCCGTGACGGCCTCTCATTCACCACTCGCCGCGTCACTGCCATTCAGCATGGGCGAGCCATCTTCAGTCTTTCGGCTTCCTTCCAAGTCCCCGAAGACGGCTTTGACCACTCCGCAACGATGCCCGAGGTTCCCGCTCCCGAGACGCTTCCCACTGTTCAAGAGCGGTGGGCGGATTTCGCAGCCGAATACGACGACCACCGGTTCGAGATGGATCTCCCCTTCGACCTTCGTAACTGCGACTGGTCACCTGAAGACCGCCATCGCGAGTTGCCGCCCTACCAGCGAGTCTGGATGAAGGCCACGGGCAAACTGCCCGACGACCCCGTGCTCCACGCCTGTGCGCTCACCTACGCGTCCGACATGACACTTCTCGACACTGCCCTGCTGCCTCATGCACTCGGGCCAATCGACAACGTCTTCATGGCCAGCCTCGATCACGCGATGTGGTTTCACCGTCCCTTCCGGGCCGATGAATGGTTGCTCTACGCGCAGGAAACACCCAGCGCCGCAAGCGGACGCGCCTTCGCTACCGGCTCAGTGTTCACGAGCGATGGTCAGCTCGCCGTCACAGTTGTGCAGGAAGGCCTCATCCGCCCTCCGCGTTAAGAGCGCTTAGGCCCAGGCTGGCAACAGGCGGCTAAATGATTCGGCCGCAAGGATCGCAAAGACCACTAGAGGCGGAACCGTCAAGAGATACGCGACTCGAGGCGACGATCGGCGATAGAGAAGCACTGTCCCAGCGATGGTGGCCGCAAGGAAGATGACCGATAACAGCACGATCGGCCATGCCGTTGTGTCGCCTGTGTTTCCCGTTTGGTCGGCCATGCGCCCGTTTTGCGGTGTCGGTGCAAATGGCTTGCCAATCATCACTGCAACAACAACTTCGGCTTCGGCCGAGTTCCATGGAAACGCACTCGCTGAAGTCACGAGCGTAAGTCGATCATCGGTTGATGTTCCGTAGAGGCTGTTAAGCGGCAGCTTTCCGCCATTCAACGAGGACTCCACCGGAGCGACCGTTGTTGTCGTTGATTCACCCGTGGCTTCGGCGACTGCAGCGTCGACGGGAACTTCCGCCGCAGGCGGAACCGTCTCCGTCGGAGCAGCGCCTTCGACAGCGGGGACCGTTGTCGTTGTGGTACTCGTTGTTGTTGTCGTCGGCGCTGCAACTACCGGTGCCGTTATTGGATTCGCATCCGGTGTGAGTTCAGAGCCACCAACATCGGTGACTTGATAGAGGGTCTGACCCTGCGTTGTCGTCACAATGATTTCGTCGCCAATTCTCATTGACGAAAGATCACCGAACGTTCCACCGAACATTGTGCGGCGTCCAACGATGACCGAATTGCCTGGCTGACCGGGTGCAGCCGTACCCGGAACGTGGCCCGGACCGACACGGGTCGTTGCTGAATCAACGCCTTCGACGACAACGGTCTG
>WLGJ01000016.1 GCA_009703275.1 Actinomycetota bacterium
ATAGACGAAGCGACGGCTGCATCGATGCAGGTCACTGGCGTTCCATTCTTTGTTTTCGACCGCCGCCTGGCCGTCGCTGGTGCGCAGCCTCCTGAAGTGCTGCTTCAGGTTCTCGATCGGGTGTGGTCTGAACGCGAACCCGCCCTCGAAGTTCTCATCGAGGGCGAGGTCTGCGGTCCTGAAGGTTGTGACTGATACTGCTCGTCAGTAGTGATCTTCTGAGTGATTCTCAGACTGAGCGAGTCTCGGGAAGCCGAACCAGAGGAATCGTGCGGTTGCACTTCTTCTGATAGTCGCGGTACCACGCGCGATCATCGCAGAGAAGTTCCCAGATGCGATCGTGTTCGGGGCCTTCGTCAAGGATTTCCGGAACCGACCAAAACTCGCCGTTCTGCACCTTGATGTAAATCTCGGGGTTTGCCTCACGGTCGCGAAGGTTGATGAACCACGCTGGGTGCTTTTCATGGCCGGCGTAGGACGCAACAACAATGCGAACGCCATCGGGGTCGCGCCAGAAGGGAAGCGCGATCTTGTGTTCGTTACCTGACTTGCGGCCGATCGTGCGGAGCATGACGTGATGCATTCCGGCTTGAACCCAGACCTCGTCGATGTCCATTGTCTCCATGGCTTCGACGTGACTCTTGGTGATCCCAATGATCTCTTCGTGGCTGGGGGTTTCCCAGAGCATTTCGGCGTGCTGTTCGGTAGGCATCGTGGTCCTCCTCGATTGTGTTTCGGGTGATTGTGTCAGAAGTTGCGGTCGATGATGTGCTCGATCAGAGCATCATCTCGCCGCCATTGACGTCGAGTTCCGCTCCGGTGATCACGCTGGCGAGATCAGAGGCGAGGAACGCAACGGCGTTTGCGCAATCGGCGTCGTCGGGGATGATGCCAAGCGGAATGTCCTTGGTGATTTCAGCGATGACGGCGTCGCGGTCTTGGCCTGTGCTTACGGCGTAGTTCACGTAGCCCTCGACGGGAGGTCCCCACATCCAACCCATGAAGGTTGAGTTCACTCGGATGTGGTGTGCGCCGAGTTCTTTGGCGAGCATGCGGGCCGCCACGGTGAGAGCGCCCTTCGAAGTTGCGTACCCCGATTGCGTGGCAAGTGGTTTCTTCTGGATCATCGAGTTCACGAACACGATCGAACCGCCTCCATTGGACTTCATGTGCGGCACGACTTGTTGGGTGAGTTGAAGCGTTCCGAAGACCGTGACATCGAACGACTTGCGCCAATCATCGAAGTTCGCATCCTCGAACATCGTGAACGGAGGCGGAACGTAAGCGCTATTGACGAGGCAGTCGATCCGGCCGAACTCAGCAATGGTTGCGTCGACCATACGTTGGGTCTGATCAGCATCTGAGATATCGGTGGGGCATACGAGTGTGCGCCGATCGGGCCACTGACGAGAAATTTCGTCGGCTACCTCTTGGAGCTTTGATTCAGTTCGGGCGACGAGGACGACGTCGGAACCTTCACGAGCGAAGGCGTAGGCGAGTTCCTGTCCGAGCCCTGGGCCGATACCCGAAATGATTGAGACCTTGTTTTCTAGAATCATGATTCCCCCTTGCGGCAGTTCAATGCTGAGAGAGATTGCTACCACGGCGCTGAAGGGCGCGGTGACTCGTAAGCGGGAACTGCTGTGCTTGTAGGGTCGGCGAACGAACCTCGCATGATGATGAGAGCAAACATGACACGCACACTGGTGATTGGCGGAACAGGCCCAACCGGAATTCATTTGGTTCGAGGGCTCATGGACCGAGGCCACGAGGTCGTCATCCTTCACCGCGGCACCCACGAGCGTCCTGAAACGCCGATCGAGATCGAGCACATCCACGCCGATCCCTACGACATGGAGTCGCTGGCCGAAGCAATTGGCGATCGCTCATGGGATCTCACCGTGGTGATGTACGGACGACTGCGTCGGATTGCGGAATTCATGGTGGGCCGGACCGAACGCTTTGTTTCCGTCGGTGGCGTACCGGCAATTCGAGGTTGGATGAACCCGTGGCTCTTCACGCCTGAAGGCCTGCCCGTTCCGGTAAGCGAGGCGGCCCCGGTGGTCGCGAGTCCAGAAGAAGACGAGAAGGGTTTCCGAGTCGCTCGTACCGAGGAGTTTGTCTTCGCGAATCAGCCACGGGCGGCACACTTTCGCTATCCCTACGCGTACGGCCCTCTGCAAGTTGTCCCTCGCGAATGGAGCGTTGTTCGTCGCGTTCTCGATGGACGACGACAGATTGTTGTGGCCGATGACGGTCTGACATTGCATCATCACGGATACACAGAAAATCTTGCGCATGCGGTGTTGTGCGGAATCGATCGCCCTGATGCTGCAGCTGGTCTCGCATTTAATTGTGGTGATGACGAAGTGCTAACGATTCGGCAGGTCATCGAGATCATCGCTTCGGAACTTGGTGCTGAACTTGAAATTGTTTCGATGCCATTTGAACTCGCTGTACCGGCGCGACCATTGCTTGCCCAGCCATCGTCGACACATCGGGTGCTTGATACATCGCTACTGCAGACGCGACTTGGCTATCGAGACCTCGTGCCTGCGCGCGCGGCGGTGGCCCGAACAGCGAGGTGGCTCGTGGAAAACCCGATTGCCCCGGGTGCACCCGAGGAATACGTGCTCACCGATCCGTTTGACTACGTCGCAGAGGACCAGCTGATTTCTTCATGGAAAGCAGCCGTCGGATCGATGGCTCCGGTGACCTTTGAGGTCACTCCTGGTGTCGGACTGGCCTACAGCGGACCAGGTGGTCGGCCGAGAACCCAAGCGACGTTCGAGAACTAGCGCGCATTTCTGCACAGCCAGCGTTCTCGCCACTAGGGTCCCCGCCCATGACATATCAAGTCGTTGTGTGGGGGACAGGGAACGTTGGCCGACCAGCGATCCGAGCAATCGCGACGCATCGCGATCTGGAACTTGTTGGTGTGGTCGTGTCGAACCCGGCGAAAGTTGGAAAAGACGCGGGCGAACTCGCAGGGATTTCTCCGCTCGGAGTGCTTGCGACTGACGACACTGAGATCGCGTTTGCGCCCGATGTTGATTGCGTTGTGTATGCAGCAACTGCCGATACGCGTCCGATGGAGGCGTACATGGATCTCGAACGCCTTCTTCGTTCAGGTCGCAATGTCGTGTCGACTGCGTTTTATCCATTGCTCCACCCCGCGAGTGCTCCTCCTGAGTTGATGGGGATGCTCACCCCAGCGATGGAAACTGGCAATTCCTCGGTTTTTGTTTCCGGTATCGATCCAGGCTGGGCGCTCGACATCCTGCCTGCCCTCGTGAGTGGTGTTGGCGCGGGAATCACCGAGATTCGTATTCAAGAGATCTTCAATTACGCGCTCTATGACGCACCCGACATCGTGCGCAACGTGATCGGTCTGGGCGGCCCGATGGATGTTCTGCCACAAATGCTTGAAGAAATGTCGTTGATGACGGTCTGGGCCCCGATGGTGCGAGTCCTCGCTGACAGTCTTGAGGTCGAGATCGACGAAGTCACCACAACTGTGGAACGCCGTCCGCTTGAGCGGACGATCGAAGTTCCGGGGATGGGAACCTTCGAAGAAGGAACCATGGGCGCATTTCGCTTCCAAGTCACAGGACTCGTAGGAGGGCACCCTCTCCTTACTGTGGAACACATCACCAGAATCGACGATGACTGTGCGCCCGATTGGCAACAGCCTCTGAATCCTGGTGGCGAACACCGCGTCGTGATGAGTGGCCATCCCCACTTGGAGATCACAGTTCACGGTAATGAACCCGGTGAACCCGGTGCAGCAGGTGGCGGAAATGCAAGCGCAGCAAATCGTTGTGTGAATGCAATTCCTGCGGTATGCGATGCGGCTGCTGGCGCGCTGAGCCCCGTTGACCTGCCTCCCATCACTGGTGCAGCCCAAGTTCGTTTGGCGTAACTACTGCACTGCTGTCACTCGAAGTAGGAGTGGAATCCAAGTATCGAAGTCGGGGACGTCGAGGTCGATGACTTTGCCGAAGTCGTCCCATCGGCGGAGTTTGACCGCGTCTGCGCTTCCTTCGAGCCCCATGAACCTTGCGCTTTCGGCGGCGGTGAACGGGCCCCCTTGCACGTCGAGGCTCCGCTGTGATCCTCGAGAAAGTCCGTCGAAATAGCCGGCCTCATTAGCGGCGAGGTAACGCTTCGCTTCGACGTGCATCGCTATCGGTGCGGTCACCGCGGGCGGGAAGAGTTCGCTTAGGTAGTCCGAACCGGTGAGCTCATGTCGGAGATTTGTTGTGTAGTCGGGCCCGTTGTTGCGTTCGATTTCAAAAAGATGACCAATGTCGTGGAGGAGGGCAGCAGCAATCAACTCCTCGCTTGACCTTTCATGGTGTGCGAGTGCCGCGCATTGCAGTGCATGGGCGAGTTGGGTGATGTCCTCGTCATAGGTTTCGTTTCCCCACGTGTTGTACATCGCGAGAATCGAATCAATCGAGACTGGCGCCATCAGAGAATGTGTCCTTCAAAGTCTCCGATGAGCGAAACTCGATTTCCATCGTCAGCCGCGAATTCCTTGGCTTTTTGTTCGTAGTACGCCTCGCGAAGATCTCCCTCACGTAACGCGTTGTATGTGGGATAGATCGCTCGACGAGGTTGAGTCGAAGTGTTGGGACCGCTTCGGTGGGGAGTTCGTGAGTGGAACCACAATGCTTGACCTGCCCAGATCGGAGCCGGCTTCCACTCAAGTTGTTCAACGATGTCGGCGCGGATGCAGCCTTTGTCATCCATCGGGAGGATCTCGTTGTGCATCGACGACACGACTTCAATGCAACCGTTTGATTCTCGAGAATCGTCAATAGCCAACATGCACGAAACATGTGTTTCGATAAATCGATAGGCCGGCGCATCCTGATGCGGTGAGTAGCCAGCGCCACCCGGTGCTTTGTAATTGATCTTCTCTTTGTAAAGAACCGCAGTCTCGTCGAGGAGAATCGACGCGGTATCGGAGAGTTCGCTGCGGGTAAGGAGTTCCCGCAATTCGCTGTGATGCGGAACGAAGTTTTCTGTTCGGCAGAGTTGAGGACCGTTCGCTGTTGCTTCCCGGTAGTGCAGCCACGGGCCGTCATCGGGCCATGTCATGAGGTCGTCGATCCATTCACGAAGCTCGGCAACTCCTTGGGGTTGCAGCGGTTCTGTAAGTACCCAACCGAATTGGTGAAAATGGTCGGCAGCATCGGGACCGGGTTCGATGGTGTCAAAGAATGGCTCGTCCACATGGCGATGCTAGGCCCGTGTCCTACGCTCCGGATATGGCCGATGCTCGTCCGAACATTCTTTTCATCACGCTCGATGAATTCAGGGCCGAGTGTCTTTCGGCTGCCGGCCACCCGGTGGTGCAAACGCCGGCACTTGATGCGCTCTGTGCCGAGTCGGTGCGCTTCGCTAGGCACTATGGGCAGGCCTCGCCATGCGCGCCCGGCCGAGCGGCGCTTTATACCGGGACTTATCAGATGAATAACCGCGTGGTGATGAATGGTTCGCCGCTCGATGCCCGCTTCGACAACATCGCGCTCGCCGCCCGCCGAAATGGCTATGACCCAGTTCTGTTTGGCTACACCGATCAAGCAATCGATCCCCGAACAGTCGCAGCAGATGATCCACGACTTTTGACCTATGAAGGGGTGCTTCCTGGGTTTCGTTGCGAACTCGATCTCACCCGTGGGCGTGAAGCATGGGCGGATTGGGTGCGTGCGCAGGGCTACGACATGCCTGTTGACCCTGAAGAAGGTCTGGCAACGGAATCAGAACGTCCTGCCAACGTGGGAATTAGCGCGTATCTCACCGACCAATTTCTCGAATGGCTTCCGGGGCAAGACGAACCGTGGTTTGTTCACTTGAGTCATCTACGTCCGCACCCACCCTTTGCTGCTGCAGGGGAGTGGGCGACGGCCTATGAACGCGCTTCGGTGGATCTTCCGAACGCTCCAGGATCAGACCTCCATCCTCTTCACGAATTTTTGTTGTCAATTTCGTATTTCGCTGCTCCGGAGGATGAAGCGGGTCTGCGTGAGATGCGAGCGCAGTACTACGGGATGATTAGTGATGTCGATCATCAACTTGGTCGGGTGTGGAACGCACTTCGTCAATCAGGGCAATGGGACAACACCATTGTGATCGTGACGTCTGATCACGGCGAGCAACTTGGTGACCACGGCATGGTGCAGAAGATGGGCTGGTTCGAGGAAAGTTTTCATATTCCGCTGATCGTTCGCGACCCTCGAACCTCGCGAACTGACGGTGAAGTCATTGAGGCCTTCACTGAAGCGGTCGATGTTTTCCCGACACTGTGTGAGTTGATTGACATCCCGGTACCTCGTCAATGCGATGGTCGTTCGTTGCGACCATTTCTCGAGGGGGAAACACCCGAGGTGTGGAGAGATGCGGCGTATTGGGAATTCGATTGGCGATACTTCACCGCTGGGCGCGACGGAGTGATGTGGCCGCAGGACCGTCGAAGTGTGAGTCATCAGCTCACCGTTCGGCGAAGCGAAGGGTTGGCGTACGTTCAGTTCGCCGATGGTGATGCACTGGTCTACGACCTTGAAGCTGATCCAACATGGCGCACGATGTTGGCTGATCCGCAAAGAGCGTGGGCCGAGGCACGGACGATGTTGGCGTGGCGCGCGCAGCACACCGATCGAACCCTTACAGGAACGTTTCTTCCATAGTTGAGGCGCGACGAATCAGTTCGTTCTATGGTCGGCGCCATGATGCGCTTCAACCACATGGAACTGACCTTTGCCCCCGGAACACTCACGCCAGAGTTCCGCGATCAAGTCCGGGCGTTTTATGGCGGACTCTTCGGCTGGGATTGCAAGGACACTGAAATACTTGGGCAGAGTGGATTGCTGATGATGCTTGATGAACGCGCAACGCAGTTCATTCTTTTGGCGGAAAATCCCAATCCGATTTCATCGCCCGGTTACGACCATCTGGGTCTTCTGCACGACAGCCGTGAGGAAGTCGACTCGCTTTGCGCACGAATCGCGGAGATGCAAAAGACCGAACCGAACATCAAGCTGAAGGTCTACGAGGACCTCGTGAATCCAGCGAGCACGGTCCACGCGTTCTACGTGAAGCACCTGTTGCCGATTTGGTTCGACGTACAGTGCATCGAATACACCGCACCACCTGAACGCAATTGGCACTACGACTGAACGACGATTCAGTCGAGGTAGCGAACGCCTGTCAGTTCTTCGGACTCATTCCAGAGTCGTTGTGCATCGTTGGTGTTGCGGGCACGCTTGGTGGGAGTTTCGAGTTTCGGTGAACCGAAAATCAGATAGCGCGGACCAAAGAAGTCCCCACCTTTTGCAGTGGGATCGACGCATGCGCGCACAAACGGGAGTGCGCCCTTTGCTGCTGATTGCCCGAATCCGCCGATTGGTTTGAGCGCCTTGTTGAGCAGGCCCGAACCTTCGACGCCAAGGTCTGTCCGGCTCCCACCGGGATGAGCGGTGAGGGCGATCGTTGGTGCACCAGCGAGTGAAAGTCGACGTTGCAGGTCGAGCGAGAACAGCAAGTTGGCCAACTTGCTTTGGAAGTATGCCGGCCAGCGCGAGTAGCGATGGCGTTCGTAGTTGAGATCGTCGAGACGCATCTTGCCGGGGCGATGTCCCATGCTCGAATGGTTGACGACGCGTGATCCGGGAGTTGCGAGAAGTAGCGGCAACACCAAACCAGTCAATGCGAAATGACCAAGGTGGTTGACGCCGAATTGCGTCTCAAAACCGTCAACAGTCTTCGATTCATCAACGGCCATGAGTCCAGCGTTATTGCCAAGGATGTCGAGTCGGTCGACTGTGGAATGAAGTCGCTCAGAAAATGTCTTTACCGACGAGAGATCGGCGAGATCGAGTGTCATCGTTTCGACAGTTCCACGCGGGGATTTCATTCGGATCTTGTTCGCCGCTTCTGTGGCCTTGGTTTCGTTGCGACAGGCCATGATGACGCGAGCGCCAGCACCTGCGAGGTCGGACGCGATGTGGAATCCGAGTCCGGCATTCGAACCGGTGATGACGGCGACCTTTCCGGTGAGGTCAGGGATATCGGAGGTAGTCCAAGTCATTGTGTCGCCCTTAGGTGTGTTGACGGTGAGGATGTGCCTCAGGCGTCAAGGAATTGTTCGAGGATACGGGCGAGTTCAACCGGTTGGTCGCCCTGGATGCTGTGGCCCGCCTGCTCGACATGAATGATCTGTGCATCGGGGCGGCGTTTCGACAGCTCGGCTTCGTCCGCGTCGTCAACAACTGACTGCGGGAGCATGCCTCGGGCCAGCAGTATCGGCATCGAACTATCGCCAATGATTTCCCAGAGCGAGGAGAAGTCAGGATGCTCGCCGCCAGTCTCCAACATTCGCCGATAACGCCAGACCCACGAGCCATCGTCGAGTTGGAGTGCGTTGTGAAGGATGCCGCGCCGCAACGAAGATTCGGTGCGAGTCGGATTGAATTCAATTGTTCGGGCAAGGAGTTCATCAAAGTTGGGGAACGATTCCGGCCCGTTGATGAAATTGGCGATCTGCTGTGCCTTGGGGCCGTCAACTCCGGGAGTGACATCGACGAGAGCGAGTCGCTGAACGAGTTCCGGTGCATGTCCAGCAAGAGCTACCGATGTCATTCCGCCGAGTGACATGCCGACAACGAGTTGCGCGTCTGGGGCAAGTTCCCGGATCACGATGGCAATGTCTTCAGCATTGGCAAAGACATTGAGACTTCCGTTCTTTCCGCCATCGGAATGGCCGTGACCGGGAAGGTCGATCGCGACAAGCGGTAGGTTGAGCGCAAGGGCAACGGTGTCCCACGTGTGAGCGTTTTGAGCTCCGCCGTGAAGGAACACAATCTCGGGCGATCCAGTTCCCCAGACCAATGCACTTAACGATCGATCGCTGTCGACGGGTACGTCGACACGTCGAACCTTGGGTGGCCCAGTCCAAGCAATTCCGACTTCGGTGGCGTTGTCCTCGAAGTAGGAGAACTCGTCGTAGGGAACTCGTTCGATTGCAGACACTTGGATTCCTTTAGGCGGGGCGACGACGGGCCGACGTGCGCAATGAGGGTGGATCAATTGACTTGTCTTCCTCGACAACGTCTTCGCCAGGAGCCACGAGGCGATCGATCGCATCAAGTAGGTCTGCATCGAGACGGAGTTCGGCGCATGTGATGAGGTCGTCGAGTTGTTCCATGGTTCGAGGCCCGATGATCACTGAGGTGACATTGGGGTGTTCCATGGCCCATGCGGTTGCGAGGTGGGCGAGCGGAAGTCCGGCCTGATCGGCAAGTGACTGCAGCGCAACCGTTGCGTCGAGTCGCGCCCGATTTTGTGGGCTGTCGAGTTCCTGACCCCATCGCTTGCCCATCATGGCGAGCCGAGACGATTCAGGAACATCACCGATTTCGCGGTAGCGCCCCGAAAGCCAACTTCCGCCAAGTGGGCTGTAGGTGATGACGCCCATTCCATAACGCGAGCACGTCGGAAGAACGTGACGTTCAATGCGGCGTTTGAGAATTGAGTATGAAGCCTGTTCGCACCGGAACTTCACGAAGCCCATTTTCTCGGCGGTCCACTGTGCTTCGACGATTCGCTCGGTGGGCCACGCCGAATGCCCTGCGTAAATGATTTTGCCGGAGGCGGTGAGATCGGTGAGGCCGCCCATTGAGTCTTCAAGAGCAACACTTTCGTCGAAGCGGTGCAACTGGAAGAGATCAATGCGGTCAGTGTCGAGGCGGCGAAGGCTTCCTTCAATTGCTTGCGCCATCCATCGGCGCGAATTGCCTTTTTGGTTCCGGTCGGAACCCATTGGGTGATACATCTTCGTGGCGATCACGAGTTCATCGCGACGACCGGCGATCGCTTTGCCGACAATTTCTTCGCTTTCGCCGCCGGAGTACGCGTCGGCAGTGTCGATGAAGTTGATGCCAGCATCAAGAGCTTTGTGGATGATGCGAATGCATTCGGGATGATCGGTGTTGCCCATCTGTCCAAACATCATTGCGCCGAGGCAGTAACGACTGACTGAGACGCCAGTCGTACCGAGTGATGCGTACTTCATTGTTCCCCCTGAAGTTGCTGATCAGATCAATGCTGACGTGATCACGAAGTCCATGCTTGCCGAACTTGGCCGTTCGGGTCACGTTCAATGGTGGCATCTCTGCCGAGAATTGCCGTCGCTCGCTCTGTTGTGTTGTAGGCGGGCCAGTTTTGGCGGCCGAGGGATGGAACGCCATCGGTAGCAAAGTCGGCCCACGAACGTTGCATGAGTGACGCTAACGACATCGCCTGTTCGGGATCGGAAACGAATGTGGCCCACTCGTCCGCATCAATTGTTGTGAATGGGAAGGGAATGTCGACGCCATGGGGCGAGCCCATATCGGGTGACGATGCTTCCCAGTCGAAGCGGTACATCCACGTTGGGCCATGTGCTGAGCGGGCCTCGGCGATTCGAATCGCCGGTAGCCACATTGCAATGTCTGTATTTGCTCGCCGCCATGCTTCCGGCGGTTCGGAAGCGTTAGTCGCCCTGTATGCATCAATGAGTACGTCGACATTGCCGCCGGCGGCCGCAAGTCGCGTGCGAAGGCCGTCAGCAGTGAGAGCGCCGGCTGCAGGATCAAACATTTTGAAGAGATCCATCTCGTCGCGGTTGGTGCCAATGATGATCGGAACAGGATTGAATCCCGACGACGCTGCTTCGAGCCATGTCTGCGGGAGCACGACACCGTCGACGACGGGATGGAAGGGCATCGTGCCAACTGTGCCGAAGAGTTCCATGGCCGCGTTTGCTTGTGCATCAATGATTTGAGCACCAGACATCAAACGAAGCGCGTCAACATCGACAGTGTCGAGACCTGCCGAGCGAGCGAAAGCTTCTGTAACGAGCTGCGCTTTCTCTCGATGAAGAAGAAGGTCGGTCGCCCCGCTCTGAACAATTGCTCGTTGAAAGAGACCAACCGCCGACGGCATAGCGAGGAGCGAGAGGACACTCCCACCTCCCGCTGATTCGCCAAAGATGGTGACGTTGTCGGGATCGCCACCGAACGCGCTGATGTTGTCGCGCACCCATTCGAGAGCAGCGACCTGGTCGAGGAGTCCGACGTTTGGTGTGCAGGATGGATCGTCGATAACAAGAAATCCGAGTGCGCCGAGTCGGTAGTTGATTGTGACAACCACGGTGTTGGTGGCGGCTGCCATCCGCGATCCGTCATACACCGAGAGCGATCCGGCACCCAAAGAAAACGCACCACCGTGAATCCACACCAGAACTGGACGTGAATCCTCGACCGAAGGAGTCCAAACGTTGAGGTTCAGACAGTCGTCGGACTGGTGGTTGCTTCCCATCCCTGGAACCAGCCCATCAAGGGGGCCTCCACTCGGCTGCCATGAAGCCGGCCCGAACGTGGTCGCATCGCGAGTGTCTGTCCAAGGAGAGACCGCTGATGGTGGAGCCCATCGAAGTGGGCCAACCGGCACTTCGGCGAAGGGGATGCCAAGAAATGCCATAGAGCCTGCAGTGGAGCGGCCTTGGAGGCTGCCGGCGGCGATAGAGACGGTCGTCATGGCGAAAGGCAACCACATTCATTGGTTCAGTGCCTCGGTTTGGCATCTAACGTGGTCTTTGTACGTCGACCGGGGGGTTGCGCGATGACGATCGAAGCAAATGACGCTGCAACTCGTGGCTCGGCTGTTGTGCCTGAAGGCATTGAGCTGTCGAAGGGCGGCGCTGATGTGTGGTCGCCTTCGATTACGCCACCCATCGGTGTGGATCTCACTGATGAGCAGAAGTTGGCATGTTCATTTCGAATCCTTGCCCGAGAAGGTTTTAGCGAAAACATCGCAGGCCACATCACGTGGGCGGATGCCGATAACTCTTCGTTACTAGTGAATCCGTGGGGTTTGTGGTGGGAGGAAATTTCTGCTGCCGATATCTGTCGTATCGACCCTGATGGTCGCGTGATTGGCGGTAAATGGGATGTCACTCCAGCGGTGCAGATCCACACCGAACTTCACCGTCGCCGACCAGAAGCGCGCGTTGTCGTGCATAACCACCCGTATTACGTGGTGCTCCTCGCCGCCCTAGGTCTCGTTCCTGAGTTTCTGCATCAACAGTCATCAATGTTCGACGGCGAACTTGGGTTTGTCAGTGAGTATTCCGGTGAAATCGATTCACCCGAACTTGGGGCCGATCTCGCTGAGCGCATCGGTGATGCGTCCGTCGTCATCCTTGCGAACCATGGGGCGATCGTGACCGCGCCGACAATCGAAGAAGCGACCTACAAATCGGCCACGCTCGATCGTCAGTGCAAGTTGATGTACGACGTTCTCGTTGCTGATCGGCCTGCAACAACTGTGCCGCCGATGGTGCGTCCTGCGATGAAGGCGTCACTCCTTGAACGTGGCACCGAGGTCTACTGGGCCGGAGCGGTCCGTCGTCTTATCCGTGAAGAACCCGACGTTCTGGAGTGAACCGTGTCAATCAGTCTTGATGATCTCGCGTCCAACATGAATTTCACCACTGGCGGAAAGTCAAAAGCCGGCGGTGTCACATTTCTGCCCGAACCAGAACGCCGCAAGCGTGACTACACAATCATTTCTGCCGACGACCACATTGTGGAGCCGCCACACACCTTCGAAGGTCGCCTACCTGCGAAGTTGGCCGATCGTGCTCCAAAGGTCATTGAAAAAGACGACGGTTCGGAAACCTGGGTCTACGACGGGATGGAAATCCCGAACGTTGGGTTCAATGCTGTTGTTGGTCGCCCGGTATCTGAGTACTCATTTGAACCGGCTCGATTCGATGAGATGCGACGCGGAGCGTGGGATATCAACGCTCGAGTCGCGGACATGGACCTCAATGGCATTTATGCATCAGTGAACTTTCCTTCGTTCCTGCCGGGGTTCTGCGGTCAGCGTCTGCAAACAACGACGAACGATGTCGACCTCGCGCTGGCAACGACTCGAGCCTGGAACGACTGGCACATCGAGGAATGGGCGGGGACGCATCCCGGGCGCATCATCCCTTGCCAAATCCCGTGGCTTCTTGACCCTGTGCTTGGTGCCGAGGAAATTCGCCGTAATGCAGAACGTGGCTTCAAAGCGGTGTCGTTCACTGAAGCTCCGCACATGTTGGGCCTCCCATCGCTGCATACGGGTTACTGGGACCCAATGATGCAGGCCTGCGCCGAAACCGGAACCGTTGTGAACCTTCACATTGGTTCCTCGGGTACGTCCCCAGCTACAGCGCCCGACGCACCGCCCGACACTGTCGGTGTGTTGTTCTTCGGTTACGCGATGTTCGCCGCTGTCGATTGGCTGTATTCGATGCTTCCCGTTCGATTCCCAGATCTGAAGCTGTGTATGTCCGAAGGTGGCATTGGTTGGGTGGCTGGCCTCATGGATCGCCTTGACCACATGCTCAGTTATCACGACATGTACGGAACGTGGACGGGCACTGATCTGACACCGGCTGAAGTCCTCAAGCGGAACTTCTGGTTTTGTGCTGTGGAGGACCCTTCGGCGTTTGTGCAGCGAGAACGAATCGGGATCGAAAACATCCTTATCGAGAGCGATTACCCCCACTGCGATTCGACCTGGCCAAACACGCAGACCGTGACCAAACATGAGATCGGGAATCTTCCCGCCGAGGACATTGCTCGCATCACGTGGAAGAACGCATCAGAGCTCTACAAGTTCCCGGTTCCCCAGTCAGTTATTGATGATCCCGAGTCCTACTGAGGGCTGAAGACACCATCGGTTGGGTGGCCCTACGATCCGACTATGGCGATTCAGGGAAACCGCATCTACCACTGCAACTCAAATTGTTCTGATCTTGACGTTGCCGTTGCGTTTTACGAGGCCCTTGGTTTGCGTCGGGTACTGCGAACCGTGCCAAGCAAGAACCAATCGGGTTCGGCATTCGGTCTCGACGAGGTGGCATGGGACGCGTGGATCATGCATTCCGATGATGGGCTCGATGGCCTCTCTCTCGATCTCCTTGAGTGGAAAACCCCGCTGCCGACCGGAACTGCACCTGGCCTCGATGGTGAGCCTGGGTACAACCGGTTGATGATGACAACGCCGGATCTCGATGCGACCGTTGAACGAGCCGTGGCCGCTGGTGGGACTCTTGTTGCCGGCCCGCGCGAGGTCGATGCTGGTGGCACTCAACATCGAGTAGCGATGTTGCTCGACCCTGACCGTGTGCCGGTCGGTCTCTTTCAAGGTGAAAAGGCCTCGATCGCACAGGTTGTCGTGAATTGTGCCGATCTCGATGAGTCGCTTCGCTACTACCGAGACGTCATGGGCCTCACCCCGCTTCAAGAAGCCGCCGAAATGGTGTGGTCAGGCGATCTTTACGGCCGCGAATCAGATGTGAAGGTTCGTGCAGTGCTCCTCGCCGATGAAGGTTCGGTATTTACTGTTGCGCTCGTGCAATGGCTCGACCCTGCTCCGAAGACGATGGTTCGTGTTCGCGGTGCCAATGAACTTGGTCTTTTCCGTATGGCGTGGTCGACCGCTGATTGCGCTGCCGATGAAGCAGTTATTCGTGCTGCTGGTTCTGTTCCCTTCGTCCCGACCGAAGAACTTTCTGTCGGCGATGATCTGCCGCTACTGCTTGTGCTGTTCTGGCCTGGTCCGAACGGTGAATGTCTCGAACTCATCGAGACCACCGCTCGTTCTGGCGCGCTCTGATTTATCGTTCTCATTAAAGGAGTACTTGTGAAACTCGAAGACATTGATCTTTCCGACATTGAGTTCTGGGCCAAGCCGTGGGCCGAGCGAAACGCGGCATTTGCCACATTGCGCCGCGAAAACCCCATTGCGTATTTCCCCGAACCCATTGTTGAACCGTTTCCCCAGGGCCCGGGTTACTTCGCGATCACGAAGATGCATGACCTGCTCGAGATCAGTCGTCACCCCGAGGTGTTTTGCTCGGGCCAAGGTGCGGTGTCGATTCTCGACATGCCGTCCGACATGAACGAGTTCTATGGCTCGCTCATTTCGATGGATGATCCCCGCCATGCCCGACTGCGCAAGATCGTGTCGGGAACGTTCACTCCTCGAATGCTGAACAACGTTCTTGAGGACGTCGAGAAAACCGCAAAGAGGGTTGTCGACGGAATCGTTGAGAAGGGCGAAATCGACTTCGTCAAGGATGTGTCGATGCCGTTCCCCCTTCTCGTCATTCTCGACATGATGGGAATTCCGCACAGCGAATTCGAGACTGTGTTGACGCAATCGAACATCATCCTTTCTGGTGGCGATCCCGATTTCATTCCTGAGGGCACCGATCCCATTACTGCATTCCTTGGCGCCGGGGCGACGCTTGCCGGCCTACTCAACGACCTCGCAGTGCTACGCCGGGCAAACCCCACAGATGATTTGCTGTCAGCGCTCGTGAATACCGAAGTTGATGGCGAACAGCTTTCTGGCGATGAACTCGCGTCGTTCTTCATCCTTCTCTCGGTTGCCGGACACGAGACCACGCGCACAGCGCTGAGTCACGGCATTACCCACCTTTCGCAGAACCCTGATCAACGCGCACTGTTTCTTGCCGATATTGATGGTGTGATGCCGACGACCGTTGAAGAGATCGTTCGATATGCATCACCGGTTGTTTGGATGCGACGCACGCTCACGCAGGACTACGTACTTTCGGGTCACGAGTTCCACGAGGGCGACAAGATCATCATGTATTACGGATCCGCGAATCGCGACGAAGCGGTTTTTGCTGATCCCGACGCGTTCAATGTCCTTCGCGATCCGAATCCTCATGTTGGCTTCGGCGGACCTGGACCGCATTTCTGTCTGGGTGCCCATCTTGCCCGGCGTGAAATCACCCTCATGTTCCGCGAGCTCTACACACGCCTTCCTGATATCGAACTTGCTGGTCCGCCAGTGCAACTTCGTTCCAACTTCATCAACGGCGTAAAGAGCCTTCCGGTTTCGTTCACGCCGGGTGGGGTTCGCTGATGGCCGATCCGCGTGCTGTCGAGGCTCCCGAGGTTCTTGGCGCTCTTGGTGTCGCATGCGAATCAGTTCGTCAGGCATGCGACGACACTTTGCTTGAACTTGCTCGTCGCCGAGTAGCGATGTTGCTGAACAACGACGCGGAACTCCAAGCAAAAGCGTGGGGCGAGATTTCCGAGCGACAGAATGCGGAACTCAGTTCCTGGCCCACCTCCGATGCATTCGATGAACGCCAAAAGGCCGCGCTTGCGCTTGCCGAGCAGTTCGTCATCGACGTCACTGGCGTTCTTGCTGGGCCTCTGGCTGCATCGTTCGGTGCTCTTGGCGCCGAGATCGGGCCCTTCGTACAAGCGTTGTACCTGCTTGATGTTGGTCAGCGCGTCGACCTTGTGCTCAGCACGCTCTCGGGTGAAACCATTTCTTCCGAGTCGTGGGCCTGGGGCGCAACGGGCGAAATCCCGGCCGATCCGATGGTGGCAATCATGGCGATGCTTGCAGCTGTCGGCCGTTTGCAAGCCGTTGATCCGATTACCAAGGAACTCGTTCGACTTCGAGGCGCGCGTTTGCACGAGTGTCGTCGTTGCCTGTCGGTCCGAAGCGTTGCCGCTCTGAATGCTGGAGCAGACGATGACCTCTTGGGTGCGGATGACCCGTCATCGACAGGGACTCTTGCGGCAGCAACGACTGCGGCTCTTGATCTTGTTGATGCGACATTCGTCGGACCACCAACGATCAATCAAGAACTCTTTGGTCGCTTGACGCAGTCTTATGGCAGCAGCGAACTCGTGGAACTTGTCAGCTACATGATGCGGAACGCGTGCAACAAGATTCCAGTTGCATTCGGCGTTGACGATGCAATCGTTGAAGAAGGCTTCGAATATCAGGTCATCGACGCATCTGGTGAAACTGTCACCGTTGATGCGTCAGCGCTCAGGAACTAGTCCGAGCGAAACTCAGGCTGCAGCTGGTTCGGCAACCGGCTTGGCATTCTGATGCTGCGCTGCTTCGCGGTAGGTGTACCAGCGACCCTCGTCGAAGTTATAGAGGCGACACTTGCGGGTGTTGCGCACGAAGTCCATGAACCGAAGGGGTTCGTCGTGCACGGTGCCAGGAAACGCTTCTTTGATTGCGTCGGTCGCCATTTCGAGGTTGTACATCGGGATGCGCATGTCGACGTGGTGAGGGACATGCACCATGATCCAGTGGAAGAAGAAATTGAGTCCGAAGCGGGCTCGAAGCACCGTGGTGCCTTCCATCTGGCCGTGCCACTTTGTCCATTCACGACGCTTCCACCAGCGAATGTTCGGCTGAATGTGGTGAACGTGCACGAATGATGCGATGACGTAGGTGAAGGCAAGGAACGGGATGACGAGCACTTTGAGGATCATCCAGAGCACGCCGACCACAGATCCGTACTGCGCCCAACCAACAAGGCCAAGAGCAAGAGCGGCAACGGCGACGAAGGTCCAGACGATGAAACGGTCACGGCGAATACCTTTGGCCCACCGTGCCGGGGGAGCGCCAATGATCATCTTGTGCCACCACACTTCGCGCAGGTAGTAAGCGCCGGCGCCGAGCCATGACCACTCAACGCGATGACGAAGGCGACCGAGCTTGGACATGGCCGCGTATTGCTCGGCGGTGTAAGGGTGCCAAACGAAATCGAATCCCTCACGAACGGTGTAACCGTGGTGGATGCGATTGTGGCCAAGCGTCCAACCTTCATAGACGTGCCATGACGGCAACATCGCAATGGTGCCGATGGTTCGGTTGAGGCGTTTGGAGGAGAACAGGGCGCCGTGGGCAGCGTCGTGGGCGACGATGAAAAGGCCAGAGATCACCATGGCCGAAAGCACCCAGAGGGCCACAACAGCGAAGGGGTTGTTGAAAGCGATGAGCCCAGCAATAACAAGGCCATAGATCACGAGATCGCGGCCGAAGTAGGCCAACCCCTTCCAGGTGGGGTTTTCGTAGGCCTCGGCAGGAATAATGTCAAGAACGGGCTTGAGAGAGCCTTTTTCGGCTCGATCAGGCGCCTTTTCGGCTGCTTCCTGCTCAGTTTCGGTGGTTTCAGTCAGTGTTTCTGCTGCGGACATGGCGCCAGTCTACCGACCAGTAGGTAGGGAGCAAGGCACCCGGCCCCTGATTTCGTCTAACTCTGGTTGCCCGAGCCTGCTTCGAGCTCGGGAAGTGAGACCTGGCGGGTGGTGACATCGATAGGACTGACTCCGGGTAGGGCCTGATCGGAGGCCACGGCGAGCGTCTCGAACCGGCGGGCCGAGGGCATGACGCGAGTCTCAAGTGATGCCACTGCGGAGTTGTAGGACTCGGTGGCCTTGGTGAGGTTGGTGCCGACCTTTTGGAGGTGGCCAGTGAAGACGCCGACGCGTTCGTAAAGTTCTTTGCCGAGGGCAACGACCTGCGCAGCGTTTTCGGCCAGTTGCTCTTGACGCCAGCCATAGGCAATTGCTCGGAGAAGCGCAATCAATGTGCCAGGCGATGCGGGGAACACGTTCTTGGCGATGGCCTGCTCAAGGAATTCGGGGTTGGCGTCGAATGCGGCAGTGAGGAACGTATCGCCGGGCACAAACATCACGATGAAATCGAGTGAGCCATCGACACGAGAGGCGTAGTTCTTTTTTGCGAGCGCATTGACATGCGCCATGACGTCGGCAGCATGTTTGGTGAGTAGTTGTTCGCGCTCAATGTCGTTGGTGGCGTTGATTGCATTCAGATAGGCAGACATTGGCGCTTTTGCATCGATGATGATCTTTTTGGAGTCGGGAAGACGGACGATCATGTCGGGGCGGGCAGCGTCGCCATCGCCGGCGATGTGTTCTTGTTGTTCGTACATGATGTGTTCAGTCATGCCGGCGAGTTCGATGACGCGTTGGAGTTGGAGCTCACCCCAGTTGCCGCGCACTTTGGTGTTCTTCATGGCCGAAGCGAGTTCGGCTGTTTCCTTCTGCAGGGAAGTGGCGAGCGACGCGAGCGAACCGATGCTGGTGTTCAAGCGACCGGAATCCTCGACCCGTTTGTTTTCGAGCTCGTTGAGTTTTCGGTCGAGCCTCGCAAGTTGTTCGCCGACGGGGGCGACAAGGTCGTGCACGGACTTCTGCTGTTGTGACGCTTCGGCCGCAGCTCGCGCGGTGGCTTCGGCTTGGAGGCGCGTGTTGACATCGATGAGTTCGCGCATGGTGGTGGCCAACGTGGCATTGGCAATGTCGCGAGTGCGGTCGACATCGAGTGGATCGGGACCCGATTGGCGTGACGCGAGACGGTTGCCGACCAGTGCGCCGATGGCGAGGCCGATGAGGAGGGTCAGGACAGGCAGAAGAGCGGTCATACCGCTCAACCTACGGAATGGGTGTGACAGTCGCCTCAGAGGGCGTTCTAGGGCCCTCAGAGGCCGTATCGGCCGGGAGTGGGGGATTCCCGGCATCAGCAAGGAGATTCCCGGCCTCGGCGGCTCTGAACCGGCCGTGTCACAATCGGCTCTCTAGATCTGAACTCACAAGGGAGACGTCGTCGTGGCAGGACTGTGTGAAGGCCGAGTGTGCATCGTTACTGGCGCTGGTCGTGGAATCGGGCGCGACTACGCGCTGATGCTCGCAGCCGAAGGGGCGAAGGTCGTGGTGAACGATCTCGGCGGTTCCCGCGACGGCACTGGCGTCGATCAAGGGCCAGCCCAAGAAGTTGTCGACGAAATTCTCGCAGCTGGCGGTCAAGCCGTTGCCAACACCGACGACATCAGCGATTGGTCAGGTGCTGAGAATCTCATCAACCAGGCCATCACGACGTTCGGTGGACTCGACGTTCTCATCAACAACGCTGGCATCTTGCGCGACCGCATGCTCACCAACATGAGCGAAGCCGAATGGGACGCTGTCATCAAGGTGCATCTCAAGGGCACCGCTGGTCCTTCGCACTTTGCTGCGGCCTATTGGCGTGACCGTTCGAAGGCGGGCGAAACCAACACCGCACGCATCATCAACACAACCTCACCTTCCGGAATCTACGGCAACATCGGTCAGACCAACTACGGCGCTGCCAAGGGTGGCATTGCGTCGTTCACGATCATTGCGGCCGACGAACTTGGTCGTTATGGCGTCACCGTGAACGCGATTGCACCGGCCGCGTTCACGCGACTCACCGCCGATCTCGGCATTGGCGATGCACCCGAAGAAGTGAAGGAAGCGATGTCGACCAAGTGGATCGCTCCGATCGCCGTGTGGTTGGCGAGCGAAGAGTCTGCTGGCGTTACCGGTCGAGTGTTCGATGTTCGCGGTGAACTGCTGGCCATTAGCGAAAGCTGGCATCAGGGCCCGAAGGTCACCAACACACTTGATCCGTCCGGTGTTGGTCCGCTCGTTGAAGAACTCATGGGCAAGGCTCGTCCCAACGCCGACATGCTCGGCCTCGACCGGAAGTAGTTCGAACAATGCCGATCAATCATGACGTTGTTGGCGCCGAAGGTGCACCGATTGTCCACTCATGGACATCGAAAGATGCGTTGCTTTACGCCGTTGGAGTTGGCGCCGGTATCGATGAGCTCGCGTTCACGACCGAGAACAGCCACGATGTGCCGCAACGTGTGCTGCCCACGATGGCCGCTGTCATTGGCGCTGGCGTCTCCGGCGCGATCAGTGCAATCGGCTCGTTCGATTTCGCGATGCTCGTGCACGGCGAACAGTCATTCGTTCAGCATCGCGAGATTCCCGTGGAAGGTTCTTTGACTGCAACCGGCAAGATCATCGGCATCTACGACAAGGGCTCTGGCGCGGTCGTTGCGGTTGAAGGCGAATGTGTCGACAACGCCACCGGTGAAACGTTGCTTACGGTTGGTTCCGCAATCTTCATTCGTGGCGAAGGTGGATGGGGCGGCGACCGCGGCCCTTCGGGTGATCGCAATGCGGCACCCGATCGCGCTGCTGATGCTTCAGTGTCGTACCGCGTGCGTCCCGACCAAGCACTGACGTACCGACTGTCGGGTGATCGCAACCCGTTGCACTCCGATCCGTGGTTTGCGGCGCTTGCTGGGTTTGATCGACCAATCCTCCACGGTCTCTGCACCTACGGCTTCACTGGGCGCGCGCTGTTGCACACGATGTGTGCTTCCGACCCCGCCAAGTTCCGTTCGATGGAAGGTCGCTTTGCCTCGCCGGTATTCCCAGGCGAAGAACTCACCATCGAGATGTGGAACGAAGGCGCTGGTGAATGCATCTTCCAAACCCGCGGTGAAGACGGCCGCGTGGTGTTGGTCGGTGGACGCCACACCTTCGACGCCTAGTTAGTTCCTCTTCGGGGGATCCATGGGTGGCGAAAGCGTTTCGAGCGGCGCGAATCGATCGGGGAACAATGTCGCTGCGGCAAGTTGTTCCCCGAGTTCGGTTCGGCGTCCGTCGCTCGTCAACTTGGATGGCCAACCGTTGTGCACTTGGTACGCATTCGCCGCGTAGATGAGTGCGGTGCCGAGAAAACGACGGCGCCATTGCTCAGCAATAAAGACTTGATCGACAACGCCCTCAAGGTGCCACCAGCGGATGGCTCCGACCTGATCTGTGCTTTGTACCGGAAGCGAGAAGAACTCGGGGTTGGTGAGGACTGTTCCCGGTGCAACGTGATCGGTGGCAAAGCCAGCCAGCATCATTGCGGGGCGTGTTGCGTCGAGATCAGGGACAACGACAAACCAAAGCGGCGGAGCATTGCGGAGAGCGTTTGGATTGAGGCTGAGAACTGAGCGACCATCGGGGTCGACATCGGTTCGCCACAATTCGTGTGCGTCGTTACTGGCCATAGGGCCGTCGATGACGTCGGCATCTTGATGGGCATCGCTCACGATCGCTCGTGCTCGCCACCGATTTCGCGGAAGGGATTCTTCCCTTGAATACCAAGCAGGAGTTCCTGCAGGTGGGGCCTCAACGTTTGGGAATGATGAAGACCAGGATGTTGCCATGTTGATGTTCAGCCAGTGAACGAAGGGGCTTGGTCGGCAGGAGGCGTCGTTGTTGCGTTCGGGTCCGTGATGGTGAGCGTCACCAAACTGTTGGGGATCTTTGCGTTTTGTACTTCAACGTTGTAGAGCAATCCGGCTCCATGAGCGATACCCCAGCAATTGACGGTATCCGTAATGGGTAGGAGCGATTGCATCGTTGCAAGGAGCGGAAGGTAGTTCTGGTCCGGAACGAGCGGCTCCCACGTGGTGTTATCGCAGAAGGTCTCGGGCCCTGCGGTGAGCAGTTCTAAGAGGTATGCCGCCTGAGCAGCATCGCCGGCCGCCGTCACC
>WLGJ01000160.1 GCA_009703275.1 Actinomycetota bacterium
GAAAGCCACCACCGCCACGATGATCGTCTTCACTTTCCCCGGCCAGGGATCACAAAAACCGGGCATGGGAGACGCGTGGCGAGACCACCCGTCATGGGAACTCGTCGCTGACGCCTCAAGCGTTCTTGGCCGCGACCTCGAGCACCTCCTCCTCCATACCGAAGCTGAGGAACTCACCCGCACCGACAACGCGCAATTGTCGACATTCCTCACCAGCTTGATCGTTCTTGACGCGGTGGAACGCCTCGGCGTTGAGCCCGCTGCCGCTGCCGGTCACAGCCTTGGCGAATACACCGCACTCGTGGCATCAGGAGCGCTGGCCTTCGAAGAAGGTCTCACGCTTGTCGCGGAACGCGGCGCTGCAATGCTCGATGCCACTACCGCTCGGGTCGGCACGATGGCCGCGGTCCTCGGGCTTGATGATGGCGATGTCGAAGTTGCCTGCGCCCGCGTCGACGGCGACGTGTGGGTGGCCAACTACAACGCTCCCGGACAGGTCGTCATCGCTGGTGATCCTGAAGCGGTAGCGCAAGCATCCGCTGTCGCAAAAGAACTCGGCGCCAAAAAGGTGATGTCGATGGCCGTCAGCGGCGCCTTCCACACCCCCTTTATGGCTCCGGCGCGCGATCGATTGCGCAGCGCTATCGAGTCGGCCGATCTTCGCGAAGCCGACCTTCCCGTCTACGCCAATGTCGACGCCCGAGCTCATACCGGTGCTGAGTGGACCGAACTTCTCAACGCCCAGTTGTGCAGCCCAGTTCGCTGGCGCCAGACGCTGCACAACATTGGCGATGCCGGCGCAACTGTCTTCGTTGAGCTCGGCCCCGGAAGCGTGCTTACCGGCATGGCGAAGCGCACTCTTACCTCTACAACAACGCTCGCGGTTTCAACTCCCGACGACCTCGACAAACTCCTCACTGCACTGGCCTCACCGTCCGAGAGCGTTGCGGTGCACGAAGGCGAGCATCTCTTCGCCACTGAACGCATGGTCGTAAGCCCAGCTGCTGGCGTCTTCACTCCAGCGACTGACTTGGCCCCCGGCTTTGTCCTGAGCCCAGGCACCGTCCTTGGTCGTGTTGGCGAACAAGAAGTTCGCTCCCCCTTCGCAGGCACCTTGGTCGGCGTCCTTGCCGTCGAAGGCGAGCGCGTCACCACCAGCCAGCCCATCGCTTGGTTGCGTACCGCGTGATCACCCTTACCCCGAGGAACCGATGACTATTCCTGCCCCGAGTGGCGCAACCATCACTGGTTGGGGCACCGCGCTCCCCGACATCATCGTCACCAACGCTGATTTCGAAGCGCGTCTCGACACCACCGATGCGTGGATCACCGAACGAACCGGAATTCGCGAACGTCGTCACGGTGGCACCACCGCCGGCCTTGCCGTTGAAGCCGGACGCAAAGCACTCGACATGGCAGACCTCACTGGCGCCGACATTGATTTCATCCTTCTCGCAACGACCACCCCCGATTATCAAATTCCCTCCACCGCATCGCAGGTCCAGGAAGAACTTCAGATCAATGGCGGTGCATGCGACGTCAACGCTGCATGCTCCGGCTTTGTCTATGGACTTGTGCAAGCACATGGGCTTATCGCGATGGGCCTCAAGCGGATTCTCTTGATTGGCGCCGAAACGCTCGCCAAAGTCACCGATCAGGACGACCGCAATACCGCGATCCTCTTCGGCAACGGCGCAGGCGCGGTTGTGCTTGAGGCCGTCGAAGGCGATGGTCAACTGATCTCCTTCGACCTTGGTTCCGATGGTTCCGCCCGCGAACTCCTTGAAGCTCCTATCGGCGGTTACATGTCGATGGTCGGCAAAGAGGTTTTCCGTAAAGCCGTCGCTGTGATGGTTGATTCCGCAAATGCGTCAATGGCCGATGCCGGCCTTTCCGCCGATGACATTGCGCTCGTGGTGCCACATCAAGCCAACATCCGCATCATCGAATCTGCCTGCACGCGCCTCGACATGCCGATGGACCGTGTCGCCATGGTGCTGCACAGAACCGGCAACACGTCTTCGGCGTCGATCCCCCTCGCTCTTGTTGATGCCATCGAAAATGGCCGCGTGAAGCGCAACGACAACGTGCTTCTTGTTGGTTTCGGTGCGGGCATGAGTTGGGCAAGCGCAATCATTCGATGGACAGGTCATCTTCCGGAGGAAAACCAATGAGCAGAGTTGTGCTGGTTACTGGAGGAAACCGAGGTATCGGTCTTGCCTGCGCCAAAGCATTCGCCGCGGCGGGCCACAAGGTTGCGATCACACACCGCAGCGCTGCACCCACCGATGCCGGAGACCTTCTTTGCGTGCAATGCGATGTCACCGATACCGAACAGGTTGAAGCGGCATTCACCGAGATTGAAGAGAAGCTCGGTCCTGTCGAAGTTCTGGTCTCAAACGCTGGCATGACAATCGACAAACTCGTATTGCGCATGACCGACGAGGATTTCTCCGATGTCATTGACGCCAATCTCGTTGGCGGATTCCGCGCCGCCCGTCGCGCCGTCCCCAAAATGATGCGCGCTCGCTGGGGTCGGATCATCTTCATCGGATCGGTTGTCGGCTCGGTCGGCCAAGCCGGTCAAGCAAACTACGCAGCATCGAAGGCCGGCCTCGTCGGTCTTGCACGATCACTCGCTCGGGAATTCGCGTCGCGCAATGTCACCGTGAATGTCGTCGCCCCCGGACCTGTCGCCACCGATATGTTCGCCGCCGTCGACGACGCGATGCGCGACTCCATCACCAGCGCTGTCCCCCTCGGCCGCATGGGTCAGCCCGACGAAATCGCCGCCGCCGTTTCCTTCCTCGCCTCAGACGAGGCCGGCTACATCACCGGCGCTGTTCTGCCGGTTGATGGTGGCCTCGGCATGGGCGGCTGAGAGTCCTAGCAGCACCAAAACCAAGGCGACCCCCGGCTAGGTTTGTCGCACCGATTACCAAGGAGACCCGATGAGTGACGATTTCGAAAAGTTCAAGGCCTGCGCCGTTGAGATCCTCGCCGTCTCACCCGACCAGGTGACGATGGAAGCCAAATTCAGCGAGGACCTCGATGCCGACAGCCTCGACCTCGTCGAGTTGGTCATGAAGCTTGAAGAAGAGTTCGACGTTTCTGTCGACGAATCTGAGCTTGAGAACATCACGACCGTTGGCGAAGCCTACGAACTGGTGATGTCGAAGCGGTGAGCACGAAGCGTCGGGTAGCGATTACAGGCGTCGGTGTCGTCAGCCCGTGCGGCATCGGCACTGAAGCGTTCTGGAACGGACTGATTTCGGCCGCGCCCGAAGGGCTGCGTCGTATCGAGAACTTCGATCCCGAGCCGTATTTTGCCAACCCGAAAGAAGCGCGTCGCACCGACCGCTTCGCTCAGTTCGCGTTGGCGGCAGCCGACGAAGCACTGAAGATGTCAGGCGATGTCGGAGGCGATCCCACCCGCAAGGGTGTCTGGATCGGCACCGGCATCGGCGGGCTCACCACTCTCGAAGAACAAGTACTCGTCAACGAGCACAAAGGCGCCCGACGCGTCAGCCCGTTTATGGTTCCAATGCTCATGGCCAATGCGGCTTCAGCTGCGATCTCCATGAAGTACGGATGGCAGGGCCCGTGCGAGAACACTTGCACCGCCTGTGCTGCTGGCACACAGTCAGTTGGCAACGCGTACCGGCTCATTGTGTCGGGTCTGTGCGATGCCATGGTTACCGGCTCCTCCGAAGCCGTCATGACTCCCACCTGCATTGCTGGCTTCACCAACATGACCGCAATGTCGTCAGACAACATGTCTCGCCCCTTTGACCGCGACCGCAATGGTTTCGTGCTCGCCGAAGGTTCCGGTGTCCTCGTGCTTGAGGAAATGGAATCAGCCAAAGCCCGTGGCGCGACCATCCTCGCTGAGTTGATGGGTGCTGCTTCAAATGCCGATGCGCACCACATCACGGCTCCTTCGCCTGGCGGTGTTGGCGCAATCAATTGCATGCGCACTGCCATCGCCGATGCGGGTCTCGTGCCATCCGATGTCACCTACGTCAATGCACACGGAACCTCAACACCACTTAACGATGCTGC
>WLGJ01000161.1 GCA_009703275.1 Actinomycetota bacterium
GGACTCGCAATGACGACTGCATCGCTGACCTGGACAATTTCATCGTGGCTGCAAACTCGCTGGATCCGCACCCGCGGTGCGACCATTTTGGTCGTGGCCGGTCTGGCCATCATCGGGCTGGGAACTGCGGGCATGGTGACGGTGTTGATTCCTGCCATACCCGGGTGGGTCGGACTCCTCGCCTGGGGCGTCGCCGGATTCGGCATGGGGCTCGCGTTCTCTCCGTTGGCTCATGTTGCAATGGAGTTGGCGGACAAGGGCAAAGAGGGAAAGGCAACAACTGCGCTGCAATTGAGCGACACACTTGGCGCTGCATTGGGGATCGGGGTGGCCGGCGTCCTTGTTTCTACTGTCGGGGCCTTGAGCGATTCGGAGGTCACCGGGCTTGTCTTGACGTTCGGAATGGCGACTTTCGTCGCGCTGCTCGGAGCGGTTCTTGGGACTCGGGTTCCGCGTGGCAGCGAACTAGGTTGACGAGGCAGAGAAACACTCAGGGGGAGTGTTAACGGGCTCATTGTGATCCACGCGCTCTTCCCTCCTTCGCTTGCTACTGGAGAAGACACACGATGAAGTTGGCTCTCGGACTCGACCTCTATAGAGGCGCCGCTCTCGATGTCCCAGTCGATCAAGTTCGGATGGCCGAGGACCTTGGCTACCACTCAGTGTGGACCGCAGAGGCCTACGGTTCCGACGCGCTGTCTCCGCTTGCATACTTGGCAGCGGTCACCAAGCGCATCAAACTCGGCACTGGCGTTGTTCAAATAGCGGCTCGGACGCCAGCAGCAACCGCAATGCATGCACTCACGATCGATGCGCTCGCAGGCGGCAATCGAGTCATTATCGGACTCGGAGTTTCTGGTCCGCAGATCGTCGAGGGCTGGTACGGACAACCATGGGGAAGTCCCAACCGACGCTTGCGTGAATACGTCGAGATCATGCGCAAGGTGTTTGCCCGCGAACCACTCACCAACGACGGCGTGGAGTTTCCACTGCCGTACAACGGGCCAGGGGCGATTGGGCAAGGTAAACCGCTGCGTTCAATTCTTCATCCCGCAGGCGAGATTGAGCTTTGGCTTGCTGCTGGAGGCCCAAAGAACACTGAACTGAGCGCCGAAATCTGCGACGGAATGTTGCCGATGGGGTGGGGCCCTGAAGGTCCGTCTGTTTACGGTCCGCATCTCGACGCTGGTTTTGCGAAACGGGGTAGTCGACCAGCCAACTTTGAGATCTTTGGCGGAGTGAGTGTTGTGATCACTGACGATGTGCAAGGTGCCATCAATGCAATGAAGCCACTCACCGCGATGTACGTCGGAGGTATGGGTTCGGCCTCGCATAACTACCACCGCGAGTCAATGGCCCGGCGTGGCTTTCCCGAGGCAGCTCAGAAGATTCATGAATGTTGGATGGCGGGCAAGAGAGATGAAGCGATTGCTGCTGTCCCTGACGAATATCACGACGACGGTTCGCTCATCGGTTCGCCAGCGCGCATCCGTGAACGCTGGGAGGCCTGGACCAAGATGGGTCTCACCGGGCTCATCGTTCGCTCCGAATCCGACGAGGGCTTACAACTACTCGCCGAACTTGCTGGCACCCGAGATACTCAGGGGAATTGAAATGACAACGTATGAAACCATCGATCTCGACACTCCTGGCGAAGGTATCTGCCGGATCACGTTGAATCGCCCCGAGAAGCGCAATGCGATCTCAACAGTTATGCGCACGGAATTGCTCCATGTTCTCGAAACAAACGATCGAGATCCCGAAGTGCGCGTCAGCATCATTCGCGGCGGTGGGTCATGTTTCTCGTCCGGTTATGACCTTGGTGGCGACCTCATGACGGAGCCGCCTTTTCATACCGCGCCGGGCGATGGCGCGTGGGCGCGACAGGTCACCGACAATTGGTTCAGATTTTGGGATCTTGCCAAGCCGGTAATCGCTCAGGTTCATGGCTACGCAATCGCGGGAGCGACAGAACTCGTTCAGGCCTGCGATCTCGTCTATGTGGCAGACGACGCAAGAATCTCCTATCCAATTGTTCGCGTCGCGTCACCGCCCGACTGCCAGTACCACGAACCGCTTCTTGGTATGCGCCGTGCCATGGAGATCATGCTCACCGGTGGCGAGATGCTCGGTCCTGAGGCGGCGCAGATCGGGTGGGCCAATCGGTCGTTCCCTGCGGTTGCACTCGATGATGAAGTACTTGATGTTGCGAGTCAGATCGCTGCGGTTGCAACCGATCTCGCACAGATCAACAAGCGGATGGTGCATCGACAAGCCGAGATCATGGGCGTTCGAGCTGCTATCCGTGCCGGTTCGGAATTCCAGGCTCTCGCTGGTCACCAGGCATCAGTGGAGGTCTTCAAACAGGATCCTCTTAGTGTCATGAAGCGTCATAACGCGGCCGACGCTGAGCGACGAGAAGCGCGCGAGAAGCGACGCTCTCAGCAGTGACCGTTACTGGGGCAGCGAGCGCGACCGGAGTCTCGGTTCAGATGTCGCGTCGTCGACTGCTTGTTGTGTTCTTTGGAATCCTCTTAGGCGCAACACTTTCAGGACTTGACGGAGCAATTGTCGCGACAGCGGCTCCAACGATCTTGGGAGAGCTTGGGAGCGTGTCGCTGCTCCCATGGCTGACAACGAGTTATTTGCTTGCCCAAGTCACCACCATGGCGGTGTACGGAAAGCTTGGCGATATTTATGGTCGCCGAAGGGTGTTCATCATCGCCATAGTGACATTCATGGTCGGATCAATGTTGTGCGGCTTGGCGACATCGATGCCGATGCTGATTGGCACACGGGTGCTTCAGGGCATTGGCGCAGGTGGAATCACCGCCCTTGCAATGGCACTGATTGCCGACGTCATGCCCGCCGACAAACTCGGAAGGTATCTCGGTTACACCGGCGTGGTCTTCGCTGTTACTGCCGTCCTCGGACCTTGGGCGGGAGGATTCTTCACCGATAATTTCACGTGGCGATGGGCATTCTTCGTCAATATTCCAAGCGGGATCATCTGCCTCATCACACTCTTCTTCGTCCCGAAATCTACGAACAGAGTTGCCCATCGCATTGATGTGCTCGGTGCCTTGCTTATTGCGGGTGCTGTTTCGTCATTGCTCTTAGCAATCGGTGGGACTGGTGGTCGGGTGCATCTCGTGAGTTTCCGAACAATGGGACTCGCCGCTCTCTCGGTTGTCTTTATCTTCCTCTTCGTCCTTCATGAACGCCGATCGTCGGAACCGATCCTTGCCTTGCGTGTCATCGCCGGACGGGTGAGGGCGCTTGCGCTCTCCGCCAACTTGATTGCGGGTCTCGCATTTGGCTCGGCGATTGTTTATCCGCCGCTTTTTTTCGAGGCCGTTCGGGGAATTAGCGCAACGCAGGCGGGACTGCTGCTTGCCCCATTCGCAGTGACATCGGGGTTTTGCACGATCATCGCTGGTCAGATCACTGATCGACGAGGCGGACACGTCGTCGTTCCCTTTGTGGGAATGGTCGTATCGGGGATCGGCATGATCATGCTTTCGACAATTGAGGCCACAACCTCTGCAGCGTTTGTCGTCGGCTCGGCGATGCTTGTCGGCGTGGGTATCGGATTCGTCATGCAGACGTTGTTGTACGTCATCCAACGATTCACCGAACCCGCCGATATCGGAATGGCGACCTCAACGATCATGCTTGCTCGACTTCTTGGAAATTCGCTTGGCGTCGCCATCGTCGGAACAATCTTCACGAACAGTTTGCTGAGCAGTGTCGAACAACGCCTTCCCGATTTCCCCGTCGATTCGATTCAGGGTTCACCCCAAAAGATTGCGGAATTGTCTGATGGGGTACGCGACCAAATTCAATCTGCATTTGCTCATGCGTTGGCGAACGGCTTCTCGGCAATGATTCCAGTGATGGTGATTGGCGCAGTCGTCGTTGGTTTCATACCAGCGAAGCGTGTTCGCGACAGGCTTCGCGGCGCACCAGCTGAGATTCCTCTAGCGGAAGGCACTGCGCACGCGATGTAGATGCGTGTTGCCGTTTACCTCGGGCGAGAAC
>WLGJ01000162.1 GCA_009703275.1 Actinomycetota bacterium
CGCTGGAGCTCGCCACGAGTCCCCATTGTCGAGCCGATAACCGAACGCTGGAGAAAGAACACCTGGGTGAGATCAGCCGATGGATCGTCACCAGTCGTGGCCCCTGACACAACAACAACTCCACCAGGCCGGACAGCTCGAACAGAACTTGCCCAAGTGGCACGACCGACGGTTTCGACGACTGCATCGACTTTCTCTGGCAGTCGTTCGTCAGGCGCGAATGTTGCATGAGCACCTAATTCAGTAGCCCGAGCCCGCTTTTCTTCGCTGCGACTCGTTGCCCATACGCGCAATCCCGCAGCGCGCGCAAGCGCGATCGCTGCAGTTGAGACTCCCCCACCCGCACCCTGAACAAGCACCGTGTCGCCAGGACGCAACGCTGCGCGTGTAAACAACATTCGGTACGCGGTCAGCCACGATGTCGGCAAACAAGCGGCTTGCTCAAACGTGAGCGAAGCAGGCTTTGGAATCAGATTGCGACGCGGCACCGCGATTCTTTCTGCAAGCGTGCCGGGGAAACGTTCCGACAGAAGTGAGCGGCGAGGATCAAGTGTTTCATCGCCGTCACCTGCGTCGGGGTCTGCGATGACTGCGTGGATGATCACCTCGTTGCCATCGGCGTCAATACCTGCACCGTCACAACCAAGGATCATCGGGAGCAACTCGGGCCGGAGCCCAACTCCTTTCAAACTCCAAATGTCGTGGTGGTTCAACGCTGCGGCACGCAGCGTTACAAGCGCCCAACCATCAGGAACTTCAGGCTCAGATACTTCACCGAGCGTGAGACCTGCGAGAGGGTTTTCAGCGTCGAAAGACGTTGCGGTTACGGCGAACATTCAGATGACAGTAACTGACTCGCGAGCGATTGCATCCAGTTCCGCTCGAACTGAATCAGCGCCAGCCAGCCGCACAATCACTGTTCCGTTTGCATCTGCACGAACGACGGTCGGCGCGCGGCGCACTTTGTAGCTGCTCGCAAGATCAAGGTGCTCGGCGACATTTAGGACGAGAACCGAATCGCCGGTCTGCTGTGTCGAGATCTGTTCAACGACGAGAGGGCAGACAGCACAGAACTCGGTTGTGAAGACCAACCACAGTGGCCGGCCTGTTCGATGTTCAGCCGGAACAGGTGCCCAACCGCCCTTTCGTTCTGGACGTTGTGCGTCGAAAAGTTCGCTTTCCTCGCGTTCGATAGTGACGACGCGAACGCCTCCACGAAGACGAACGAGAAGTACGTACATTTCGCAACCCACGCAGATGCCCGTTGTTGCTGCGGCAGCAGCAAGAGCAGCGACGATGAGTGCAAGTGTCCATCCGAGAGTCGACGCACCGAAAAGGAACGCAAGTGTTGAGGCTCCGAGAAAGACCACGCCGACCGTCGCTGCGAACCGAGGCGGACGTGGATCCTCAAGTTCGTGAGGTGGCTTCAACCGCGGTCGAATGAGGGCTCCATAGACCCGCAACACCGGGCCCCACTTTGGACCAAAGGCCGCGCCAAGAAACAGAACAACGCCAAACACCGGGACAACCAGCCACTGGCCGGTAAGGAAACCGAGGACAAGCGCCACAGCGAGAACGGCTTGATTTGTGCGTGGTCCGCGGGGGTCAATGGGTGCAGGTGTTGTGGCCATAGGGCCATCCTAATCCCGACCTATTCAATCAACAATAGGCAGTTAGGAATTCGGCACCCGGTCAAGCCGAGTCACCATTTCGACGTGGTGGGTGTGCGGGAACATGTCGACCACGACTGCCTCAACAGGCTCGTAACCCTCTGATGCGAGCAGAGCAACGTCCCGGCCGGCAGCGGCAGGATCGCAACTCACGAGGAGAAATCGATCAGCCTCGGCAGCAGCCAGCACCTTCACGGCCTTCCGACCAAGACCCGCACGAGACGGGTCAGCGATCACGAGATCAGCCGAGGGAACACGGAATCGTTCAATTGAGGTCCCCACCACCCGAACATCGAGGTCGGCGAGATTCACCTTTGCGTCGGCAACAGATGACCGACCCCGCTCAGCAGCTACAGCACGCCACCCCTCGCGCCCTGCGAGCAGGCTGCCGGCAAAAAGCCCGACACCGCAATAGGCGTCAACCAACGTGGGTTGATCGCGCGTGGAATCTTCCAAGACGTCAGCAGCCATTTGCGCGACAACGTTGACCAAAGCCTCGGCCCCGTCGGGACGAGTCTGGAAGAACGATTCCGCAGAGATTCGCCAAACACGCCCGGCAACTTCTTCGTGGATCCAAGCCCGGCGTCCGGCCTTCAGTTCGTCGACGCCGATGACGAGGACGTCGGAAGGAAGACGGACCCCAGATGCTGACGGGGTAACGACAGCAATGCGCTCCCCTGTTGCAGTTCCGACGCGCAGAGTCACTTCGGTTGCGGTGCCAAAATCACCGTTTACCAAGAGCTCCTCAAGAAGAGGATGCGCAACTGCACATGAAGACAGTGTCAGCACGTCGTGACTCGATCCCATACGAAGTCCCGCACGACCACCAACAACAGCGGCGCGCAGTGTCGTTCGAAATCCCCAAGGATCGAGCGTCGCACCGACCCGAACGACAGGTTCCTTCCATCGGCCGAGTCGACGAAGTGCATCAGAAACAATGTCGACCTTCGCTACCAGCTGAGCATCGTGACGCAAATGGGCGAGATCACAGCCGCCACAACCTTCGATCACATGCGGGCACTCCGGTTCAATCCGACCCAGCGACGGATTGACGACCTTGATGATTCGACCGTGTTCACTCCCCCGCCGCTCAATGACGGAGACCTCGAGGCGCTCGCCAGGCAAGCCACCGTCGACAAGAACCACGCGACCATCGTCTCGGCGGGACAACCCCACGCCGCCAGCCACCAAACGCTCGACGTCGACGACCACCGAACGATCGGTCATTCGATTGATGGGTCGATCAGAACCAGAAAGGTCGGTCACCTATGCAGCGTAGGCGGGTATCGTCGCCCTAACGATCAACTCGAAGAAAGTTCGCCATGTCGACTCCTTCAACACCACGGCCCATTGAAATCTCACCATCGGTGCTCACCGCCGATTACTCACGCCTCGGTGAGGTATGTGTCGAACTCGAGAAGGCCGGAGCAAACCTCATCCACTGGGATGTCATGGACGGCAACTTTGTTCCCAACTTGTCATTCGGTGCCGAAGTCATCGCCTCGATTCGACCTCTACTGACAATCCCGTTCGAAGCGCACCTCATGGTCACCGAACCAACATGGATTCTCGATGCCATGGTCAATGCGGGGTGTAGCACGGTGATGGTGCACCAAGAAGCATGTCTGCATCTTCACCGCACCCTCGGTCGCATTCGCGAACTCGGTGCTACCCCAGCCGTCGTCATCAACCCGGCTACCCCACTCGAGTCGATCATCGAAGTTCTCGACCTCGTCGGCCTTGTCCTCATCATGTCCGTGAACCCTGGTTTCGGCGGGCAGTCATACATCGCTTCTGTTGAATCCAAGATGCGTCGGCTTCGCGAAATCATCATTGACCGAGGTCTCGACATCGACATCGAAATCGATGGAGGCATTGCTCCGCCGACCATTGCCGCAGCCGCTTCTGCTGGCGCCAATCGTTTCGTCGTTGGCAGTGCAATGTTCCGAGACCCCCAAGGGTTTGAGCACGCCACAGCAGAACTCCGCTCGCTCGCATCCGCTGCGACCATCTGAATCGATGCCTTCAACCCGGCCCCGTCCTCGAGCGGTGCTCGTCATCATCATCGCGCTTTGCGTACTCGCTGCTGCGGGCGTTGGGCTTTGGATGGTGTTGAAGAAACCCGAAACTCGTTCGGTGGAAAAGCTGTGCACACAACTCGGCGCAGTCACATCCCTCTCAAGTTCCCTCGTCACGCTTGACCCAACAACGCTGGGGCCACAGGTTGCCGAACTCCAACGGGCGACCTCGGTAGCGCCATCAGACATCCAGGCTCAGCTGACGGTGCTGGCGTCATTCGTCGAAGAACTTGCCGATGCAGTCCGAGCTTCGCCCGTCGACAAGAAGGCGACTCTCGTCGCAGC
>WLGJ01000163.1 GCA_009703275.1 Actinomycetota bacterium
AGAAACGACCACCCGGGGGGTCCGACTCACCCATCGATTTGGGCAAGAAACCCCAGTTCAGACGGGGTTTTTGGCGTGAATCAGTGCGGTGTCAATACGAGCGGGCGACGATCGCAATGGCGCCGTCGGCGTTATCGGAAGCCGGCAGCGAGCCGTCCGGCATCACCAAACAGCGAACCGTGACACTGGACTTGGCCAGTTCGGCCTCGCCGTCGGTACCCAGGCTGGCCCAAGGGATTCGGGCCCATCCGGTTGCAGCGGCTTCGGCGGCTTCAGCGATGGTGGAAACATCAACCGTGCGCGAGTTGCGACGATCGGTGGCCTCGGCGAGGAGCTGAGCCTGACCGGCATCAAGAGCGGCGGCAACAGTGGCTCCGATGCCATTGAGTGCAACTGCGTCTTTCGCTCCGGTGAAACGGTTCGCCAGGGTGACGACACCTTCGGTCAGATCTCGAGGACCAAGTTCGAGGCGAACCGGAACACCCTTGAGTTCCCAATCAGTCGCACGACGACCCATTGACGTTTCGACGCGCACATCGAGTTCGACGCGTACGCCAGCATCGGCGAGTTCTTCGGCGAGCGTGCGACAACGTTCGATGACGGCATCGTCATCGCGAACCGCAAGCACAACAACCTGGACAGGCGCGAGTGCCGGCGGAATCCGCAAACCGTTGTCGTCGCCGTGACACATGATGAGTCCACCGACCATGCGAGTGGAAACTCCCCACGAAGTTGTCCATGCGTGTTGCTGGGTGCCTTCGTTGTCGAGGTACTGAATGTCGAAGGCCTTCGCGAAGTTCTGACCAAGTTCGTGACTCGTGCCCATTTGCAATGCTTTTCCGTCACCCATCATCGCTTCACACGTCATGGTGTTGGTTGCGCCAGCAAAGCGTTCCTTTGCAGTCTTACGACCAACAACAACAGGCATCGCAAGAACGTCGCGCATGAATGACTCATACACATCGTGCAAGATTCGTTCGGCATACTGGCGACCATCGTCTTCGCTGACGTGCGCGGTGTGGCCTTCTTGCCAAAGGAATTCGCTCGTTCGCAGAAAGACGCGCGGGCGAAGTTCCCAGCGAACAACGTTTGCCCACTGGTTCAGCAACAGCGGAAGATCGCGGTAGCTCTGCACCCACTTGGCCATGAACTCGCCGATGACCGTTTCCGATGTCGGACGAACTACGACTGGCTCTTCAAGTTCCTTGCCACCAGCAACAGTGACGACTGCGAGTTCGGGGCTGAACCCTTCAACATGCTCAGCTTCACGCTTGAGGTAACTCTCAGGGATGAACAACGGGAAATAGGCGTTCTTGGCCCCGGCGCGCTTGATGCGGCGATCGACCTCGGCCTGCATCTGTTCCCAGATCGAATAGCCGTAGGGACGGATGACCATCGTGCCGCGCACCGGACCGTTATCGGCCAGTTCCGCCTTGGCAACGATGTCTTGGTACCAGCGCGGGAAATCTTCGGACTGCGGGGTGAGAACAGGAGCCTTAGCCATGGGGGCCGATGCTAGGCGACACCCTCTTCACCCTCAGCGAGGTTGCGCTCGCTCAGTCGAGTTTGCGAATGATCTGAATGCGCTCTTCAGCGTTATTGGCGTCCTCGCCCTTATCGTTGAGCAACGCCATGCGATCGGCTTCGGCTTCAGCCGCCGCTCCGTCGTCCTTGCGGCGAAGCGCTTCTTCGACTCCCCCGTCGGCAATGATCTGCGCCCACTCCACAAGTGCTTCGACCATCTCAGGTTCGGGAACGACCTTTACGACCTCGCCCTTTACGAACAGATGACCACGCTTGCGTCCAGCAGCAATACCGAGATCGGCCTCACGGGCTTCGCCGGGACCATTCACGACACAACCCATGACCGCGACCTGGATGGGAATGTTCAAATCGGTAAGCGCATCCTGTGCACGTGCAGCGACTTCGATGACATCTACTTCAGCGCGGCCACACGAAGGGCATGCAATGAGATCAAGACCGCGTCGTTCACGCAGACCAAGACTTTCAAGCAACCAACGACCAGCGCGAACTTCTTCCACCGGATCGGCAGTGAGCGAATAGCGGATCGTGTCGCCGATTCCTTCGGCCAACAACGTGGCCATGCCGGCGGTTGCCTTTACGAGCCCTGCAGGAGGTGGGCCCGCCTCGGTGACACCAAGATGCAGTGGATAGTCGACAGTGTCGGCCAGCAATCGGTACGCATCGATCATCAATGCCACGTTCGACGCCTTGACCGAAATCTTTACGTTGTCGAAACCGACCTCTTCAAAATACGCAAGTTCGCGCTTGGCCGATTCGACCATTGCTTCGGCGGTGACTTTGCCGCCGTACTTCTCATACAACTCGGGATCAAGCGAGCCACCGTTCACGCCAATACGAATCGGGATGCCGCGGTCTTTCGCCTCGAGCGCAACCGCCTTGATGTGTTCGGGCCGGCGAATGTTGCCGGGGTTCAAGCGCAAACCTTGAACACCCGCTTCCATCGCTTCAAGGGCTCGTCGGTACTGATGATGAATGTCAGCGATGATCGGCAGTGGCGAACGCGGGACAATATGCGCAAGCCCTTCGGCGGCCTCTTGTTCGTTGCACGTGCAACGAACAATGTCGCAACCGGCACCAGCGAGTGCATAGATCTGTTGCAACGTGCCTTCGACGTCGGCCGTCTTGGTGGTCGTCATCGACTGAATCGAGATTGGCGCGCCACCACCCACGGCAACGTCACCGACATGCAACTGACGGGTTGCACGTCGTGGATACCGGGTTTGGGGGGAAAGCTCGCTCACGGTGATGAGGTTAGGGCTACGGCGAGAGTTTTACGGGGTCCACGGCATCGAGATACAGCGTGGACGCGAAGAGCCCCACCATGAGCAAGACCACGATGTAGGTGACGGGCATGAGTTTGGCCATGTTCACCCGATAGGCCTTGCCGGAAATACGAGTGCGGATCTCTTCGTAGGTCGCGACGGCGATGTGGCCGCCGTCGAACGGCAGAATCGGCACGAGGTTGATGAGGCCGAGAAAAATGTTGACCGTGGCGAGCAACGCAAGAACGCCAGCCCATCCGGCCTGTTCACCGAGTTGGGTACCAACGTTCACGATGCCAAGAAGCGACATAGGACGATCGACGTTTGAGGATGCCGATGAACCCGAACCCGAATTCGAAGAACTCGCCGATCCTGAGTTCACCGGCTCGACCGATGAGTCAGAGCTTGAGTCCGAGGATCCGCCATTGGCCACTTGAGAGGCCAACTTGCTGATCCCTGAAGGCGAGAAGATGCGGCCCATTCCTTGAACAGACCCGACAACTGTGTCTCCGAATGCTCCGAACGCTTGGCCCGTCGCTTCAACAATGCCAGCGTGCACCAGCACCGAACTTGGGCTCACGCCGAGGAATCCGCGGTACCCATCGACCGGCATTGCGATGGGTCCATCGACAGTCGTCGTGAAGGCGCGGTCATTACGGTCGAATGTGATCGTGACTGGACCGATGAATCGTTGAAGCGCCGACTGCATTTCGGCATATGACGACACTGAAACGTCGCCGACCTTCGTGACTCGATCTCCAGGAACGAGCGGCTGCAGTGCGCGTGCGCCGTCTGCATTAAGAGACCAACCAATTCTTGTGGGAATGATGAGCTCTTCATCACCACGTTGAACAGTGAGTTCGCCAGAGGAACCGCCTTGAGCGCGCACAACGCTCGTGAAATCGTCGAACGCCCCAACGGGCTGTCCGTTGAACGCAATGATTCGATCACCCGGCTGGAGTCCAGCACTTGCAGCAGCAGACCCTGAAGAGACGGTGTCGATCTTCCACTTGTCCTTAGATGGCTGACCAAACCCGGCAAACACCACAACGAGCAGCAAGAGACCCAGGACGATGTTCACCATCGGGCCAGCAAGAACCACCGGCATGCGCCGCCAGTACGACTGCGCTCGATAGGTGCGGGCCTCTTCATCGGACTCGTCGATTTCTTCGAGGCCATGCATGCCGATGATGCGAACGTAGGCGCCAGC
>WLGJ01000164.1 GCA_009703275.1 Actinomycetota bacterium
AGTCGGAAAAGCCGCAGTCGACAAGATGACTTCAGACATGGCGATCGAACTTGCAGGAACTGGAGTTTCGATCGTGTCGTTGTGGCCCGGGTTGGTTCGCACCGAACTTCTCGATCTTGGAGCACAGACCGACGGTGACGAAGTGTTCATCGAGCTTCCTGGGGAGGGTCGCTTCGATCTTTCCGGCGCTGAATCGCCGCGGTTCCTTGGCCGCGCGGTCATCGCGTTGTTGGGAACTGACGACCTCGCCGATCGATCGGGTCGTGCGTTCTCATCGGCGGCGCTTGCGCGCGAACTTGGATTCACCGATCTTGATGGAACGATCCACGAAGTTCTGCTTCGCCCCGACGCGTGATTGTCGCGGTCGGACCAGACCGTCGCGGCTCACAGCAATTTGCTCACTGTGTAGGCGAAGGTCCACAGGGAACGTTTGTCAGGGCCGTCCGACTCCACTGATCTCGGTGTCGATAGCCAAGATCACACCGGTTGGCGCTTTGAGGACTTCTTCGCGCTTCCAATCGGCGGCCGCGCAGACAAAGAGCGTTCGTCGGTCGGGGCCACCCAAAACACACGCAACCGGGATCAACCCGTCGAATCGGTGTTCGGCGGTGGTTTGGCCTCCGGGGAGAACTCGGAAGACTCGAGCCCCGATTGGATCAGCCACCCAAACAGCACCTTCGGCGTCGAGGCAGATCCCATCGGGTGGGGCGAACGGCGGTCCGTCGGGTGAAGGACGGAGGGCTGCGTAGACCCGACGATTTGCGAGGGTCCCGTCCGGTCGGCGGTCGAATGCGGTCACTCGGGCAGCAGCGCTCTCAGCGACGAGAAGGACGGCTTCGTCGGCAGTGAGGACGTGGCCGTTTGGCGATTCCAATTGATCGGCAGCGACAAACCACGAACCATCGGATCGAACGGCGATTGTCTGGCCGGGTTGGCGTTCGCCACCGTCATGGATTCGGCTCCCCATGTCACCGACGTATGCCGTGCCGTCCGACGCAACGATCATGTCGTTGAGAGAACCTCGAGCTATTGCCGAGAGGTCAGCATGCAGAGCGAGTCTCCCGTCGTGCTCGACCCGACGGAGTTGTTGCGATTCCATTGCAACGACGAGGAGGCGGCCGTCGGGCAGCCAGCCGAGTCCCGAGGGCTCGTCGTCGATCATTTCCACCTCAGTCCGGACATCGCCGGCGAGATCGGTCGAGAGGATCCGATGTCCGTGCATGTCGCTGAACCACAATCGGTCTTTGTGCCAACGAGGGCCTTCGCCAAACCAGAGACCGTCCAAAACCGTCTGCATCCTGAAGCCCCCTCTGACGAAATCCCCAGTGGGATCGTAGCGAGGCTGCGATTGATGGATGGTGGGTGCCGAGCCATCTCGAAGCTGGAGTAGGTCGGTTGCTGAGAATCCCCGGGATCGCATCACGCGAGGCGATCTTGGCTCCTCGGAACCAACGTATGGAAGGAATCTGGCCTCCGCGTTGCGGGGCTAGGAGCGGTCTGTAAAGATTCTGCAACATGGATTGCGGAGCATCGCCCCAGCGTCGGGGCCCGATCCTTGCCGAGGAATTCGGCGGGTCCAGCACTGCTGGGTGCGCGCGAGGCGCAGCAAAGGGTGGCAAGGTGACAGCCGTGAAACGTTTCCGGTCTCTTCGTCTTGGTTTCGTTTCCCTAGGTGCAGCAGCCGCTCTGATTCTCGGAACCGTCGTCGTTGGGCCAGCGAGCGCTGATCCTCTTTCGGAAAAGAAGGCCGAAGCGGCGCGGATTGGCGAGCAGCTGGCACAGCTCGAGGATCGTCAGCAGGAACTGAACGGCCAGTACGAAAAGGCGAACTACGAACTCCGACAGGCACAGGAGAAGGTGAACGCCGCAAAGGTGCTCGCTGCTCAAACCGCTGCCGAGGCCGATGTGCGCCGCGAGGATCTTCGTCAGTATGCAGTCGCGGCCTACCAATCGGGCAATGACAGCCCCGAGTTCGACGCCCTCATCTCGAATGATGCAAGCACGGGCGTGCAGAAGCGTTCCTATCTGCAGTCACTTTCAGGAAGCCGTCAGGATCTTGTCGACGCACTCAACGCTGCTCGTCAGAAGGCTGAAGAAGATGGAGTTCGTCTAAAGGCCGCAGAGGATGCTTCGACGGCCAAAGCTGCAGAGATTGAACAACTCAAGAAGGCCGCTGACGACGCGACAAACCAACAAGCAGCGATCAACGCGAGGGTTCAGGGAGAATTGCGAGTTCTCGTCCAAGCGGAGAATGCCCGAATTGCTGCGGCAGCCGCAGCCGCTCGTGCCGCCGCAGCGGCGAGCTCATCTGGTGGTCGTGCCACCGCCGCACCGAATCCGAATCCTGGACAGGTGCGTCCCGAGGCCGCTCGAGCCATTGCTGCAGGTCGCACAAAGTTGGGCGCTGGATATGTTTGGGCAGCTGAAGGCCCAGATGTCTTCGACTGTTCTGGATTCGTTCGATGGGCGTTCCTGCAGGTAGGTATCTCGCTGCAGCACTACAGCGGCGCGATGTACAAGTCGACGATCCGAATTTCGGAATCACAGTTGCAACCAGGCGATCTCGTGTTCTGGGGAGTCGGTGGCTCGGAGCACGTGGCCATCTACATCGGTGGAAACCAGATCCTCCACACCGCCAAAGGGGTTGCGATTACACCCATGAACGGTTGGTGGACCAACGGTCCGATCATGTCATTCGGTCGCATCCCCTAAGCAAAATCTTCGACTGGAAGAAGTGTGTGTCCTTGTCGTCGTGATTGACCCGCCAGTGGCAAGCGTCGGGGCCGCTACCCATGGGAAACGGGTGCAGTGGCAGGCGATTGTGAGCAAGAATCGCAAGCGCAAGTACACGACCATGGGGAGGGCGTATGACTGCCACCGAAACTCCGTACATCAACCTTCTTGATCCGCAGTTCTATGTGGATCCATGGGCCGCGTACCGGTGGCTTCGTGAAAACGATCCCGTCCACTGGGACCCCATTCATAAGTTGTGGGGAATCTCTCGATACGAAGACATTGTCGAGGTTGAAAAGAACTGGCAGGACTTCACCTCTGAAGACGGGTCGCGACCAGCGACTGATCAGCGTGACGACACGTCGATGATTAACCGTGATGATCCAGAACACCAGCAGCAGCGAATGCTGGTTGCCCGGCAGTTCACTCCTCGCGCAGTCAAGCAGATTGAAGGAAAGATTCGCTCGATCGTTAATGAACTGATCGACGAGGTTGCTGCAAAAGGATCATGTGAAGCGATCGAGTCTCTTGCGTCGCCACTTCCCGCAATTTTGATTGGCGACAAACTCGGATTCCCGCGAGAACTGTGGCCAAAACTTCGCGAGTGGTCAGAAGTGACGATGCACGAGTCGGGACAGAACCCGGCCGATGGCTCTACTGCTCCTTTTTCAGAACTCTCCATGAGCGCAATCATGGAATTCTCTGGCGCAACGATTGAGTTGATCAACGCCCGTCGTGCTTCTCCGCAGGACGATCTCATTTCGATTTGGGCGACGACGGAAGTGGACGGTCGTCTCTGGACCGATGCCGAAATCATTTCAGAGTGCTTGCTGCTTCTTGACGGGGGAGCGGAAACAACTCGCACGGTGATCGGTGCTGTTATCCGCGAGCTGGCGCTGCGTCCTGATCAACGAGCAATTTTGATTGACGATCCGAGCATTCTTGGGCAAACCGCAGTTGAGGAATTCATTCGCTGGGTAACGCCAATTCTCAATATGCGTCGAACGGCAACCAAGGATCTTGAGTTTCGGGGAAAGAACATCAAGAAGGGGGATCAACTCCTGTTGATGTACGCCTCAGCGAACCGTGATGAGTCGGTGTTTGACGATCCAGACAGCTTCGACGTGAATCGATCGCATAATCACCACGTCGCGTTCGGCTTCGGTACGCATTTCTGCCTCGGGTCATCGCTCGCACGAATAGAAATTCGGGTGATGTTCGAAGAACTGTTGCGGCGTATTCC
>WLGJ01000165.1 GCA_009703275.1 Actinomycetota bacterium
AAGGGCCCGTCGAAAAGCTTTCGATCCTCCACGGTCAGGCTCCCGATATCGACGTGTTCCTCGACATGATTTCTGAGCGTTATCCCCGTGAGCAGATTCGTTTGGGCACGATCGGCGCTGTCATTGGAACCCATGGCGGTCCCGGCGTCATCGGCATGTGCTACCTGCGTCCGTGATTCAACGCTGCTCTGACACCGCGTGAACGCGGACGACACTGGGCCACCACCCGCACAACAAACTGGCCGCGCACTCGCGGGACGCGTTCTCGCCCAGCGATACCAATTGCAGTCCCAATTAGCCATCGGCGGAATGGCAGAGGTGTGGGAAGCGAACGACCTCGTGCTCGGTCGCGCTGTCGCTGTGAAGATTCTTCACCCACAGTTCGCGAATGATCCCGTGGTGCGACAGCGTTTTCATATCGAAGCAGTAGCAGCTGCAAGGCTCGTTGACCCTTCAATTGTTGCGATTTATGACACTGTCGACCTCGACGGATGCGACGCGATTGTCATGGAACTTGTTCGGGGTCGAACATTGCGCGACTTTCTCGACGAGCGCGGTGCACTTGATCCGATCGAGGTCGTGCACATCGGCGCGGAAGTTGCCGGAGCACTCGCCATCGCTCATAAAGCTGGAGTCATTCATCGCGACATCAAGCCCGCGAACATTCTCCTTTCCGATGATGGCCGCGTTCTAGTGACCGATTTCGGCATTGCCAAAGTTCTCGATGAACCCGATCTCACACGTACCGCTCAGGTTCTCGGAACCGTGAAGTACCTCGCTCCCGAACAGGTTGAGGGTGGTCCGGTCGACGGGCGAACCGACCTCTATGCGCTCGGTGCCGTTCTCTACGAAGCGGTGTGTGGCGAAGCTCCATTTCGCGCCGAAACTCCCGCAGCGCTTGCGCTTGCTCGCATGCATCGAGATCCCACAAGACCATCACTCGTCCTCACGGAGATTCCTGCAGACCTAGAAACGGCAGTGATGCGCGCAATGTCTCGCGCTCCTGGTGATCGCTTCGCTTCTGCAAGTGACATGCGCGCTGCTCTGCTCTCAACGCGGCTTGAGGTGTTAGCTGATCCTGAAACGGATTCTGTAGCCACCGAAGTTCCCGCTCGACCTCCTCGAGCGAAGCGAGGACGGTCTGGAGTTTTCGTCACACTCGTTGTTGTCGGGGTGCTCTTACTCATTGCGTTGCTCGTCGCAAACACCGATGCCGGCCGGACCTTCCTTTCCAATCAACCAACAACGACGACCACAACCCCGCGACAACTCGCGATCTCGACCGCTCATTCGTTTGACCCCTCCGACAGAACCGGTTTCGAAAACGAGTCCGCCGCCATGAATGCCGTCGATGCGGACTCACTTACGTCTTGGTCAACCGAGACGTACACCTCCCGCACGTTTGGAAACCTCAAAACCGGCGTCGGTCTTGTGATTGACCTCGCTACCGAAGGCACCGTCGGCTCCATTGCGATCGACTCACCATCAAGTGGATGGTCGGTTGAGGCCTATGTTGCGACTGGCGCACCAACCACGTTGCTCGGTTGGGGTCCGGTCGTTACATCAGCAACAGACATCAGGGGTTCGGTGACTCTCGACCTCCATAAGGCGCAGGGCAACGCGATTCTGCTGTGGATCACCCAACTCAAAGACACGCCGCCGTGGCAGGTCACCATCACCGACGTGATCGTCACCTCCTAACCCCGGTGCTTCGTGGGTAGGATCGCATCTATGGACACGGGCTCGGACGCGTCAACCACTGGCAGCACCGAATCAACCGCGTCAACGCCACCGCGTTCGATTCCTTCGGTTGGAGCGGCATCTTCGTTGATTGGCGGCGACTGGCCAGCTCAGGCCGCCGACGCCATCGTCAACGCAGTCGAGACCGTGCGCGACCGCACGACCACCCCGATCATGAAGATCGCCCGGGGTTTGGTCTTCGGTGTCTTCGCCGGAACCATCATCATCGTCATTGCCGTTCTGGCAATCATCGGCGCCATTCGTCTTCTCGACGAAGCCCTGCCGTCCGGCGTCTGGTTGCCCTATCTCATTCTCGGGGTGCTGTTTACCGTGGTCGGAGCCCTTTTGTTCCGCCGTCGAAACGCACCCGCCCCGGCACCTGCGGTCGGGAAGACCTCAAAGCGCTGAGTGGTTTCACCGCTCACCTCATCCCCCATCACCTGACATGATCCGCGTTGATCATTGAATTCTGGAGTTCCTCGTGCCTGAAATTCGTAACGTCATCATCATCGGTTCCGGCCCCGCCGGCCTGACCAGCGCCATCTATACCTCTCGCGCCAACTTGGCCCCGCTACTCATCGAGGGCGAACCGTCCTCGACCAGCGATCAGCCCGGCGGTCAGCTCATGCTCACCACCGAGGTCGAGAACTTTCCTGGTTGGCCCGACGGCATCATGGGTCCCGAACTCATGATGAAGTTCCGCGAACAGGCACTGCGCTTCGGTACCGAAATTGTCACCCGCAAAGTGAGCAAGGTCGACCTCTCCGCTCGTCCCTTCAAGGTCTGGATCGGCGACACCGACGCCGCCGAACCGACGCACCTCGCACAGTCCATCATCGTTTCGACCGGTGCACGTTCACTCATGCTTGGACTTGAAGAGGAGACGCGTCTTCTCGGTCATGGCCTCTCGACCTGTGCCACCTGCGATGGTTTCTTCTTCCGTGATCACGACATCGCCGTTGTCGGCGGTGGCGATTCCGCCATAGAAGAAGCGCTTTTTCTTACGAAATTTGCCAAGACAGTCACGCTTGTTCACCGACGAGACGAACTGCGCGCCTCGAAGATCATGCAAGACCGTTTGTTCGCCAACGAGAAGATCCGTTTCGCGTGGAACTCCACCGTGACCGCTATTCAAGGCGACCAAACCGTCGAGGGCGTCACGCTTACCGACACCATTACCGGTGAAGAACGTCCGCTTCCCGTGACTGGCGTCTTCGTGGCCATCGGCCATCGGCCAAATACCGATCTGTTCGCCGGTCAACTCACCACCGATGAAAACGGTTACCTCGTGACCCATAACGGTTCGCTCACCAACATCGAAGGTGTGTTTGCTTGCGGCGACGTGCAGGATCACGTCTATCGCCAGGCCATTACCGCCGCCGGATCTGGCTGCATGGCAGCAATCGACTGTGAACGCTGGCTCGAGGCCAACGTTCACTAATCCCTGTCTGGGCACCGATCGCGCGGATCGGGAATCAAACCGACCCGCGGTAGCGTTGTCATCATCAACGCAACTCTTTCGGGAGATGCACAACGATCTGATGTGCTCAGTTAGCGAACACTCGTATCGAACATCTGTTCGATAAAAACAGATCTCATCCAATTGGCTAGCGCTCGCTGGCCACGACGTGAACGAGGAACCATGTCCGAAAACATCGCCACCTATACCGATGCCACATTCGATGAGCAGATTGGCTCATCGGCCGTCCCCGTCGTCGTTGACTTCTGGGCCGAATGGTGTGGTCCGTGCAAGATGGTCGCTCCCATCCTTGAAGAAATCGCTGAAGAGCAGGCCGGCAGCCTGGCCATCGCCAAGCTCAACGTGGACGACAACCCCGATGTTGCTCGTCGCTTCGGTGTCATGAGCATTCCCACCATGATCGTGTTCAAGGACGGTCAAGAGGCCGCTCGCATCGTGGGTGCCAAGGGGAAGTCACAGCTTCTCGACGATTTCAAGCCGTTCATCTAAGACGCTCCACTCGTCGACAACTGTCGACACTCAGGTTCAAGAACGACGAAGGCCCCGGTTTCAACCGGGGCCTTCTGCATTTTCAGATTCGAGAGGACAATCAGCACCAAACATGCCGTTTGGGGTTGACCACAACCTCATCCACAGGCTGTGCAGAACCCTTCACCAAAGGTTTTGGTGGAGGTTTGTCAGTCCATCGGCTCTTTGCCGTCGACAATGACTCGGTACACGCGCTCGAGATCCTCGAGGGTTGAGAAGTCGATGA
>WLGJ01000166.1 GCA_009703275.1 Actinomycetota bacterium
CCAACACCACGTTGAACGCCGATGGTTCATTCACAATGGTGCTTGCGCATTCCGACCCGGGACACGCGAACTGGATCGACACCGAAGGCCGCAACCTCGGCACGATGTTCTTCCGCTTCTTCCTGCCCGAGGGTGAGATTGAAAAGCCCACCTGTGAAGTCGTGAAGTTCGCTGACCTCACGCCTGATCTGGTCTGAGCAATGACCGACGGCGCTCTGCGTACGACGCGTAGTGGCGCCGTCGTCACGGTCACCATCAACATTCCGCCGCACAACATTGTCGGAGCGGAGTTAGTTGGCGGTTTGTTTGGGTTGCTTCCCGAACTCGAAGCCGATGAATCGGTGGCAGTCGTTGTGTTTCGCAGCGCGGATCCCGACTTCTTCCTCATGCACGGCGATGTTGAAGCGATTCTGGCGTCAACACCCTTGAATGAGCCGGTGACAGAACCGAACATTGCGGCCGCATTGTTTGAACGACTTCACAACGCACCATTTCTCACGATCGGATTCCTCAATGGTTACGCCCGTGGCGGCGGCTGTGAATTCCTCTCTGCGCTCGATCTGCGCGTTGGAACCGTTCGCGCAATCATCGGACAGCCCGAAGTCCCAATGGGAATCCTTCCTGGCGCCGGCGGCACGGTTCGCCTAGCCCGCCAACTCGGACAAGCCAAAGCGCTTGAGGTGATTCTGAGTGGACGTGACATCGGCGTTGAAGAACTTCTCTCGATCGGCTGGTTGCAATCGGTTGTCCTTTCCGAAGACCTCGACATCGCGCTTGATGTGTATGTCGATCGCTTTGCCCATCTTGATCGCCGATCAGTTCTTGCGGTGAAGCGTGTTGTGAACGCAGCGCTTGAGAATGATCCTGCTGCGCTCACCATTGAGAGCGAAGAACTCAACGCGGCAATGGTGGATGGAAGACACATCGAACCAATGCGTCGGTTCTTGGCAGCTGGTGGTCAGACTCGCTTCAAAGAAGCGGGTTCGATAGATCCGCTTCTCGACGCAATGCGCGGCCGCGACTGAAGTTTCGAAACCTTGGTCAAACTTTTTGCATCGGTTGATGCGGTTCGGCCGGCAACGCAACTTTGATGGTGTCGCCAACGCGAACCGTTCCACCGCGAACCACAACCGACATCACGCCGTTGCGAAACAGTTGGGGGCCAACTTCAGGCTTGAACGACACCGCGGCGCGCAAGCCCTCTTGAAACTTGTCGATCTGCGAACAGGGGTCACGAAAGCCAGTGAGCGCAACGATGACGTCCTCGCCAAGCCGCAATGTGGTGCCTACAGGTAGTCGACCAAGTTCAATACCTTTGGTGGTGAGGTTCTCGCCGAAACCACCGAACGGAACCTCGAATCCCTCAGTACGCAGGCCCTCATGGATCTCACTGGCCACGAGGTGGACTTGGCGCAGGTTGGGGCGAGAAGCGTCCTTCTTCTGGCGACTGAGGTGCTGGGTGGTTGGGCCGGAATGGGCATCGCCCTCAATGCCGACCCCAGCAAGGAAGACGGCCTCGTCGATTGATGGCTTGGAGAAGTTGTGCCCGCCATCGCTATGCAGACTGGTGACTGTTCCTTCGAGCGCGTGAGTCATTGAGACAGTTTGCCCGAGAGCACGTCAAACAAGGTCGCTGAATTTCACAACCTGCGTTTCCAACTGCGTAAGCGGTTCAGTCGGTATGAGGAACCGCCAGAACATTGTTCCGTGTTCGAGCCCGCGTGTGTCGAGCCAGTTGGGCAAGCCGGGATCGGAGTGGGCGAGGATCATTCGCCACGAACCGTCGGCCTCAACCTCGGTCTGCACTCGATTAAGTGAGACCAAGCGCCGGTCGTAGTTGAGCGTTTGCATGTGGTTGTTGAACAACACGATGTTGGCAAACGTGCACCGCGGCCAACGTCCACGAATCTCCAACGCTTCGTCGGGCGCCAATTTCCAACGCGCTGATCGATAGATGTTGTCGGTCGCCGCGTAACCAATACCGAGATTGCCGTCGTGATCGGCAGGGTTGGTGAACACATTCGGTTCGGCCGACAACCACGGAATCGCACCTGGTGGCATCGGAGTGTGACCCCAATCGACGGTGACCGACCGCAAGAACGTGAGTGCTCGGCGAATGTTCGCGGCAACCGCTGCGTCGTCTGGAACCGGAGGGGGACCGGGATCTTCCAACGGTTCAATCGTGAGCGGAATGTGCAGGCTCGGGTCGAGCGCCGCACACCGCTGCCATTCGAAATAGTGGCGAGTCGTGATCGACCCGGCCTCGGGATCAAGGCGCAACCAGTTCGGGCCGCTTCCTGTTGGAGCAGCGATCAGTTCGTAGTTGCCCGCAGCATCAACCTCGAACTCGCTGTCGTTCAGCGTGTGGCCGAGCTTTTGTGACATCGCTCCACCGGCCGTGCCGATTTCAACAGTGAACGATGTGTAACACGCGTTCTCGATGTTGCCGCGAATTCGGTACGACTTCGTGGGGTCGATAACGGTTCCGTAGTAAACGGTGTCGGGGTTATCGCCGAGCAGCTTTTTGTTGGGCATAAACCAACGATTCCAACGGGGGCGCAACGGATCAGCCTCGAGCCAGAACTGCAACGAATGGTGCAGAGAATGCATCGCGAATTCGCGATACGACGCGCGATCAAGGTCGGACACAAAGTTCCATCGGGCATCGTCTGCATCAGCGTTAATGGCCGCAATGAGTTCGGCCAGTTCGGCCATAGCGATTGTTGATTCCACTGTTCCCCCTCGGAATGCTGTATCGATCCTATGGGTCGCCCGCAGTGAATGTCGGGCCTGTGATTGGATAGCGACCGTCATTCACTCTTGGAGACGTCGTGTCACTCTCGCTTGCCCCCGAACTCGTAGAACCTTTTGTTGCTGGGCTTCTTGGCGTCTGCGATGTCGAAGGTGGGCCCACCGAGGAACAACTCGTCGTTTTGCAAGCCATCGCGACCCAGGTATGGCGGCGTCCCGATCTTGATCTGCGCGCGCAAACGCCGCTTGATCCTGCGCAACTCGCTGCCGCGATTCAGTCACCAACCGATCGCCGGCATTTCCAAGAAATGATCGTGACTCTTGAAGCCTGTCGTCATCCGCTCACCGACGCACAACTCGAACGCGCCGAGGCGTATGAAGCAGCAATCGGAATTGTTGGTCCCGACGCCGCGCTTTTCCGCACGATGGTCGACGAAGGAACCGAACGAGCAAAGGCGGACTTCGCTCGATTCCTCGACGGCAGTGTTAAAGCCCGAGTTGAACCTTCTTTGCGCGACGTCGCAGTTCCCGATAGCTCTGCTGAACCCGAACTCGTCGCCCGTATCGAAACAATGCGTTCCTATGCCCCCGGCACCCTCGGCCACGCGTATGTCGAGTTCTATGACATCGCCGGCCTGCCCTTCCCCGGTGTCGAGGCCACGCCAATGAACCACTTCTACGTGGGCCACGACATGACCCACGTGATTTCTGGCATCGGCACAACGGCCGAAGCCGAAGTCGCGCTCAGCGCCTTTCTCATGGCGATGGCCGACGACTCGGTGAATCGTTCAGCGCTGCTCGCTTCGCTCATCGTGCATGAAGCGGGCTTTGGCGACTCGAACAAGGTGAAAGCCGAGCAGGGCATCCTCGCCCGACCGGGTGCTGCTGAACTCCTGGCCGCCGAGATCGCCCGGGGCGGCGAATGCATCGCCGATTTCTCTCGCGTCGACCACTTCGCCATGGCGGAAAGGCCGCTGGCAGAGATCCGTGCCGAGTTCGGGGTCCTCACCCCAGCCAACATTGACGATGGTCACCACCTGTTCTGGTGACCAACCCGCCGAATGGGGCCTGATACGGGCCTCCCGGTAGAGTTCCCCTTCGTTCTGGGAGGGTTGAGATGGCCAACAAGTGGTTTGAAACCGTTGCCGTGGCACAGCGCCGGGCCGAGAAGCGTCTGCCGAAGTCGGTCTATGGGGCCATCATC
>WLGJ01000167.1 GCA_009703275.1 Actinomycetota bacterium
AGCGAAAAGAGCGCGCCGAGCACAAGGACCTTGTCGGCAAGGGGATCAAGAAATGCCCCGCTTCGGGTTGTGCCATGACGTCGAGCAATCCAGCCGTCAACACCGTCGGTGAGCGCAAGGGCCGTCCACAGTGCCCACACGAGCCAGCCACTTGGGTTGTCGCTGATCATTGCGAAAAGCAGTGGCGACACCAGAATGCGCAGCATCGTGACGTAATTCGCCGGAGTCGCGATTGCCGATGGGCCGTAGGACGGATCGCTCATGAGTCGGCGTCCTCGACAGGTGCGGCACCATCGGCCACGAGGTCGGGGCCAAGGGCATTGACGATGGTCACGGTCGCGAAACTTCCCTGTTCGAGTTCAGGGGCGACCATCACGATGCCGTCGATTTCAGGGGCTTCACGCCAAGTTCGACCAATTCCCGGACTGTCCACAAGCACTTCGACCACTGAGCCGATCATTTCGTCACGTTTTGCGGCAGTTATCTGGTCCTGAAGTGCCGTGAGCTCGGCAAGCCGCTCGGCAACGAGATTCTCGGGAACCTGATTTTCGAGGCCCGCTGCAAAAGTTCCCTCTTCGCGGGAGAACGGGAAAAAGCCACACCAATCAAGACCCACTGACTCAACAAAATCAAGAAGCTGATCGTGATCCTCTTCCGTCTCACCGGGATAGCCAACAATGAAGTTTGAACGGAATGCGGCGGCTGGTTCTCGTTCACGTATTGCGTCGATGCGCTTGGCGAACCGATCGCCATCACCCCAGCGCTTCATGCCTCGCAAGAGCGACGATGACACGTGTTGCAGGGAAAGATCGAAATAGGGAACACCGCTGCCACAAATCGTGTCGATGAGTTCATCGGTGAGATCAGATGGATAGAGATACAACAATCGGACGCGATCAACGCGCTGAGACACCGCGTTCATCAGCGGCACTATTGAACGTTCGCCGACACCTTGATCGCGACCGTAGGCAGCGAGATCCTGGGCAACAAGAACAATCTCTCGAGCTTCAAGCGCATCGACCTCAGCGAGAATGTCGTCAACCGAACGTGAACGCTGCTTGCCTCGAAAGGTTGGGATCGCACAGAACCCGCAGGCGCGATCGCATCCTTCAGCAACCTTTACGTAGGCCCACGGAGAGCTGGACTTCGGCCGCGGAAGATTCAGCAAATCAAATGATGAGGTTTTTGAACCGCGAGTTGAGCCAAGTGTGACCGGAACTCCGAACCCAGCAACCGAATCGATTTCCGGCAGCGCTTCGGAAAGTTCTTCTCCGTAGCGCTCAGCCATACAGCCAGTAACGACGAGCCGGGCACCGGGAGCACGGACAGAATCGAGTCCGAGGATCGTGTCGATGGATTCCTGTCGTGCCTGCTCAACAAACGCGCACGTGTTGACCACGACGACGTCGGCCAACTCAGGGGATTCGGCCGGCACCAAACCGTCGGCCAGCATCGTTCCGACCAATTTGTCGGAGTCGACCTCGTTCTTGGGACAGCCGAGTGTCTCGATCCAGAAACTCTCGGTCATCTGTTCATCGTAGGCGTCAGTCCGCTCCGTCGAGTTCCTCGGGAGTCATCAGAACGGTGCGAGCCTTCGAGCCCTCGGAAGGGCCGACGACTCCGCGCTGTTCGAGAAGATCCATAAGGCGACCGGCTCGAGCGAAACCGACACGAAGTTTGCGCTGCAGCATCGACGTTGAACCAAGTTGCGAGCGAACGACCAACTCCATGGCCTGGGCCAACAGATCGTCGTCGTCATCGTCGCCACCGACCATGCCGCCGGCACTGCTGCCTATGGAGGACTCTTCACTTCCCTGCACAGTGTCGTCATAGGCAACGTCGGGAGACTGCTGGCGCCATGCAGCTACTACCGCCCGCACCTCGTCTTCAGTGACCCATGCACCCTGGATGCGCTGAGCAATGCTCGATGATGGGCCCAGGAGCAACATGTCGCCGCGGCCAAGAAGTTTCTCGGCACCACCTTGGTCGAGGATGACTCGAGAATCAGCAAGGCTCGACACTGCAAAGGCGAGCCGTGCGGGGACGTTGGCCTTGATCACGCCGGTAATGACATTGACGGATGGACGCTGCGTCGCGATCACCAAATGGATGCCGACGGCGCGCGCCATCTGTGCGATTCGACAGATCGACTCTTCAACGTCGCGCGCAGCAACCATCATGAGGTCGTTGAGCTCGTCGACCACTACAAGGATGTACGGAAGGCGGTTGTATTCGATACCCATCTCGGGCTGATCGACAACCTCGCCACGATCAAAGGCCGAGTTGTAGCCATCGATGTCGCGGAAACCACATTCAGAAAGAAGGTCGTAGCGACGTTCCATTTCCTTCACGGTCCAAGACAACGCATTTGCTGCCTTCTTCGGATTTGTCACGACCTGTGTGAGCAAGTGCGGAAGGCGGTTGTACTGACCGAGTTCCACACGCTTGGGGTCGATGAGAATCAGACGAACCTGATCAGGTGTCGAGCGCATGAGGATCGACGTAAGCAATGAATTGATGCACGAAGACTTACCAGCACCCGTTGCACCGGCGATAAGGATGTGCGGCATTTTCGAAAGATCAGCCAAAACCGAACGTCCGTTGATGTCACGACCAATCGCAACTTCAAGGGGATTCTTCGCCGCCTTCGCTTCCGGCGACGCAAGGATGTCGCCCACAGCTACCAGCTGGCGGTTGTCGTTCGGAACTTCAACGCCAATGGCCTGCTTGCCGGGAATCGGGGCGAGGATTCGCACATCGGGTGAAGCCATCGCATATGCGATGTCTTTGTGAAGGCTCGTGACTTTCGAAACCTTCACACCGGGAAGAAGTTCGAGTTCGTAACGCGTGACGGTCGGACCCACGACCATGCCAACCAGTTTTGTTTGCACGCCGTGTTCAGCAAGCGCTGCTTCAAGAAGGCGGCCGCGATCTTCGACCATTTTCTTATCGACCTGTTGCGCAACTGAGCGGTCAAGCATCTTGAGCGGCGGCAACTTCCAGTTGACTTTGCGTTCCTTTGGAAGCGGCATGGTGAGTTGCTCGGACTTCGCTGGTGGAGCATCGCCAGTCGGTACGTGAATATCGAGTTCGTCGACAACGGGCTCATCGTCGGAACCCGCTACGAAGAGCAGCGATTCATCGTCGAATGAGTCAGCGGGTTCGCCATCAGGGTCGATGAGTTCGGTGAGCATTGGCTCCGCCTCGTCGCCCCACGCGTCTTCGCCAGTCGAACTGCCGTCGTAAAGGATTGGCACGATGGCATCCTCGACATCGTCGCCGTCTTCGCCTTCGGGCTTGAGTTCAAACAACGAGCCCATTCCGCGCTTCATCGCACCCTGCACAGGTTTGACACCATCGGCGGTTTTGCGGGCAGCAGTGCGCACTGAAACGCCAGTAGCGATCACGAGACCAACAACAATCAATGCAATAAACACAAGGCCGGCGCCCCACACTGCAAGCGCTTTTTCGAGCGGTGCGCCAACAAGAGCGCCGACATAGCCACCCGCAGCAATGAAATCCTCAAGAGGCATCCCGAATTCAGGACGACCCTTTGTCAGATGCAACAAACCAGCTACGGCGACGAAAATCAAAACAACGCCGACACCAAGACGTCCTGCAGAAAATCGAGGTGCGCCTTGCGCGTCTCGAGGCCCGCGCAGCAATAGAGCGCCACCGACGACGAGGACGGGTGGAAGGAAGACGCGAAGTCCACCAACAAGTGCACCGGCAACCTCTGCCAGTCCGCGGCCGAGCGGACCAGCAAGGTTGCCGTAGACGCCGAGAGCGGTCAGCAGCCCAAGTGCTACGAGCGCAACCCCCCATACGTCATGACCATGACCAGCGAATGCTTCACGAACCGGGCCTGGAGCAGGAGGGCGAGCGGCGGCAGACGACCGACCCTTGGGCGCGGCGGAACCTCGCTTGGC
>WLGJ01000168.1 GCA_009703275.1 Actinomycetota bacterium
GGCGCCGAAGCCGACGAACTTCGTTCGCTTCTTGTGAAACTTGCACCGACCGACGGTTCCATCGAACCAGTCGACGATCCCGACACGCTTGCACTGGCTCGCACACTGTTGCGTTCCTCGGCATCGGTTCGCGGTTCTCTCGACACAGCTCGCGCCTACGTCGAAGCCGGTCAGCGTGCATTGGCGCCTTACGCAGGCACCGAAGCTGTCACAGCACTTGAAGCGGCTGCCGAACATTTGCTCGGCACCGTTCGCTCTGCGGCCTAGCTCAGACGTTCTTTTCGTAAATCAACCGAAGGCCGTGAAGCGTGAGCCACGGTTCGGTGTGTTGAATGCGCTTCGAGAACGGCGTAATTGTTTCGGCAAGACCACCGGTGGAAATCACCGTGCAGGTGCCAAGTTCTGCTTCGATGCGATCGCAAAGCCCGTCGACCTGTGCTGCGAAGCCGTACACCGCGCCCGACTGAATCGATTCGACCGTTGACTTACCGAGAACATTGCGGGGTTCGTTGAGTTCGACTGCACGCAACGCAGAGGCACGACCCACAAGTGCATCCATCGAAATCTCAATACCTGGTGCAATTGCTCCACCGAGATACACGCCATCTTCCGATACTGCGTCACAAGTTGTTGCAGTGCCGAAATCGGCGATGATCGTTGGGCCTCCGTAGAGGTCGTAGGCGCCAACGGCATTCGCAATGCGATCAGCACCAACCTCTTTGGGATTGTCGTAATCAATGCGAATGCCGGAGCGAACGCCAGGACCGATCACGATTGGTTCGAAATCCAAATGACGATCAGTGACCTGACGCAGCGTGGCTGTCACTCGCGGGACACCTGATGAAATCACGATGCCATCGATATCGCTGAAGCTGTTACGGCGAAGGGCAAGGAAGCCCTGCAACATGACGGCGTATTCATCGCTTGTTCGATCGGCAGCAGTTGAGATGCGCCAGTGATCGAGCAAGCCAGCTTCGGGACGACGTCCAGCAGACGTTCCACCGTCGAGTTCGTAAAGTCCAACAACCGTCTGTGTGTTTCCTGCATCAACTGCGAGAAGCATTCGTTGATCCTCCGTCATGCGGGATCGATATCGAGACCGATGTCGAGCACCGGCGCAGAGTTGGTCAGACCGCCGACCGAAATGCAGTCGACGCCAGCCGCAGAGTACGCAGCAATGGTTTCAAGCGTGATGCCACCGGACGCTTCAAGCAACGGGCGTCGGTGCGATGCAGACGCAACAGCAACGCACTCGCGAATTTGATCCGGCGTCATGTTGTCGAGCAGCAACGCATCGGCACCGGCAGCCAAAGCTTCGTGCACCTGTTCGATGGTGTCGCATTCAACATGCACCGTGCGTGCTGGCCACATCGAACGTGAACGAGCCACGGCATCGGTGATTCCGAACAACGCAATGTGGTTGTCCTTCAACAAGATCCAATCGGAAAGGTTGCCGCGATGGTTGCGGCCACCGCCGGCGCGCACCGCTGCCTTTTCAAGAACTCGAAGACCTGGGGTGGTTTTGCGCGTGTCCCATACGTACGCAGTTCCGCCCTTGGTGGCTTCAGCCACGTACTCACTAGTGAGCGTTGCGATACCTGAGAGGTGACCAAGGAAATTCAATGCCGTGCGTTCGGCGGTGAGGATCGATGCGAGTCGACCAGTCGCGGTAGCGATCACTGTGCCTGGCCCGACGCAATTGCCATCTTCGACCGCCCAGACCAGCGACACCGTCGGGTCAACCTGCGCAAACGTTTCGGCCGCGCAGTCACGACCAGCAATGACGCCGGTGGCACGTGCAACAAAGCGAGCGGTTGCAACGAGATCCTGGGGAAGAAGCGAAGAGGTGAGGTCGCCGAGAGGAGTGAGATCCTCGGCGAGGGCGCGTTCGACTGCATCGACGACAACGACTCGGGGCGGCTGGAGCAGATCGGACATTCCCAAAGCCTGCCCTGCCGAGCCCGATCGGGGCGAACTGGTCAGGCGATCACCAATCGCAGAGCCAGATCTGGGTCCGATTCGGGCCAGTCGTCACGGGTGTGAGCGCCACGGCTTTCCGTGCGGGCATCGGCCGCAACGAGCAGCGCCGAAGCAACCGCAGCCAAATTGGCCAGTTCCCACGAGGCAACTCCTGAACCATTGGCGAGGTCTCGGGCGTGGTCAACCTTGCGTTCGGTGGCCTCCAGGGACGTCGCGTCGCGCACCACACCCGCACCAACCGTCATTGCCCACTGCATGTCATCTCGGGCAGTTGAGATCGCGTCGGCATCGCCGGGGGCTCCAGCCGAAAGCGGGGCAGGTGTCGTCCAGCCCTCGAGTCGACGGCCGCCGTCACCGTGAAGCGCGCGCATCGCACCTGTTCGATCAGGACCATCGCTGCCGCTTTCGATTGCTTCGACAACGCGCGCACCAAACACCATGCCCTCAAGCAAAGAGTTAGATGCCAATCGATTCGCACCGTGCACGCCCGAACATGCGACCTCGCCAGCCGCCCACAACCCCGGAAGGCTGCTTGCGCCCTTCAGATCAGTGACAACTCCCCCGCACAAGTAATGCGCAGCAGGCGCAATCGGGAGGAGGTCGGTCGCGGGATCGAAGTCGAGGCCGCTAAGCATCGCAGCGATTGTCGGGAAACGAACGTCGAACTGATCGAGGCCAGTCACGTCGAGCAAACAATGATCAGTATGGAGTTCGATCATTCGTCGAACCATCGCTCGGCTCACCTGATCGCGCGGAAGCATTTCGTCTACAAATCGTTCGCCGTTGATGTCACGAATCAGCGCGCCGTGGCCACGTAGGGCTTCCGACAACAATGGCCGGGGCATCCGCGGATGGTGCAGTGCGGTCGGATGGAACTGAACGAACTCGACATCAGCAACTGCTGCACCAGCGCGCAGCGCCATGGCGATTCCGTCGCCGGTTGCTTCGAGGGGATTGGTAGTGACTGAGAAGATCTGCCCTGCTCCACCTGAAGCAAGCAACACGTTGCGAGCACGAACAATTTCAACGGTTCCGTCGGCGAGCGAGGCACGCACGCCAACACAGCGACCGTTCTCAATCACAAGATCGAGAGCGAATGCGTGTTCGTGAATTTCCGTTGCTTCGCTTCGCACCGCAGCCACGAGTGCTCGTTCGATTTCGGCGCCAGTTGCAACACCACCGGCATGCACGATTCGCGGAAGCGAATGTCCACCTTCACGGGCGAGTTCAAACTTTCCATCGGCATCACGGTCGAACCGTGCACCAAGAGCGACGAGGTCACGAACGCGAACTGGTCCTTCTTCAACCAACACGCGAACGGCATCGACATCGCAAAGGCCAGCGCCCGCAGCCAGGGTGTCGGCCAAATGCAGGTCGGTGGAATCGGGATCACCACCGAGAACGGCGGCAACCCCACCTTGGGCCCAACGAGTGGTCGACTGTTCCAACGGGCCCTTGGTAAGCACGCCAACACGAACTCCGGGCTGGGCTGCTGCCCGCACTGCAGCAGAGAGCCCGGCCACGCCGGAACCCACCACGAGAAGATCGAGTTCAGCGGTCACAGGTGTGCAGTCTGACCGAAGAACGGGTTCAGGCTCGGAATCGAACGGGAGATTCCTCGGCAGCGATAGTCACTGCCTCGAATTCATCGATGATTCGATTCGTTCCATCGACATGCACGACCCGGGGTGTGTAGTCCTCAAGTTCTGCTTCGTCGTAGTCCGCGTACGTGATCACGATGATCCGATCGCCCGGCTGCACCAAACGTGCTGCGGCACCGTTCAGACACACCGTGCCGGGACCGCCAGGAATGGCGTAGGTCTCAAACCGAGCGCCGTTGTCGATATCGACAACCTGCACCTGCTCCCATTCACGAATGTCGGCTTGCTCCATCAATTGCGTA
>WLGJ01000169.1 GCA_009703275.1 Actinomycetota bacterium
CGAGACTTGGGCGATTCTCCAGATTCGGTAACAGAGCAGCCCATACAAGAACAACATTATCGATGCACCGATGAAGCCAAACTGCTCGGCAACGGCCGTAAAGATGAAGTCCGTCTGTTGCTCAGGAACAAAGCCTAACTTGGTTTGCGGGCCATCGAAAAGCCCTTGACCAGTGATCCCGCCATTGGCGATGGCCTGCTGGCTCTGTTCGATGTTGTAAACGGCAGCATTCGAGGTGTCGCTTGGGTCTACAAAGGCCGTCAACCGGTTGCGCTGATAGTCCGCTAGCAAAGGCGAGTTCAATGCGCCCACGACACCAATCAACCCGACGATCGTCAGCACCGCGATGTATTTCGTGGGCAGGCCTCCCACAAGCATCATGGTCATCATGATTGCAACAAGGATCAGAGTTACACCGAGATCCGGTTGCAACATGATGAGAGCCATCGGTAGCGCAGCCGTCGCGAGAAGTGCAACGAGTCGCCGAATGTCAATGTCGCCGCGAAACTCCGACAGCAAAAACGCGAGGACGCCGATGAGCGCGAGTTTTGAAAACTCGGCTGGCTGCATCTGAAAAGGCCCCAGAGAAAACCAGGATTTCGCTCCATTCACTTCGCTACCCAACGGAGTGACAACCAACACGAGCAGAGCGGTGGTGATTCCATAGAACGCCCACGCCCAGTCGTGGAGCTTTCGGTAGTCGACGACGCTGCAGAAGACCATTGCTCCTGCACCGATGAGCATAAAAGTCGACTGCTTATACAAATACGACTTCGAATAGTCCGGACCCGGACCACGCGTTGCGCTGTACACCGCGATGACTCCCAGGATCGAGAGAATCACTGTGCATCCAATGAGAACTGGATCGAGATGTCGGAGCGGTGCGGTTGGATCGCGCCGGCTCAACTTTGACGCCCGAGAGGAAATCGACTGCGGCAACATCAGTCCATCGATCCGTTCGTCGCCGTTCCAGCACCAGTAAGCGCCTGGTTTGCGATCACTTCATAGACCCGACGAGTGACCTCACCCGAGGCTTCTGCACCGAAGCCCGACTCCTCCATAACGGCGGTAACCACCCACTTCGGAGAAAGCGCAGGACCATACGACGCAAAGAGCGAAGTATCGGCCTTGCCATCAACCTGTGCCGTTCCCGTTTTACCGACGATTGGGAAAGCCTGTTGGTCAAAACCTACGAATGCCGATGTCGCAGTTCCAAGGCCGCTTGTAACTCCCTCAAGTCCTGAAGCAATTGGGCCACGGACATCAGGCGGGAGCGAAACCGTACCTGTCACAACCGGTTCGATCACCCTCAGCACATCGGCGGGATCCGTTGTTGTGCTGTTGGGCCTGAGAATCTTCCAGACCACATGCGGCTGGTAAACGGTGCCCCCATTAGCAAATGCCGCATACGCGCGAGCAAGTTGCAACGGAGTAACCACGATCACATTCTGACCTATCGCAAGTTGGACGTTGTCGCCGGTGTACCAGTCACCATTGGGATAGGCATCGGGGTACTTGTTTGAAAGTGCTTTCTTCTCCGCCTTCGTAAGCACGTAACCGGCCGATTCATTCGGAAGATCAATGCCGGTTCGCTTATCGAATCCGAAAGCGGTGGCGGCGTCCTGGATAAGCGTGGTTCCATCCATGCGGTCGCCAAGCCAATAGAAGTACACATCCGACGAGACGGTTAGTCCGCGAACCACGTTGACATTTCCGTATTTTTCTTTACCGGCGTTGGTGAATTCCTGAACGGGATTGCCAACCCGGTAGACGCCGTCATCGTAAATCGATGAGTTGGCGTCGATGAGTCCGTTACTTAACGCAGCTGCCGCAGTCACGAGTTTGAATGTTGAGCCGGGCGCGTACTGGCCGGTGATTGAACGGTCGATCAGCGCACTTGCCCCGTTGACGTTTTGAAGCTGGTTGTACCGCTCTTGCGAAATCCCAGCGGCAAATTCCTGAGGGTCATAGGACGGAGCCGACGCAAGCGCCACAACTCCCCCGTCTCGAGGGTCAAGCACGACAACAGAACCGGCTGGAGCACCTCGAACGGTGCCATCGCGTTGAGATGTTCCGCGTAAAACATCCAGTCGCTCTACGAGCGCCTGCTCAGCTCGCATCTGAACTTCGATATCGATATGGAGCTGAATGTCGTTGCCGGACTTCGGGGGTTGATAGGACTCAGTGCCAACTGGGCGATTCTTTGAATCGACCTGCACCAACTCGATGCCAGGTGTGCCGCGAAGTTCTTTTTCGTAGGTTGACTCAATGCCAGCCATGCCAACAATTGAATCGGGCTGATAGGTCTTTTCGACGCCATCAGGATCAGTTCCAGGTTCAATCTTTTTGAGAATCTCTGCGGTGATGCGTCCGGTGTAGCCAAGGACATTCGAAGCTGCGGTGCCATACGGATAGACACGAACGGTCTTTCGCTCGTAAGTGACCGAGGGAAAGTCCTCCGCATATTCGGAAAGGCGATGAATGACTTCTTCGGTCACATCTGTAGCAATCGGAACTGCCTGCAGTTGGTCGGAATTCTTCTCTGCCAATCGCCTCTCGATCGTGGAGATCTTGATTGGCGCTCCATTCGCGGTCAGGACATCAGCAAGTCTCGCGATGAGATCATCGCGGTCCTTCACCTTCTTCAACTCGTTTCGGTCGATTGAGACGATCAGCGACGTGCGATTGTCAACGATGACGCGACCCTTCAAGTCGAAGATTCGACCTCGCGGGGCTTCAGTGGCAACGGTTCTCGTTCTGTTCGCCGTGGCCTGCACTGCAAGCTCTGGAGCTTCCAGCGCCTGCAAATACCAGAGCCGAGCGAAGAGCGCGATGAAGCACGCGGCGACCACAACACCGAGGAGGCTCATTCGGAGACGAGGTGAGGTGGTGTCCATGGTTCAGGGATTCGAAAGACGGGTTCTGGCGACGAGAGAAAACACAACGGCTCTAGTTCAGCAGATAAAAGCTGTCAGCGGACCGCAGCCCGCATTCGACCGACCTCTGGATCAGCCCAGCGACAGACCCTGACCGCCGGAAACACAAGGAGTGCTGATGAAGCACCCACGACGACCATAACGGTGAGGACGCGCAATGAGAGCAGATCTGGTCGACCGAGGAGTGCCCCAGCAACGGCGAAAGCCAAAACACCCGCGCCGCTGGAGATGAAGGCGATTGCCGCCGTCAGCCATCTGGCCGAGTGAATCGTCGCTCCCTCGAGCAATCCAGCAACCAGACCGGCAGCAAGACCAGAGATGGCTCCGAGACCGAATGGAGTCACTATCAAAAGATCGAGGCAAATTCCGCAGATAAACCCAATAACTGCGCCTCGCTCAGAGCCAGCAACAATCCCTGCGGCAATCGCCACGACAAGAAAAAGATCGGCGCTCACACCAGCTATGCGGAACTGCGAGAACAACGTGTATTGCAAGAACGCTGCAGTTCCAATGATCACGACGTAGCGAATTGCCGGATGATCCATGGTCAGCCCGCTGGCTTCCACAAGACAACGTCTGCGTAGACGAGATCATTCAGATTCGCGAACATCGAAATGTCGACGGTTGACTCAAGTGCCGCTTCGTTCGTACGAACAGCAGTGATCGTTCCAATCGGAAGATTCGGCGGGAAAGGGCTGCCGGCCAAACCACTAGTGGCAGCAATCGCGCCGACCGTGACGGCTTGGCGCGAATCGATGTTGGAGCCGCGGAGACTTCCGTCGCTGCCTGTTCCCTGGGCGATACCTATTGCCGCAGTTCCAACAACGGAAAACCCAACTCGAAACGTGCCACTCGAAAGGAGGGCAACGACCGATCGGTTCTCGCCGACTTCAACAACTTTTCCGATGAGCCCTTCACCAGTAACCACTGGCATATTGCG
>WLGJ01000017.1 GCA_009703275.1 Actinomycetota bacterium
AGCAGGGAGTACGAAACGAACCACGCGCCGTGTGGACGACACCGGTTCGAGCGAACCCATCAGTTGCGTCGATCTGCAAACGAAGGACGGTTTCAGTTGTGTCTGTACTCAACACTTCTCCAGTGACATTGAAAAAAATATTCGTATCTGGGCTCCATGTCACCACAACTGACCCTTTGAGAGCGTTATCGTCGTCGACATGTCAGACACCTCCCACAACACGTACTTCGATGGTGGCGTTCAGAGCCTCGGCTTCGAGACTGCTGCAGGCCGAGCCACCGTCGGCGTCATCGCCCCCGGCACCTATGACTTCAACACCGAGGCGCCCGAGCGCATGACAGTGGTGAACGGAGTTCTCGAGGCAATCGTCGACGGCGAGAGCGACTGGGAGATCTACCCCAAGGGATCAGGTTTCGAGGTTCCAGCTTCGAGCCATTTTCAGGTACGTGCCGAAGCGACTGCGGCCTACCTTTGCGAATTCCTCTAAGCCAAAACTGACAACTCAGCGGCGCGTTAACAACATCGCATCGCCAAAGGACAAGAAGCGGTAGCCGTCGCGTAATGCGTCGGCATAAAGATCGCGCCACCTCGGCCCGACGAATGCATCGATCATCACGATCAGCGATGACTTGGGCAGATGGAAGTTGGTCATCATGCGGTCGACCACCAAGAAGTCGTAGTCGCCGTGGATGTAGAGCTCCGTCCGACCTTCGTTCGCCCCGAAGGCAGCTGCGCTTTCAAGCGCTCGAACCGCTGTGGTTCCGACCGCAACGACTCGTCCGCCGTTCGCTTTCGTTCGAGCACATGCATCGAGAGTTTCTTGGGGTACGCGGTAGGTCTCTCCGTGCATTTCGTGATCTTCAATGCGATCGGTTGCGATCGGTCGGAAGGTTCCGAGGCCCACCACAAGTTCGACATCAGCGCGACCAATGCCACGTTCGGCGCATCGAGCCAAGACCTCGGGCGTGAGATGAAGCCCCGCAGTTGGGGCCGCCGCAGATGCGGGTCGCTCAGAGAAGACGGTTTGGTAGCGCTCTTGCTCCGCCAGCACCTCGGTGATGTATGGAGGAAGTGGCATCACGCCGAACGTTTCAAGGACATCGAGCAATGGACCCTCTACGTCGATCGTCACCACCCTTCGGCCATCACCCAGGTCCTCGTCAACCGACACTTCGAGCCCAGTTCCTTCGGCGGGATGAACGATGGTGCCCGGAGGCAACTTCCGCCCGGGTCGGACCAACGCTTCCCAACGCGACTGCCCAGAATCTGACAACGATCCACCATCGAGGCGCTCAAGAAGAAGCACTTCAACAGCGGCACCAGTTTCTTTACGCAGTGCCAGACGCGCCGGAAGAACGCGCGTTGTATTGAGAACGAGCAGATCCCCTGGCTCAAGAAGATCTGGAAGATCTCGAACGATGTGATTGTCGGGAGGATTCGCTGCGCCGCGATCGACGAGGAGCCGCGCCGCATCGCGTTCAGGTAACGGGCGCTGCGCTATCGCCGACTCGGGCAGCTCATAATCGAAGGCAGCAGTATCCATAGCAAGCCGAGGCTAGGGCGTTGGGGCCGCGGTTTTGCTACGCCTCAAACATGCTGCGCGAAGGATCGGCCGTGAGCGGCGCGCTGGCCGGTGCGACCAAGCCCATATGCGCCCAGGCCGCGGGGGTCGCAACCCGACCGCGTGGTGTTCGCATGAGCAGCCCCTGCTGAATCAGAAACGGCTCGTAGACGTCTTCAACTGTTTCCTCGGCTTCGCCAACGCTTATGGCCAGTGTGCCGAGACCAACAGGACCGCCGCCGAACTTCTGACACAGGTTGGAAAGCACGGCACGGTCGACTTTGTCGAGACCAAGGTCGTCGACACCAAACACGGCAAGGCCTTCGTGTGCAGTTGCTTCATCGATCCGGCCATCGCCACGAACCTCGGCAAAGTCGCGAACCCGACGAAGAAGACGATTAGCGATTCGGGGTGTGCCACGGGCCCGTCGAGCGATCTCGGATGCGCCACCGTCGTCGATGCCAATTCCGAGAATGCCACCAGCGCGCGTAACGATCGATTGCAGTTCGTCGGCGTCGTAGTAATCGAGACGGGCCACTAAGCCGAAGCGGTCGCGCAAGGGACCGGTAATGAGGCCCGTACGTGTCGTGGCTCCAACGAGGGTGAACCGTGGCAGATCGAGACGAATGGAACGAGCAGCGGGGCCTTTACCCAAGACAATGTCGAGCTGGAAATCTTCCATCGCTGGATACAGCACTTCTTCAACGTTGCGGCTGAGGCGATGGATTTCGTCGATGAACAAGACATCGCCTTCGCCGAGGCGGGTGAGAATTGCCGCGAGGTCTCCGGCTCGGTCGAGTGCGGGACCAGAGGTGACATGAAGGCCAACTTGGAGTTCGGCAGCCACGATGCCGGCCAGAGTTGTTTTTCCGAGCCCTGGAGGACCAGCAAACAACAAGTGATCGACGGCCTGTTCGCGCCGCCGAGCGGCCTCGAGGATGATGCCGAGATGTTCTTTCAGTTCACGCTGACCAACAAAGTCGTCGAGGTGCCGAGGACGTAGGCCGCCCTCTTCACCAATGACGTCGGCACCTGAAGGGTGATCGGTGAGCACCGGCTCGACATCGTCGGGGGTGGGTTCAGGCGAAAGAAGTTCGTCGCGCATCAGGCCGCCAATCGTTGCAGAGCGAGACGGAGCAATTCTGCAGTGTCGTTCGAATCGGGAAGTTCCTTGACTGCTTCGGCAACTTCGTCTGGCCCGTAGCCGAGCTCCGAAAGAGCGGTGCGCACGTCGGCAACCGATGAGGAACCACCGGTTGCGCCGTCGACAGAAACAGAACCCGCCCCGATGTCGAGACCGGGGATATCGAGTTTCGACTTGAGTTCGATGAGTAGGCGGGCTGCGGTCTTTTTGCCAACGCCCGGAACAAGACACAACGCATCGATGTCGTCGTTGGCCAACACTCGAACCAACGAGGCCGGTGGATGCACGCTCATGATGCCGAGAGCAAGTGCGGGGCCAACTCCGTGAGCGGACAACAACGCTTCAAACACCATGCGTTGTTCGGAAGAGTTGAATCCGTAGAGCGTTTCGGCATCTTCGCGACGGTGGTGATGGGTATGAAGAAATACTTCGGAACCAGTTTCACCCAGTGACGCTGCTGTAGAAGGCGCAACGATGACTCGGTACCCAATTCCTGAAACCTCAACAAGCACCTCGCCCGATGGCAACCGTTCAAGCAAGTTGCCACGAACTGAGCCGATCATTTCGCGCTCACTTTTGACACCGCTCGTTTCGAGACCGCTCGATTCGCGGCAGCACGCATAGGGGCCATTGCGACGTGACACAGAGCAAGTGCCGCAGCATCGGCAGCGTCGAATGGATGTGGTGGCTCAGCAAGGCCAAGGAGGGTCTGAACCATCTGCTGCATCTGCACTTTGTCGGCGTTGCCCCAACCAGCGACCGCAGACTTGACCTCGTTGGGCGAGTACTGCACGACCTCACAACCGGCATTGACTGCTTCGACCATGGCAATGCCACTGGCCTGACCAACCGACATCGCCGTGCTCACATTCACCTGGAACAAGACCCGCTCGACTGCCATTGCTGTGACCGGAAACTCGGCGAGCAAGGCGCGAAGTTCAGATTGAAGCTCGGCAAGTCGGTGATGGACTTCGTCAGACGGCGACGTGCGCATCACGCCCAATGCAACAGCCCGCGGCGAACCACCATCACGCACTTCGAGCACGCAATAGCCACATCGGGTCAACCCCGGGTCAATACCCACTACGAACATGCGTACGATCGTAGCCACTAGCCCCACAAAAGCGAAGGACCCGGCTCGGAAGCCGGGTCCTCACTCAGGATCTGGATCAGATCACTTCGGGCTGAAACGTGCTCCACCATCAACGCGAATCGTCTGGGCGTTCATGTAGGAGTTCGTGATGAGCTGAATCACCATCGACGCAAGTTCGCTGGCGTAACCAAGACGGTCAGGGAAGAGCACGTCCTTGGTGAGCTTCGCCTTGAAGGCCTCGCTGCCTTCGCCCTCGCCATAGATCGGCGTGTCGATAAGGCCAGGGGCAACCGTGTTCACTCGGATGCCAACGACTGAAAGGTCGCGAGCAATCGGAAGGGTCATACCTGCAACGCCACTCTTTGAGGCGGAATAGGCGGCCTGACCAATTTGTCCGTCGAACGCAGCGGTCGAGGCCATGTTGACGATGGCACCACGCTCGCCGTCATCGGAAACTGGTTCAGTCCGACTCATCGCGGTTGCGACCAAACGGATGCAATCGAACGTACCGGTGAGGTTCACGTCAATAACTTTGCGCCAGTAATCAAGATTAAAGGCCGAGTCATACGAACCGTCCTTGCCGATGGTTCGGCTCGCTGCGCCGATACCTGCAGAGTTCACGAGTGCGCGAATCGGGCCCATTTCCTCGGCCATGCCAATGGCGGCCTTGATGTCGTCGCTGTTGCACACATCGACGTGAGCAAATGCCCCACCGATTTCGCTCGCAAGCGCATTGCCCTTTTCATCGTTGAGGTCGGCGATGACGACCTTCGCCCCACCAGCGGCGAGTTGACGTGCACATGCTTCACCGATGCCCGAAGCGCCGCCGGTGACGATTGCTGAGATTCCATTGATTTCCATGGCTGCAGAGAATACGGGGAGCGGCTGCTCCGGACCGCATTTCTGACCACAATCGTTGATCAGAAGAGCGAAAGCTGCTCGTCGTCGGGGTAGGCCCGGGAAGAGTCCACGATCCCCTTCGCTGATTCGCCGGTTCCGAAGGTGTCCGGCGGCCCGAGATCGGTCGGAGGCTTCGAGCCTGAGGCTTGCATTTGAGTGGTGGCGGCTTCGACCGCAAGACGATCGACAAGATCATTCATGGGATCGCCCGAATGGCCCTTCACCCAGCGAAATGTGACATCGCCACGACTCAAGACGAGATCGATGAACGGCTCCCAAAGGTCTCGGTTGGCAACGGGCTTGCGCTGAGAGTTCTTCCAGCCCCGACGCTTCCAACCGTCATGCCAGCGATCACGGAAGCAATGCACGACATAGGTGGAGTCGCTCACGATCTCAACAGGACCCTGATGCGATTTCACCGCCTCGAATGCCGCCATGATCTCCATGCGCTGGTTCGTGGACTGCGCTTCTCCCCCACTGGCAAAGCCGCCGTCGACAACCGCCCATGCCCAACCACCAGGGCCAGGGTTACCGCTGCACGCACCATCGGTGAACACGACTGTTGTCACCGTTCCAGCGTCCCACAGGTCAGAGCGAACAACCGACATCCACGATTCACGAAAAAATCAACTGGGCTACCTGCCGGTAACCAGTTTCGTGTGGGCATCATGGTGCAACGCAATTTCTGAAAGGCGCCTCGTGGACCTTGATCAGTTCGTCAGCCAACTTCCCGACTCCGACCCCGGAGAAACGGTTGAGTGGCTCGATTCTCTCGACGCTGTCATCAATACCGCCGGAAAGACTCGCGCTCGCTACTTGGTATCACGGCTCACCGAGCGAGCACGCGAATTGCAGATCGGCACACCAGCAGAAGTCTCGACGCCGTACATCAACACGATTCCCGTTGAGGAACAGCCGTGGTTTCCCGGCGACGAAGAGATCGAAAAGCGCATTCGCCAGTACTTGCGCTGGAACGCAGCAATGACGGTCATCTACGCCAACAAAAATGCTGACGGCATCGGCGGACACCTTTCTTCCTACGCATCATCAGCGATGTTGCTCGAAGTTGGCTTCAATCACTTCTTCCGCGGCCGTTCAGGAACGCTGGTTGGCGATCACGTTTACTTGCAAGGTCACGCAGCTCCCGGCATTTATGCGCGCGCCTATCTCGAAGGCCGACTGAGCGAAGAAGAAATGTCGAAGTTCCGCCGAGAAATCGGCGGCGGAGGACTTTCGAGTTACCCGCACCCGTGGCTCATGCCCGAGTTCTGGGAGTTTCCAACGGTCTCTATGGGACTCGGTCCGCTCAATTCGATTTACCAGGCACGATTCAGCAAGTACCTCCTCAACCGCCAGATCGACGATACGAGCGCAACAAAGGTCTGGTGTTTCCTTGGCGACGGCGAAACCGACGAGCCCGAAACACTTGGATCGATTTCGCTTGCCGCCCGAGAGCAACTCGACAATCTGATTTGGGTCGTCAACTGCAATCTGCAACGACTCGATGGTCCCGTCCGCGGCAACGGAAAAATAATTCAGGAACTTGAATCCGTGTTCCGAGGCGCGGGCTGGAACGTCATCAAGGTTGTGTGGGGTGCAGGCTGGGACGAACTTTTGTCGCGCGATGTCGACGGCGTCTTGTTGTCCAAGATGAACTCAACCCCAGACGGCGAATGGCAGCGATACGCGATCGAAAGCGGTGCCTATATCCGCGAGCATTTCTTCGGACCCGACCCACGCTTGCGCAAGCTCGTTGAACACCTTTCCGATGATCAGTTACGAGCACTTCCTCGCGGCGGCCACGATTACAAGAAGGTGTATGCCGCCTATAAGTCAGCGGTCGAAACTAAGGGGGCACCGACGGTCATCCTCGCGAAAACCGTGAAGGGTTGGGCTCTTGGTTCGACAGTCGAAGGCCGTAACGCGACCCATTCGATCAAGAAGTTGAGCCACGAAGAGATCCTGGGATTCCGAGATCGTCTTCAGCTCACCGAACAAATTCCAGAATCGGCGATTGATGCCGAAGCGCCTCCGCTCTATCGACCACCAGCGGACTCGCCAGAAGCGATGTATCTCGCTCAGCGTCGTGAAGCACTCGATGGATTTGTCCCAAGTCGTTCGCTGCAGATCCGTCGCCCACTCGCACTCCCCGATCCTTCCGTCTATGAAGAATTCGCGAAGGGCTCTGGCACACAAGCCGTCTCCACAACGATGGCGTTCACACGCCTATTGCGCGGGTTGTGCCGATCAGAAAACTTTGGGCCGCGCGTCGTACCGATCATTCCTGACGAAGCACGGACCTTCGGCATGGAGGTTCTGTTCCGCGAACTTGGCATTTACGCCTCTCAAGGCCAACTCTACGAACCTGTCGACCATGAGTTGCTGATCTCCTATGTGGAATCCAAAAGTGGGCAGCTCCTCGAAGAAGGAATCACCGAAGCCGGATCGCTGGCGAGCTTCACTGCTGCCGGAACGAGTTATGCAACACGCGGCGTTCCAATGGTTCCGTTCTTCACCCTGTATTCGATGTTCGGATTCCAACGGGTAGGCGATCTGGTGTGGGCCGCTGCCGACGCCCAGACCAAAGGTTTCATCATCGGCGCGACCGCAGGACGCACAACGTTGCTTGGTGAAGGTCTTCAGCATCAGGACGGGCACAGTCTTGTGCTCGCGTCGACCGTGCCCACATGCCAGGTGTACGACTCTGCGTTTGCCTACGAACTCGCAGCAGTCATTGAGAACGGCCTTCAGCGCATGTACGGCGGCCCTGACGGTGCCGGCGAAGGTGTCTTCTATTACCTGACCGCGTACAACGAAAACCAGATCATGCCTCCCCGTCCGGACCACGTCACCGATGCCGACATTATGAGTGGCCTTTACAAGTGGGCCGACGCTCCAGAAGGTTGCGAGGCGAAAGCAACGATCGTGTTTTCCGGCACGATGAATCAAGGCGCTCGCGATGCCCAAGCCGCGCTCGCCGCACGCGGAATCGGCGCCGAACTCTGGAGTGCGACTTCCTATAAGCGGATTCGAGAAGACGCGCTTGATGTCGAACGCTGGAACCGACTTCACCCAACCGAAACGCCACGGTCGGCACAAGTCACTCAACAGTTAGGTGCAGCCCCCGGCCCCATTGTCGCTGTCAGTGACTTCATGAAGTCCGTTCCCGATCAAATTGCACCTTATGTTCCCAAGCGTTTCGTCTCGCTCGGCACCGACGGATTCGGTCGATCTGACACCCGCGAAGCGTTACGTCGTTTCTTCGAAATCGACGCCGCTCACATTGAAATCGCCGTGCTCTCAGCTCTCGCTGCCGATGGGGTTATCGATGCATCAGTTGTTGCTTCGGCAATTTCTGATCACGGCATCGATCCCGATGCACCCAACCCGCTCTTGAGCTAATTCAACTGGCGCGTTCAGCAGCGGCCGCAGCGCGCTGCCTGTCGAGCCAGCCGAGCAGCACCGCAACGGCGCGCGGATCATGGCGCAACTGATGCGCGCCACCTTCGATGATTCGGAGGTCTGCGCTTCCGTGTGCATCGGCGAGCACCCGAGCGTCGAACACCGGAACGGTGTCGTCTTCCGAGCCATGCATGATCAGCACTGGACGAGGCGCAACCGAACGAATCGCTGCGACTGCGCGAACCTCGCGGATTTCCTTCGACCATTCGTCGAAATTCTCAGGAAACGAAGAGGAACGAATAATTCCCGTCGCGCGTGCATGCTGCAGCAGTAACCGCGGATGATTTGCCCAATCGTCAAAGTCCGCTGGTGATCCCATAGCGGCGACACCGCGGATTTCCGGATCAAGGGCCGCAGCAGAAATCGAAAGTGATCCGCCCGTTCCGTATCCGGCAGCCCAGACTCCGTGCACACCTTCAACAGTGCGTAGATACGCGGCCGCTGCAAGAAGATCGTCTCGCCATCCGCGCAAAGAGAAGTTGCCTCCAGAATCGCCAGCTCCACGGAAGTTAAAGACCAACACCATCCAACCCATTTCGGTGGCGATGCGCTCGGCGAGTTCAGGGAACGATCGAGCCGAAAGTGCGCCACCCTGATTCAGATTGGGAAAGCCATGACAGATCAGTAGTCCTGGAACTGACGTACCCGGTGCAATTCGCGGACGAGCGAGGTGCCCAGCAAGTTCGATGTCACCTGACCGAAAGAGTTTCTCCACGGTCAGAGACAATCAGGCTTCTGCGTCGACGAGACCGCTGCCATTGCCCTTGTAGGGCTTGTAGCAACGGTTGCGTGCTTCATCAACCGTGTCTGGTCCGAAGCAAATGAATGTCTCAGCTTCCATCAGTTCTTCAATGATGGACGGATCGTCGATGTTGTCGACGTCGTAGACGACCTGCGTGCGCTTGTCGCCCACCCAACGGTTGTGTTCGAACTTCGTCGGACGATGCATTGTCTCATCGTAGACGGCAGAGAACCGCCAGCCGCTCTTTTGCCAGCGATTACTTGCCGGTTGGGTCCTCAGGCATCGGAAGTTGATTGCCAATCGCCCCGATGGCCTCGAGGTACTTTTCGTTGCCTTCAATGACCTGCACCACGGTGACATCGTCGACAGCAAGCCCGGCGTCGGTCGCTCGACCAATGACGAACGCCAATGCATCGTCTTCAGCAGCTACGAGTGGCCCATTCGCAACGTTCTCGACGCCCTGAGCCCGGGCGACACCCAATTCTTCGAGATAATCGAGATGCCATTGCAGGAGCTGCGCGAGTTCGTCGTAGGTCAATTGCGCTGTGACATCGTCCGGTAGACGATCAGCAACAAAGTCAACTGCTTCGGCACGGTCATAGACGGCCGGACGAGGCTGCTCAGCAAGTTGGCCCGCGAGGCGACCAACGGCAACAAGTCCGATGGCCACCACCGCAAACGCGGCAAGGACGATGAAAACGACGATCACGATCGGCTCGTCGCGTGAGTCAGCGGATCAGATGCCGATGCGCTGAGCAAGAAGCTCACGGTGATAGGTGGGATCACCAAAGAGAAGTTCTGAAGACTTCGCACGCTTGAAGTACATGTGCGCCGGGTGTTCCCAGGTGAAACCAATGCCTCCGTGGATCTGAATGTTCTCGGCGGAAGCGTGGAAGTACGCATCGGAGCAGTAGGCCTTGGCCAGCGACGCAACTGCAGGCAGTTCGTCGTTGAGCTCTGATGCACACCAGCCGGCGTAGTACGCAGCGGACTTAGCGGACTCAACCTCGAGGAGCATGTCGGCGCACTTGTGCTTGATGGCCTGGAACGAACCGATCGGACGACCGAACTGCACGCGATCCTTGGCGTACTGAACAGCCATGTCGAGACACATCTGAGCGCCACCAACCTGTTCGGCAGCGAGGCCGACAGCAGCAAGGTCGAGAACGGTGGAGAGAACGTTCCAGCCGGCTCCGTCGGTACCGATAAGCGTGCCTTCGACGTTCGAGAAGTCGAGCTTGGCCTGCTTGCGGGTCTGATCCATGGTGGCAAGCGCGGTGCGGGTGAGGCCGCCAGCGTCGCCAGCGACGGAGAAGAGGCTCACACCAGCTGCGGTGCGGGCGGCAACGATGATCACGTTCGCGGTGTGACCGTCGATGACGTAGGACTTGGTTCCGCTGATCTTCCACGTTCCACCATCGTTCGTGGCGGTTGCTTCGATGCCTGATTCGTCCCAGCGACCGTTCGGTTCGGTGAATGCAACAGTGGCGATGGTTTCGCCTGAGGCGATACCCGGAAGGATCGCAGCCTTGGCAGCATCGTCACCGGACTGCATCACGGTGTTGGCAGCAAGAACAACGGAGGAGAAGTACGGCGCGCACAGAAGTGCACGGCCCATCTCTTCAAGAACAACGATGAGTTCGACGTAGCCATAACCCTGGCCACCGAACTCTTCGGGAATGGTCAGGCTCTGCAGGCCGAGCTGTTCGGCCATCTGTGCCCAGACGTCGGGGTCGTACCCGCGCTCGGTTTCCATCTGCTCACGGACATCGGCTTCTGAGGACTTGGCCTCGAGGAACTGACGAACGATGTTGCGAAGCTCTTCCTGCTCCTCAGAGAAGGCAAAGTTCATGGTGGTGGCCTCCGGTCGCGAACGGGGGTCGGTCCCCCGCCGGTTGACGTGTGCAGCAACTGCCGCAGGGGGTAGTTCTAGCCGACACAAGGGGCGTGCGGCACATCTCTGGCCCGATTCGTTTCGGTCAGGGAACGAGGATCGCCTTGCCCGCGATTCGGCGTTCCTCGAGGTCGGTGAGCGCCCGAGCAGCTTCAGCCAGCGGGTAGGCCACCGGTTCGACTGGATTCAGCGAGCCTTTCGTGATTTCTGCCAGCACCTCGGCCGCCAACTCCCCGTTGCGCTCACCGTTTCGCAGGGCCCAGCCACCCCAATCGACGCCGATGACCCTCCGGTTGCGCAGCAGGATCTGGTTCGCCGGGAGGCTCGGGATTCCGGCCACGAAACCGATGACCAGATAGGCCCCGTTGTCGCCCAAAGCTCGCAGACAGGTGGTGCCGAGATCTCCGCCAACTGGGTCATAGAGAACATCGACCGAGCCGCCGCCAAGTTCCTTGGCTCGTTCCTTCACGTCCTCTGCTGTCGAATCAATGACGGCTTCGGCACCGCGTGAAAGCGCGAGTTGACGCTTTTCTTCGGTGGAGGCCACGGCAATGACGCGCATGCCCAGCGATGAACCGATATCGACCGCCGCAAGACCGACGCCACTTCCCGCGCCGAGCACCAGAAGAGTTTGCCCGCTCTGCACCTGCGCGCGTTCACGAAGTGCAAACCATCCAGTGAGGTAACTCTGTGTGAACGTCGCTGCTTGTCCGTCGGTGATCGAATCAGAAAGCAGCGCCGTACGACCTTCGCCGACAACGACTTCACTGACGTACCCGCCAAGACCAACGTTCACAAAGACGCGATCGTCAATCGAACGAGTCGAGACGTCAGAGCCAATTTCGACGACGCGGCCCACGACCTCCATGCCGGGAACGAACGGAACCGGAGGCTTGATCTGATACTTACCTTGGACGAAAAGTCCGTCGACGTAATTGACTCCGCACGCGGTGACGGCAACTCGAACATCTCCCGGACCCACCGCAGCGCTTTCGCGTTCAACCAGTCGGAGGTCGCCTACCGGCCCAAATTGCTCGCAAACGATTGCTTTCATGGCCGAACGGTAGCCCTCCAAGTCCAATCTCCTGCGAGACTGTGGTTATGACGCTTCTGCTCGCTGAGACCGGATACGAAGTCCATGCCGTTGTGGTCGGCCCGATGGACAACAACGTCTTTGTCATTCGCTGCACCGAGACCGGCGATGGCGTTTTGATCGACGCTGCGAACGAACATGAACGCCTACTTGAACTCTGCAGCGCACTCGGCGTGCGACGTGTGATCGAAACCCATGGCCACTGGGATCACATTCAGGCCGTTCCTGCTGTTCGCGATGCCGGATACGACGTCGCCGTTACCGCCGCAGATTCCGAAATGCTCCCGGCCTACGACAGCATTTTGGATGATGACGATGTGATCGAATTCGGTCGGCTTCGCCTCCGCACGATCGCAACCCCCGGCCACACTCGCGGTTCGATGTGCTTTGCCCTTGAGGGCAGTCCGTTGCTGTTCTCTGGCGACACCTTGTTCCCCGGAGGACCCGGCAACACCTCGTTCGAAGGCGGAGATTTCGCCACGATCATTGATTCACTTGATCAGCGACTCTTTACCTACTCGGCCGACACCATCGTGCTTCCCGGTCACGGAAACTGGACAACGATCGGCTCCGAACGACCTCACCTGCAGGAATGGGTCGACCGAGGCTGGTAGTCCTCTGCGCTGGGGTCAGTAATTTCTCCTACGGCGGTAGTGCGAATCCCCCCGTGGCTCTAGACTGCGGGCATGTCCCCCCTCTTCACCATCGAGGATCTTCACGTCTCTACCGCAGGTGAGAATCCCGTCGAGATCCTGCGTGGCGTCAACCTTGTCATCGGCGCAGGCGAGGTCCATGCGCTCATGGGCCCCAACGGTTCCGGCAAGTCGACCCTTGCATCTGCCCTTCTCGGAAGCCCTGAGTATCAGGTCACCTCGGGCCGCATTCTTTTCAAGGGCGACGACGTCACCGATTGGTCCACCGACGTGCGGGCCAAGGCCGGCATGTTCCTTGCTTTCCAGTACCCGCAGGAGATCCAGGGCGTTTCGGTTCTGAACTTCCTTCGCCAAGCCTGGTCGGCCCGTCGCGGCATCGACCTTTCCATGCTCGAATTGCGACTCGAGATCATGGACTGGATGACCAGACTCGACATGGATCCTTCGTTCGCCGACCGTTACCTCAATGAAGGTTTCTCCGGTGGCGAAAAGAAGCGCAACGAAATCCTCCAGATGGCAATTCTTCAGCCTGACATCGCCATCCTCGATGAAACTGATTCCGGCCTCGACATCGATGCATTGCGCATCGTCGCGAAAGGCGTGCGCGAAGTGCTCGCCGCACGACCGGAACTCGGCATTCTCGCCATTACGCATTACCAACGACTTCTTGATGAGCTGAATCCTTCGTTCGTACATGTGCTCATCAACGGCCGCATCGTTGAATCAGGTGGTCCCGAACTTTCTCGCAAGCTTGAAGCCGAGGGTTACGACGCATGGCTGTAAGCACCGACCCCCTCGATGGAACACTCTTGAAAGAGCAGTTCCCGCTGCTTTCTCGAGAGGTTCACGGCAAGCCGATTGTGTATCTCGATTCGGCGGCCACCTCGCAGAAGCCGTTGTCCGTTTTGGACGCGATGGACGACTATTACCGCACGATTAATTCCAACGTGCATCGCGGCGTCTACATGATTGCCGAAGAAGCCACGAACCGAACCGAAATGGCTCGAGCCCTTGTTCGCGATTTCATTGGTGCGCGTTCCTCCTCCGAAATCATCTTCACCAAGAACGCAACCGAAGCTCTCAATATGGTTGCGCAGAGTTGGGGACGAGCAAACCTTTCTGCCGGCGATGTCGTCGTGCTCAGCCATATGGAACACCACGCCAACATCGTTCCGTGGCACATGCTCGTTGCCGAAATCGGCATTCAGCTTCGTTGGATTCCGCTCGACGCCGAAGGGCGCCTCGATCTCACCGAGCTCGACACACTTCTTGATGGCGCCAAAGTTCTCTCTGTCACCGCTATGTCGAATGTGCTCGGAACAATGAACCCGGTACGCACACTTACTGACGCCGCTCGCAAAGCCGGCGCGATCAGCATCATCGACGGCTGCCAGTCCGTGCCCCACAGCGCTACCAACGTCCAAGATCTTGGCGCCGACTTCCTTGCGTTCTCCGGACACAAGATGTGTGGCCCCACTGGTATCGGCGTTCTTTACGGACGCGAAGACCTCCTCGAGGCGATGCCACCGTTCCTTGGCGGCGGGGAAATGATTCGCGATGTTCGCCTCGATGGGTTCACCACGAACGAGCTGCCCTGGAAGTTCGAGGCCGGCACGCCAGCCATTGCCGAAATCATCGGACTTGGCGCGGCTGTCGAATGGCTCAATGGCGTCGGCATGGACAACATCCGCGCTCACGAGATTTCACTTACCGAGTACACGATCTCGACGCTTCACCAACGCTTTGGTGATCGCATCCGCATCCACGGCCCATCAAGCCCACTTGAGCGCGGCGGCGTCTTCAGTTTCGATTTCGACGGCCTGCACCCGCACGACATTTCCCAGGTTCTCGACCAGCACGCGGTCTGCGTTCGTGCCGGACACCACTGCGCCAAGCCCCTCATGAAACTGCTTGGCATCGGCGCTACGGCTCGTGCCTCGGTCTACGTCTATAACGACACCGCCGATATCGACGCCCTCGCCGACGCACTTGATGCAACTGGCGCGTTCTTCACCCTCTAGTCCCCTACGCTCACTTACACACCACGCACAGGGAGTGCCGCCAATGCCCGGCCTCGAAGACCTCTACCGAGAGATCATCCTCGACCACTACCGCAACCCGCGTAATCGCGGCGAGCTCGAAACCCCTCCGGCACATCGCGTCGAAGGCTTCAATCCGCTGTGTGGCGATGAAATCGTGCTGTACCTCGACCTCGATGCCGATGGTCGCGTGGCCGACATTCGAATTTCCGGTCAGGGCTGTTCAATTAGCCAGTCGTCAGCATCGATGATGTCTGCGGCCGTTAAGGGCAAGACCATTGCCGAGATCGACGATCTCACCCGCGCCTTTAAGGCGATGATGTCGATTCACGAGAATTCACTCGAAGGCGCCGAGACCACCGATCCAATCGAAGCACCCGACGTAAAACTTGGCGATCTCGAAGCACTTCGTGGCGTTGTGAAGTTTCCGGTTCGCATTAAATGCGCAACGCTCGCTTGGAACACCCTCGCTCAAGGCATCGAAGAAGCTTCCGCCTGAAGCATTCGCAATAGGTTGAATCGTTTACGGAACGAATTCGTAACGAATCGGGCAGTGATCAACATGATTGACCATCACCCGCGGTAACCAATTCGACTCGCCAGTGAGTTCAAGATTCCGTGTATGCACTGCAATCGCGAGGGCCGTTTCTTGCAGTTCGGCTCTAGCCAAAGCCTGCCCAAGGCAGAAGTGTGGGCCCATGCTGAACGTAAACGACCACATGGTGGGGTCACGAGTGATGTCGAAACGATTCGGATCCTCGTAGCGAAGTGGATCTCGATTTGGGCCGCCAATAATCGTAGTGACTGCTTCGCCCTCTTCGAACTGCAGCCCAGCTAGTTCCGTCGCCTTCGTCGTCTTGTTTCCCGATGCGTAGAAGCCAGGCCGGTAGCGCAGAACCTCTTCGACCGCCCCGCGAACTAATCCATCGGGATTCGATCGGAGAAGTTCGAGCTGGTCCGGATGTCGAGCGAATTCAAGAAACATTGATGTCATCACGCTCGACGTTGTTTCGATCGCTCCAGCGAAGATATTCGTGAACAGAACGATGAGCTCTTCATTGCTAAGTCGGTCGCCATTCTCCTCGGCTTCGATCAGACGAGTGAGGAGATCGTCTCGAGGTTCTTCTCTACGACTTTCTACGAGTTGACCTACGAACTCCATCGCTGCGGCAAATGTTGCATTGGCGCGATCACGAATCTCCTGAGTGACGTTTGGGCCAAACGCGTCACCACCACCGCCTTGCATTTTCTGACCAACCTCCGCCGCTTCTGCCGGAGATATTTCAAGAAATGAGGCAATGGAAAGAAACGGCACGATTCGAATCTGTTGTCGCACATCGAATTCACCAGTATCGGCATGCCGCTCAAGGAGGTCTCGCACATGCTGGCGCACGACCGGACGCACTTTGTCGGCAGACTTCGGAGTGAGGGCCCGATTCACTAATCCGCGTAACCGACGATGGTCCTCGCCATTGAGCGCCCCAATTGAATACCGCCGCCACTCATAGAGCGGATCACCCGGCTTGAACCCCCGAGCCTCGATGTACTCGAGTCCCTCGTTGATGAACTCCGGTCGCTTCTTAATCTCTTCGGCGTCATCCCAGCGAAGGATCGCTTTAATCCCTTCTGGCGTCACCGCCGTGCGGTGGTTCTCCCTCAGCTCAGCAAGGATCGGGTATGGGTCGGCCCAATAACCATCCTCGTCGAGTGGAACGACGGGGAGGTTGGACGCCATGGCGCCGATCCTGTCAGATACTGACGACTCCGTCGATGCCCTTTGCCAAAGCAAAGCAACGCTCGGTCGGACCACCGCTGTCGTGGCTTGTTATGTCGATCACGACGCTGTTCCACACGTTTGACCAGTTCGGGTGATGGTCGAGTTCTTCGGCAATCGGAGCAACTCGGTTCATGAACGCCCAAGCCTCAGTGAAATTGGCGTAGGTGAACTCACGATGCAGATGCCCGTCGACCATCGCCCATTCCGGAATGGTCGCCAACCGATCGGCAACTTCCTCGGAAGTAAGGACCCGATCGCGAGGGCTCATGCGAACGGATCGGCGAAGGGGTCAGCGAATGGATCGGCCGCAGCCGTCGCCGGCGCTTCTTCTTCAACCCACTCGGCATAACCAGTGCGTTCGAGCTCATCGGCAAGTTCTGGGCCGCCAGAAGAAACGATGCGACCCTGAGCGAGGATGTGCACCACATCGGGCTTGAGTTCTTCAAGCAGACGTGAGTAATGGGTGATCGCAAGAACACCAAGGTCAAACTCGGTCGTGGCGGCTTCGACGCGGCGCGAGCACGCGCGAAGAGCATCAACGTCGAGGCCCGAATCAAGCTCATCGAGAATTGCAAACTTGGGCCGCAATACCGCGAGCTGCATCGTTTCGTTGCGCTTCTTCTCTCCACCGGAAAGATCAACGTTGACGGGACGATCAAGAAGGCGAGTGGCCAATCCAATGCGCTCAGCTTCAGCGGCAACAGTGGTGTGAACGACTGACGCATCACGACCCTGCGCTGAAAGCGCTTCGGTAAGGAGTTCTTCAAGGCTTACGCCAGGAACCTCGACCGGATACTGCATGGCCAAGAACAAACCAGCCTTCGCCCGTTCGTAGGTAGGAAGTGAAAGCAGATCGACACCGTCGATCGTGACCGAGCCACCGGTGACGGTGTAGCCGGGCTTGCCCATAAGCACATGCGAAAGAGTTGACTTGCCGGCGCCGTTGGGACCCATAACGGCATGGACCTCGCCGGACTTCACAACAAGATCAACACCATTAAGAATCTGTCGGCCAGCAACCTCGGCCGTAAGTCCTTGAATTCGAAGTTCACCCATGTCAGTCGATCTCCACGTACACATCGGCGTCGTCGATGCGCACGACATAAGTCGGAACTGCCTTGGTCGCGGGAAGCGAGTTCGGGATACCCGTTTCGAGCGAGAAGCAACTGCCATGCTTCGGGCATTCGAGTTCACAGGTCTTGGCGTGTACTTCACCCTCGGAGAGTGAGACATCGAGATGTGTACAACGATCGCCGATTGCGTAGAACGTGCCGCCGATATGGGCGAGCGCGATTCTCACAGAACCAAAATCGAAACGTCGGACCTCTCCATCGGGAACATCTTGGATGGAACAAACACGTTCGAGCGTCATGAGTTCACCCCTGCATCGAGTCGTTCATCAATTGCGGCAGCAATCAACGGCACCGCAGTGGCAACTGGGAACTCTTCAAGTACTTCGTCGAAGAATCCAGCCACAATCAGTCGCTCAGCGATTTCAGTCGGAACGCCACGACTTTCGAGATAGAAGACCTGCTCTTCGTCAACGGGGCCAACCGTGGATGCATGGCTGCATTTCACATCGTTGGTTTCAATTTCCAGATTCGGCACTGACTCCGCCCATGCAGTGTCAGAAAGCTTCAGATTGCGATTGGTCTGGAAAGCGTTCGTGCCGCGAGCGTCTTTCTCGACGCGGATGAGGCCCGTGTAAATCGAGCGTGACTGCCCACCAACGGCGCCCTTGAACAAAAGATTCGAGTTCGTGTCGGGGGCGGCATGATGCTGAAAGGTTCGGAAATCAAGCGTTTGTGAACCAGTACCGAAGTACACGGCGCTGAGATTGCCCGTTGCGCCACGGCCGAGGAGTTCACAATCAGTACGCATTCGGCCGTAGTCGCACCCAAGTCCGGCATGCGATGCAGTCAGCGTTCCGTCATTGAGAACACGACTTACCTGCGAAGCGATCTGCCACACCCGCGGACCTCGCAATTGCACGTTGCCGTAGGAAAGGCGACCAGCGCGATCAACATCGAGTTCAACGAGCGGAGAAACGAATGCTGCGACGTCCGCCGAACCATGCCAGTCGAGGACGCGCACATCGGCATCGGCGCCGACCCGGATGACAAGGCGGGGGTAAACCGCCGAACCACCGATGTCAATCCAATCGATGATGGCGATTGGTGATTCGACGGTGACACCGGCGGGCACATGTACGAGCACGCCGTCGAGGAAGTTGGCATCGTTGAGGCGCCCAAACACGTCGGGACCACCATCGGCAACAACGCCGAGCGAATTCTGCGCATCGGGACCATCAACGAGCGAGCCGACATACACACCCTTTGCACTGAGGGCATCATCGAGTCGAGACGCAACCACAGCGCCGTTGCGAACAACCACCGCTCCAGAGAGCTGGCCGAGCGATTCGAGGAGCGCTGATGCTTCAGCGGGAACACCCTCAGATCGATCGCTCACGATCGCCCACTGGCTCAGATCAACGTCGGCAACGCGGCTATAGCGCCAGACCTCTTCTTCAGAAGAAGGCATGGCGAACTGGTCGGTCTGGACGGCCGCGGAACGTCTATCAACAAGCCATTGGGGGGAAGACACGGGAATAATCCTACCCGCATAGGAGAAATTACGGCCAGTTTAGGAACGCCGGAACTTCCGCTTCAGGCGACCCATCCGGCTGTTGGCTTTTTTCTGTTCGATCTCTAGATCGGCAAGGACCTGCGGGCCAATGGCGTTCACGATGTCTTCCGCCGCATCGAGCAGTTCGGCAATGCCCTGGCCTTGAGGCTCGGGTGGCGTGGGAGGAACGATCAGCGAACCGTGTTGCCAGTCGACGTCAACCAGTCGTCGCTCGTAACCCGAACAATTCTCAGGACAGCGCCAAGGCGCTTCGGGGGCTAAATCAAGGTTGCACTTCCGCACCGTTTCGCCATTGGCGTAACTGCGACTTTCGAACTGCTTACATTCCTCACGCATCGGCATACCGACAGTGTTTCATTCGGGCGTCAGGAATCCAACGCGAGGCCGAGATCGGGCGCACGAGAAAGTCGCCATCGAGCCGCAGCCACAACCGCCGTGGCTCCGAGAGCAGCAGCCAGCACGGTACACACCAGGCTCACCGCAGTCACCGAATCATCAAGCAACAACACGCCGCCAAGCGCCGTGAAGAGAGCATTGATCTGGGAACTTGCAGCAACGGCAGTGACCCCAGCCGCCGGCAGCGCGGCCGTGCGAAGTACGCGGCCGATGGTTCCAAACAACGCAACGGCGAGAGCTGCACCAAGTGCTCCCCATATCGTCCACGGCTTTTGCAACGTCCCGAACATCAACCCGAGCGGCAACAGGATGATTGATCCACTGATCATTGTCGACGAAACAATTGCCGTGGGATTGAGCCCATCTTGTACCGCGAGCTCAGACGTCCGCAGACCAAACACTTCAATGGCGACGAATGCGACCGCGATCGCTGCGCCGGCCCACGTCACCGCGTTCACTCCTTCACCACCGGCGGCAACCGTCAAGCCGATGATGGCGGCAAGTGATGAACCAAGCGCCGCGAACGTTGAGAACCTTCCGGCTCGATCACGAACGAGCAATGCAACAGCCGGGGTACACGCAAGTGCGAGTCCAGCGAGTGGCCCATCGAGAGTTCGAAACATCGTCCCGGCAGCAACAAGCCCAACTACCTGGACACCCACTGCGATTCGGCCCGATCGCACCCGGAGCGGATCTAGCCAAGAACCAGCGCCCTGACGACGCGCGATCGCAACGGCAACAAGCGCGCCAATTGCGATTCGGAATCCGACAATACCGATTGCCGGACCGCTTCCATATCGCCATGCAATGTTGCAGCCTGCGAACAGAACCGACGAAATGAGAACGTCAGCAACAGCGCGATGCTCGCGCCGCTCAATCAGATGTTTGCCGTTCGCGTCGATGACGCGAGCGTACGGCAGCCGAACTAGCCGACTGAACCTTCCATCTGCAGCTCAATCAGACGGCTCCACTCCACTGCGTATTCCATTGGCAGTGTGCGAGTGATTGGTTCGATGAAGCCGTTGACAACCATTCCCATGGCCTGTTCAGAAGAAAGACCGCGGCTCATGAGATAGAAGAGTTGTTCGTCGGCAACCTTCGAGACCGTTGCCTCGTGGCCGATGACCGCATCACCAGAACCGATTTCCATATACGGGAAGGTGTCGGAAATTGATTCGTCGTCGAGGATGAGTGCGTCGCATTGCACATGGCTCTTGCAGCCGTAGGCATCGTCTTCGACACGGATAAGACCGCGATATGAGGTACGACCGCCATCTTTGGAGATCGACTTTGAAACGATCTTCGAGGTGGTCTCGGGTGCAGCATGCACCATCTTCGAGCCAGTGTCTTGATGCTGACCGGGGCCGGCATAGGCAACTGACAGGACCTCGCCCGAGGCCTTGGGGCCAACAAGCCACACCGCTGGGTACTTCATGGTGAGACGAGAACCGATGTTTCCGTCGATCCACTCCATATGACCTTCGGCCTCAACGCGAGCGCGCTTGGTGACGAGGTTGAACACGTTGTTCGACCAGTTCTGAATGGTCGTGTAGGTCACGCGTGCGCTGGGCTTGACGACGATTTCGACGACCGCTGAATGCAGCGAGTCGGAGGTGTACACCGGAGCTGAACAGCCTTCGATGTAGTGAACCTGGCTGCCTTCGTCGGCGATGATCAGCGTGCGTTCGAACTGACCCATGTTTTCCGCGTTGATGCGGAAGTAGGCCTGAAGCGGCATTTCGACCGAAACGCCCGGCGGCACGTAGATGAACGAGCCACCCGACCACACTGCGGAGTTGAGTGCAGAGAACTTGTTGTCGTTGGACGGAATAACGGTGCCGAAGTAGGCGCGAACGATTTCGGGATGCTCACGAAGAGCGGTGTCCATGTCGGTGAAGATGACGCCTTGAGCTTCGAGATCTTCACGGTTCTTGTGGTACACGACTTCGGATTCGTACTGCGCCGTAACGCCAGCGAGGTACTTACGTTCGGCTTCGGGAATTCCGAGCTTCTCGTAGGTTTCCTTCACTGAGTCGGGAAGTTCGTCCCACGCATCGACCTGATGATCGGTCGGCTTGATGTAATAAAAAATGTCGTCGAAGAAAATCTCGGACATGTCGCCGCCCCAGTTGGGCATCGGACGCTTCAGGAATTGGGCGTAGGACTTGAGGCGGTAGTCGCGCATCCAGTCGGGCTCGCCCTTCATCCACGACATCTCTTTGATGATGTTTTCGTCGAGGCCACGTTTGGGCTTAAAGACGTAGTCCTCGGCATCGCTCCAGCCGAGTTTGTAGCGGCCGAGGTCAAGATCAAGTTCGGTGCTGGCCATGAGGATGCTCCGGGAGGATGGGCGGGGGAATTTCTCCTATGGCGATAGTAACAAATACCCCCGGC
>WLGJ01000170.1 GCA_009703275.1 Actinomycetota bacterium
AGAACTGCGATCCGCTTGAGCGAGCAGCCAACCACGCCACGAATGCGGTGCGAAGGTTGCCCAGATGCAATGTCGCCGTGGGGCTCGGGGCGAACCTTCCGTTAGGCACTGTGATCAATCAACTACAGACGAGTCTGTAGTTCCGACCAGAGCGCTTCATAGGCACGAGCGGGCTTGCTGCCCTTGCCGTAAGCGCCGACTGGTTCGCGATGGACACCCATACGCTCGATATCGGTGGAATTTGGGATCGTTGCATCCAGCATTTCGGGATGTGCGGTGCGCAGTTCACTCATGAAACGACGATGCAAGCGCTTGTGGCGATCAACCATTGAGAAGAATCCGAGGATTTTGAGTTCGCGAACCATGTCGGGGTTCTCTTCGACGAAGCGATCGAGTTGCTCGTAGGTGCGCAATGAAAGTGTGGTGGGAATTGTTGGCACGAGCAGTGCGTCGGCCGCACGGAACACGCTTTCGGACGTAAGCGAAATGCTCGGTGGACAATCAAGAAACACATAGTCGTACTCTTCGGAAACCTGACGAAGCGCGCGCCGGATTCGAACAAGCGGCTTCTTGGCATCGTCGAGCCAAAGATCGAGATGGCGATAGGAAAAATCAGCAGGTACGAGGTCGAGATTGTCGAAGTCGGTGGCCTTGATGGCATCGCCAAGTTCAAGTGAACCGCGAACGATGGCTTTTCCGCCGCCTTTCACCTTTGGCTTCACCCGAAAATAGAACGTCGCCGCACCCTGGGGGTCGAGATCCCACACGAGAACGCGGTTTCCTTGGGCGGCAGCGACATGAGCAAGATTCACCGCAGTTGCGGTCTTCCCGACTCCACCTTTGATGTTGTAGGTGGCAAGAACCTTCATCGCTTCTTCTTTCGGGGCTGAAGTTGATCAAACGCTCGCTGCACTTTTCGATCGTCGAACCGACCAAAAGTTTTTGAGAACGACGCACGGGCATCGGCGCCTCGAACTCCAAGTTGTTCGATGACTCCACCAAGTGCCGCGAGGTCAGAATGCTCCTCGGCCGAAGCCAGTTCGCCAGCAAGTTCGAGTAGTGCATGGGCCTGCACTTCAGTGTCTTGGAATTCGCCCAGCACATCTTGTACATCGCGCAACGGACGCAGAATCGTGGCCAATGCCTTCTCGTCGAACAAGGGAGCAAAGCACTCCAACAAGTAACGGAGTCGCTTTCCTTCCTTGCGAAGTTCATGCAACGCAATCGCCGGCGACTTCTTTGAAATCTTTCGGCCGTTCTTTACAAGCTGCCGGTTTGCCTTCTCGACTCGGCGCAAAACAATCCGGAGCACGGGTTCGTCGGCGAGATCACCACAACCAGTCCAAGCGTCGTCATCGGCAAGGAACGAAAGCCAAGCAGTTCCGAATTCTGCACGACGCATTGAGCGCAGTTCGATTGTCATTGCAGCATGGCAATCGGCTCGGTGTCGTAAGAGAACCTCGTTGAACGACGCGAGTTCTTCGCGACGCGATGGCGGGAGCGTCGCCGCGAGTTCTGGGAATTCAATGAGATGCACATCGGCGTCGCGGGTTGGCGTGGTGACATCGCCAAGCCAGCGATACTCATGACGGAACCGATCGCGAGATTCCGGATCAACAACATCCTCGCCGTCTTGCAAAATTGTTCGGATCCGACGAACCGCTACCCGAAACGCGTGCAGATCTTCAGGATCGTTGCCGCTCAGCACACCCGAAAACGATTGGACCATGGAATCGTTGAGCGTCTGCAACACAGCTCGCCACGCACAAGCCGCCGACATTGTGGGCACGAGTGCAGCGTCGTCTTCCCCGCTACCCGCATCGCCTCCAGCGCTCGCACCTTGTTGCGCGAGTTCCCTCATGGGAGTCACCGACGCAGAAAGTGCGACGCTGCGCTTCAGTTTCTTTTCGAGCGCCGATGCTTCGTCTTCGTAGCCCCGCAGCGGCAGGACTTCGAGCATCATCGGCAGAGTGATGCCATCGATGGTTTCGGAGCGATCAAAGATGATTCGTGCGGTGGTCTTCTCTTCTTCGTCAAGACAGGCCAACACGGCGATCTGCGAGTTCACCGTTGGACCGGCAACCAACTCGCCTCCGTCGACCAACGTGACCAGACGAGCAAACGCTTCCGAGGCAGGAAGGTCGCTGGCCTTTACTGGCGGGGTGGACGACACACACGGGTCGTACACGAGCACTCGACCCTCGGCCGCCCAGGTAAGCGACGGGGTTCCATCGCCCGATGGCAGACGGAATTCAAGCGTGGTCTCGGCCTGTTTGAGCGTGCCGTTAGGAGTGTCGAGCCAACTGCGCTGGCCTTCATCGAGGCTGAGAAGCCGCAAGCCGAGGTGGTCGGTAAGCACGGCGAGCACCGAAGCGAAATCACCAGCAGCAGTGACCTCGTAGCGACGCACCTTGCTCACACACCCTCATTTCCAGCGATTGAACGTGGCCTGAGGCTAGTGGTGATCCCGGTTGCGATGGGTCACTTACGCGGTGGGCGCGGCAGGAACGGACTCGTTCGGCGCACGTAGTCCTCGTAGCCCGGTCGACGCTTCACCAGTGACTTCTCAAGCAAGGTCACTCCCGACACCCGACGCAACAATGTCGTCATCACAATCGGGCCAATGACACCGAGCCAAGCCCAACCACCAGCACCCAGTGAAACAAGGAAGATCCCGCACCACACGCTGGCATCACCGAAGTAATTGGGATGACGGGTGTAGCGCCACAGTCCGCGGTCCATCACCTGACCAGCTGATGCGGGGTCGGCTCGAAATGCTTTCAGCTGCGCGTCGCCAATGGACTCGAATCCGAAACCGACCACCCAAACGATGGCGCCGAGGATGAGTGGCAGTACCCACCAGGAAGTTTTCGTGGCGATGCCGATACCGAACTGCAACGGCAGCGAGACAATCCACATGAGGATTCCCTGAAACACGTAGACGGTTCCGAGACTGACGAGCCAGAACTTTGCGCCGTGCTTCTTTCTCATGGCCTTGTAGCGATAGTCCTCGCCATGACCGAAGTTTCGAATGAAGAGGTGCAGCGATAGGCGCACTCCCCAGATCGTGACGAAGGTAAGCAACACGCCGGTACGGAGTGCGTCGACGTGCTGATGCATAGCGGCGAACGACACCCAGCCCACAACAACGAATCCGAGAGACCAAATAGGATCGACGATCGATGCGTTCCGAAGAAACAGGCTCACCACCCACGTCGAAATCATGACGATGGCGATTGCGAGCGCGGACCACGCGAAGACAGACCAATGCATAAGCAGAACCCTACGGGCTGGTTGTTTGTTCCGCTTGTTTTCTTGGGGTGGGTCAGCGAGCGTTTACTGCACGCAACGCGTCGACAAGGATCGCTGCGCCCTCGGCACATTCCTCGTCGGTAAGCGTGAGCGGAGGCGCTACGCGGAGACAATTGCCATACAGGCCGCCCTTGCCAATGAGGAGTCCGTTTTGGCGGCACTGCTCAAGAACTGCAGCAGCTGCAGCCGCATTCGGTTCGCGGCCATCGGCGCCTACGAGCTCGATGCCAACCATGAGGCCCTTACCCCGAACATCGCCAACGATGGACAACTCCTCAGTGAGTGGGCGCAGTGCCGCAAACATCGTTGCGCCTTGGTGCAACGAATTGGCCTGCAGATCGTTGGCCAACAGGTAATCGAGATTCGCCAATGCGCCCGCGCACACCAGCGGGTTGCCCCCGAATGTCGAAATCGAATTGGCATTGACGCTGTCCATCAATGACGCGCTGGCGACAACGCCAGCCATTGCGAGACCGTTCCCGAGACCTTTCGCGAACGTGAGGATGTCTGGCTCAAGTCCGTGTGCTTGATAGCCCCAGAAGTTTTCGCCAGTACGACCCCA
>WLGJ01000171.1 GCA_009703275.1 Actinomycetota bacterium
GTTGGGCCAGGTGCCTTCGGGATGCGGGAAGTCGGTACCCCAGAGCATGTTCTGGATTCCGATTTCGTAGCGCTGTCCCATCTCGCGACGCTTCACATTGGCAAGGCCGGTGAAGCAGTTGCGGTCGATGTACTCGCTCGGGAGCATTTCCACTTTGCCCGAGAACGCGCCTGCACCGAGCTTCTCCGAGCCCTTCTGTCCCGCCCACAGGCGATCCCAGAACCACAGAAGCTGCGGAAGCCACCAGCAACCGCCCTCGGTCGCACAGAACTTGAGGTTCGGGTAGCGCTCAAAGACGCCTGACCACAACATGAACCACATCGGACGTGCCGGCCACCAGGTGACCTCGGTGACGTAGATGCCAAGAAGATCGCCGTACTCTTCGCGCGGAGCCGAACCTGAATGAGTCACGATCGGCATGTCGTATTCCTCGCACAGCGCCCAAATGGGGTCATAGCGACGATCGTGATACGGGATCTGGTTGCACCAGCGCGCGGGGATCATTACTGCACCGAGACCGTGCTCCTTCGCCCACTTGATTTCGGCAAGAGCATCTTCAACTGGTCCGGTGATCGGAACCAAAGCGACGCCACATCGACGCTCTGGGTTCGTCGAGCACAAGTCGGCAAGCCAACGATTGTGCGCCTTCGCTCCGGCGAGGCCGAGCTCTGGATCCAAGTCGCCCGAAAGGCCAAGTCCGGCGCCGAACGGGACCGCAGTGCGGCTTTCGACTGCGTCGGAGTCGGGATAGACAACTTCACCAGCGACACCATCGCTGTCGAGGGTCTGATCACGCTTGATGGCGTCCCAGCCACCAGCAAGTTCCTCGTCGTGTTCTTCGAACCACTTCTTGGCGTACTTGTCGTCACGAACTCCAAGACGGGTTGACGCTTCGATCAGTTCCTGCTGCTCAATGAGGAACCCATCAAGTTGCTCGTGGTACTTCTTCTCGAGATAGGGGCGATAGTCATTCGTCGGCAAACCGGCGTGACTATCAGCAGCGATGATCAGGTACGGATCGTTGTCAGCAAAATCTTCAGGCTTCATTGCTTTCTCCTCAGTCACTCGGTAGCGAACTCGTAGCCTGCAAATGCAGGGCACATATTGGCGTCAATAGGGACAGATCGTGGCGGCAAACCAGCGAACACTTCATCGACCTTCGGGCCAATTCGATCGGCGATTGGACGCAACAAGTCGAGGTCGAAGCCGTACAACTTCGCTGCGTTCAACGAAAGCATCATTTCCGCTTCATGTTTCGGAACACCTGCGAATGCGAGAGCAATCGCTTCACGCGAATACGGAGAACTTGCTTCCTTATGCGGGTAGTCCGATCCCCACATAATCCGATCGACACCGACCTGATGGCGCACACCCATCTCCATTGGACGAATAAAGCTCGCACCGACGTGACACTGTCGGGCCCAGTACTCGCTCGGCTGAAGGGACAACTTCGCCATCACTTCGGCTCCCCAAACCTGCTCTTGGGATCCGCTTGAAGAGCGCATGCGGTTAAAGAAGTAATCAAGGCGCAGGAGTTCGTCCGGAACCCACGCTGTTCCCTGTTCGGTGAACACAAGTTGCATGTCGGGATGACGCTCAAGAGCTCCACCGAGAATCAATTGATAGAACGCGCGGTGTGCGTACCAAGACACTTCGAGCAAGAACGTGATCGTGTCTTCAGGGTCGGGACCCATGGGAGGCGCCGCCGAACCAGTGTGATGGTTCACCGGCATGCCGAGTTCTTCGCAAGCCTGCCAAATTGGTTCGTAGCAAGCGTGATGCAGTTGCTCGAGGCCACTTCCAGGAGGAGTGCCTGGGAGCAATACCCCTCCACGAAGCCCGTGCTCGTGTGCCCATCGGATTTCCTTCACAGAATTTTCAACCTCATGAAGGTTGATCTGCACAACACCAGCGCGACGACCTGGGTAGTCATTACAGAAGTCAACAAGCCAGCGATTGTGTGCCTGCAGGCCAGCCCAACGCCGATCGGAATCGGCCTTGGTGACCGCAGGCGGCTGCGCCGTCAAAGAGGTCTTGGGGAAAAACGGAGGAATCGTGTTGGGATAGATGATCTCGGCTGCTTGACCATCGGCCTCAAGATCAGCCATACGTCGAGCCGAGTCCCAGTTGCGGCCACCGAGGTCGCCTTCAAGGTCTTCATACGGATTTTCGTAATCGGCTGCCCACGCGTCGAAATCGTCATGCCACTTCGATTCCAAATACGGCCGGTAATCGGGGATGTCTCCCCCGGCATGCCCATCTGCCGAAATAACGATGTATCGCTCGTCGCTGCTCAACGCTGCCCCCTGAGGTTCGGCACCGACTTCCGATGCCCGTGACGAGGGTCACCGTATCGTCGTTACAGAGCCCGAGCAATGTCGGGCGGCAGATTTTTCTTCCCGGTCAGCGTGACTTCGGGAGTCCGAGATGTCGCTCGGCGATGTTGTTCCGATTGATCTCGGTGGTGCCGCCGTAAATCGACATCACGGGCGAGTGGCGAGCGTCGTATTCAACGAAGCCTTCGCCCGCTGCACCCTCTTCGTGGAACTGCAGAAGTCCGGCGGGACCAGCGGTGGCTTGGGTCCAGCGAGAGGCACGTTGATAGGCCTCGACCGCAAACACTTTGGTCATCGAACCCTCAAGACCAGGCATGCCACCAGATGCTGCAATCCATGCCGAACGCATGGTGAGGAGCGTGGCGACCTGCATGTCGATGACCGAACGAGTCATGCGCTCACGAGTTGTGGGTTCATCGAAAACTCCATTGGCTTCGGCCCACTCATGGAAATGGCGAAGCAATGGAACTCCGGCATTCGTCCCGCCCATAACGCCGCGTTCAAACGCAAGCACGGTGGTCATGGTCCGCCAGCCGTTGTTCTCGCCGCCAAGCACGGCTTCGTCGCCGACTCGGACGTCGTCGTACCAGGTCGCATTGGTGATTTCGGTGCCAAGAGTGTGCACTGGCTCAACCGTGATGCCCGGAGTGTTCATCGGGAGGATGAACATTGTGAGGCCCTTGTGCTTGGGAAGATCAAGGTCGGTACGAGTGAGAAGGATCAACCACTCGGCGACCTGCGCAAGCGTGGTCCACATCTTCGAACCATTGATGACCCATTCGTCACCATCTTTCACAGCACGCGTTTTGATTGAGGCGACGTCGGAACCAAAGTCGGCTTCGGAATAGCCCATGCACACGAGTGCTTCGCCAGAAATGATTGAAGGAATGATGCGTTCCTTCTGCTCATCGGTGCCGAGCTTGTTCACAACAGCGGCGATCATCAATGCAACGGCGAGGCCATCGTACGGAGCGCCGGCCTTTTCGAGTTCGTTGAACATCACGTACATCTCGATGGGGTCACCCTTGCCGAGACCAGGACACGCGCGCTCAAGAATGCCGCGACGGCCAAGTTCGAGATTGAGTTCCGGTGCATCGAACACGCCAGTGGTGTGCATGCGATCGGCAATCTCTGGTGTCACAAACTCGCGAACGATGCTGCGAATTTCATCGCGGAACTCAACAACTTCAGGTGAAAGTGAGAAATCCATGTCAGCCCTCCACGGATCCGAAGAGACGGTCGGCCAACGAAAGGCTCACGGTCGTCGGGTCATCGAGAATCAATGACCAACCGCGCGCACGTCGGTAATACATCTGGATGTCGTACTCCTCGGCGAATCCGTATCCGCCGTGGTAGTGCAGGCTTCGATCAGTCGCCATCACCGCTGCATCAGCAGCAAAGAGCAGCGCCATTGTTGCGAGGGCAGGACCATCGGTGATGTCGTTGTTCGCCCAATCGAGAAGACCAACGGCAACGTTGTCGAGGGCCCACGCTGCTTTGTGCGTAAGCAA
>WLGJ01000172.1 GCA_009703275.1 Actinomycetota bacterium
ACTGCTGCAGCAGTTTCATCGCAACTTGTTTCAATTCCGAGTACGCGAGTTCCGCTCATGCGAGTTCCTTCTGGTCAATCGGGGCGCCCGAAAGTTGTTCTTCGATGAACGCGAGACGTTCGGCGTACGCAGGCGAATCAATTTCGTGTGCCCACAAGACCAACGCGTCTTCGGTGGGGTCTTTGTAGTAGTCCTTGCGTACACCCGACGGAGCGAAGCCAAAGCGTCGGTAGAGCGCCAGAGCGGCTTTGTTGGACGCGCGCACTTCGAGGGTGATGGAGTCGGAACCACGAGTTATTGCACGGCGAGCAAGTTCGAGCATGAGACGCGTTCCAATACGACCTCTTTGGACTTTGGGGTCGACGGAAACAGTGGTTACGTGCCCTTCACCAACGACATAGAGCAGGCCAGCAAAGCCAAGAACACGCTCGTCGTCATCAGATAGAGCAACGATGTAATCGCGCTCATCACGACGGACTTCAGCGAGGAAAAGACCTAGCGACCAAGGGGTGGAACTCGTTTGTTCCTCGATACGAAGAACGTTGCGCAAATGGCGACGCCTCATCGTGGTGATGGTCACCGTCGGGCTCGTTGTCGTCATACTCAGGCGCCCGGTCTCGTCGACCAATTGATTTCCGCATCGGGTTTGCGCAAATACATCGGCTCAAGATCCCACGGCTTTACCCACTGCTCACGAAGCGCCTGGGCGTGGGCAAGCATCACCAGTGAGGTCGCATTCGGATAGGCAAAGCCTTCTTCAGCGATTTCGCACTTCTTCAAACCTTCGAACACCTCGCTGTAGCGAATTGCGCCATCGCCGACAAGCAGACATTCCTCGCCCGAAGCCATGAGTTCTGACGCGAGATCGTCGGGAGTACCTACCTGATGATCGGTAATGCGCTGAACGCCGCCAGGAACCTGACGATAGAAGGCGTAGAAGAGTTCACCGCGTCGCGCATCGATAGTTGCCACGATGAGTCGCGACGTGAACCGAACCGGGAACGCCAGCAGGTCAAGACTTGGGACACCAATCATTGGAACATCGAGCGCGTAGGCCATCGCCTTTGCCGCAGCGACACCAACACGAAGCCCGGTGAACAGGCCCGGGCCGAGGTCAACAGCAACAACGCTGATTTCCGAAAGCTCAATGCGCGCCTGCTTGCATGTGAACTCAATCGCAGGAGTGAGCACTTCCGCGTGCTGACGACCACGACTCGATTGCGTCGCGGCGAGCACACCTTCGTGGCCGCCAACCGCAACCGATACCTGCATCGTTGCTGTATCGATTCCAACGATCAGCATCAGTCGTCTCCATCGGGTTCGTGAATCCACGGAGCGACCGCAGTAGCAACAGCTCGAATTCGCGCGCTCCAACGAGCTCCGACGGGAACAAGTTCAAGAACTCGGACATCGTCGGCGGCGCCAGTGGGATCGACCGAAATCGCGACTTCATCAAACGAGAATCGAATCTCGAGATAGTCAGCGGGCAGAGCGGGCGCAACGGAATCGCCCCACTCGATAACGGTCACGCCGCCATCATCAAGCATTTCGGGAATGCCAAGGTCGAGGACCTCGCCCAGTGCTTCGAGGCGGTAGACGTCGAGGTGATTGAGCTCAAGGCGACCCTCGTAGGTGTTTACCAACGTGAATGTGGGCGACGTAATGAGATCGTCGATACCAAGCGCCGCACCGAATCCCTGAGTGAATGCAGTCTTGCCAGCACCGAGATCGCCAGCGAGGAGCACGAGGTCGCCCGGACGTGCCAACTCGGCAAGCGCCGCGGCGAGTTCCTTCGTCTGTTCCGGCGAGGTGGTGCGGGCGAAAATCATCCGTTCACTCCTCGTGGATAGAACCGCGGGACTCGGGGCCCAATCCCACAAACGATCTCATAGGCGATCGTGTCGAGGTGGCCAGCGACTTCCTCAGCAGTGATCGTTTCTTTGCCTTGGGTACCGATCAGTACAACTTCGTCGCCAACTTCAACGTGGTCGTCGCCGCAATCAACCATGAGCTGATCCATGGTGACGACACCAACAATGCGGCGCTTCTTGCCACCGATAAGAACCTCGCCGCCAACGAGTCCGAGTCGCCGAGGAACACCATCGGCGTAGCCAATCGGAACTGTCGCAACCGTGGCATCGGATTCGAAACGGTGTCGGAGACCGTAGGAAATCCCTTCACCGGCTTTGACTCGCTTCACAGTCGAAACTTCGGCGCGCAACGAAAGTGCGGGTTGAAGATCTGGGGTGCCAGGAAGCCCTGGCGCCGGAGCGATGCCGTAGACCGCAATACCAACTCGTACGAGGTCGTATCGACCGCGCGGGTGCGCGATAGCAGCGGCAGAGTTTGCAGAATGGCGTATCGACGGAAAGATTCCCGCCTCGCCCAACTGAGTCAGGACGGCGTCGTAACGATCAAGTTGTTCGTCAGTGAAGGGATTATCGGGTTCATCGGCCACCGCAAAATGCGTAAACACACCTTCGAGAATTAGTTCGGGGCGCTTCACAACTTCACGTGCCAGAGAGAGAGCATCGGCCGGTGCAACGCCAACCCGATTCATGCCTGTATCGACCTTCACGTGAACAGGGACAACTTTGCCCTGTTCACGGGCAGCATTCGCGAGGAGTTCAACGGCGACCGGCGAAGTGATGCAAACGCGCAGGTCATAGCGAACAACGGCGACAAGATCTGCGAGCCGCGGTTGAGACAGTAAGAGGATCGGAGCAGTGATGCCCGCCTTACGCAGCACTGCGGCTTCTTCGATGAGTGCAACGGCGAGCCAGTCAGCACCGGCATCGAGCGCGGCTTCGCTCACCGCAATTGCCCCATGACCGTACCCATCGGCCTTTACGACAGCGCACACCAATGACGGCGCAACCAATGTGCGCAGAATGCCCACGTTGTGGGCGACCGCTCCGAGGTCGACCTCGGCGCGCGCAGCACGCATCGTGCTACTTGCCCGCGTCCTGTTCGTTCACGATGGCGCGAACGATGTCGCCGCGAGCGACGATGCCGACCAGTGAACCGGATTCGTCGATAACAGGAAGGCGATCGGCCCCCTGCTCATGCATGATCGTGGCCGCTTGTTCCACCGTGTCATCGGGGCTCAGCGTTGGCGCCGCATCGCCCATGACTTCGCCGACGGTGGACCCAAGAGCCTTCTCGACATCGCGGTCGAACTGCTTCTTTGAAGAAGGAAGCTCGATGTAAGCACCGAGCAGAGCGATCACGGTGGGGAGGTGAACACGTGCCTCCTCAACGATGAGGTCAGCGGTCGACAACAGCCCAACGATCGTTCCATCGGCATCGACGACCGGGGCACCGTCGACATCACGCACGAGCATGGTCCGCATCGCGTCCATCACGTTGTCCCCCGGGGCAAAGGTCAGGACATCGCTGACCATGACCTCACGAACAGGCAGTTCTCGCAGCATCGTTCCTCCAAGATCCGCGCCACTAAGGCCGCAGAAAGGTCAAGTCGTCGAGCACGGCTGGAAGATGAGCGATGACGTCGCCCGCTACCAGTCCTCGGCGCCAGCCTAGAGCTCCGGCCCGACCATGGAGGAATGCCCCACCGGCCGCGGCACGAAGGGGTTCAACCCCACACGCCAGCAATGCACCGATTATTCCGGCCAGGACGTCACCCGTTCCGGCCGTTGCCAACCGTTGATCGCCAGCAATCGAGACAAGGACATCGCCATCCGGAGCGGCGACCACCGTTGATCTCCCCTTCAGCAACACGATCGCGCCACTTTCGGCCGCGAGAGCGCGGGCATCGGCAATGCGATCATCTCCCGGAGCGTGA
>WLGJ01000173.1 GCA_009703275.1 Actinomycetota bacterium
AGAACCGCTTCCGGGGCATGTCCTCCCGGTCGTGCCCGGGCGAGGGTCTGACCAATGGCGACCGTCAATCGTGTGCTGCCATGGCGACGTCATGTCGCAGCGCCATCCGAAGAGGTCGCCCCGCTTGTTGCAATCTTTCAGTCCCATCACCCACGTTCATCGCCGTCGCTGATCACGCGTGCCTATGACCGGGCGGCGGCTGCGCACGAAGGTCAATCCCGTAAATCGGGCGAGCCCTATGTCACGCACCCGGTTGCAGTTGCCAAGATCTGTGCCGAACTTGGCCTTGATGACGTCACAATTGCTGCTGCGCTTCTGCACGATGCGGTGGAAGACACTGGCGCAACACTGATCGATGTCGAGAAAGAATTCGGTGAGGACGTCGCCCGAATTGTGGACGGCGTCACAAAACTCGATCGCATCAAGTTCGACAGCAAAGAAGCACAACAGGCGGCCACTGTTCGCAAAATGCTCGTGGCGATGGCGAAGGATCTCCGCGTCCTCATCATCAAGCTCGCTGATCGACTTCACAACATGCGGACCATTGCCGCAATGCCCGCATGGAAGCAGCATCGCACGGCGCAGGAAACTCTCGACATCTATGCACCACTTGCCCATCGCCTCGGCATGCAAGAACTCAAGCAGCAGCTTGAAGATCTTTGTTTCGCTTCCCTTCACCCAAAGCGATACGCCGAAATCGATCACATGGTTGCCACCCGTGCTCCAGAGCGCGATGTCTATTTGACCAATGTTCTTGAAGACGTCCGTGGTCGCCTCAGCGAACTCCACATCACTGCCGAAGTCACAGGCCGACCAAAGCACTTATGGAGCATCTACGAGAAAATGGTCGTGAAGGGTCGCGACTTCGACGAAATCTTCGACCTCGTCGCGATTCGAGTCATCGTTGGCACCGTAAAGGACTGTTACGCGGCGCTCGGTTCGATTCACGCAACTTGGAAGCCAGTTCAGGGGCGCTTCAAGGACTACGTGGCGATGCCCAAGTTCAACCTCTACCAATCGCTTCACACCACCGTGGTTGGTCCCGGCGGTAAATCTCTTGAAGTCCAGATCCGGACCCTTGAAATGCATCGCCGTGCCGAGTTCGGCGTTGCCGCCCACTGGAACTACAAGGACAACAACGAAAGTTCTGCCGACCTGGCATGGCTGAACCGAATCGTCGATTGGCAAACCGAAACCTCTGACCCATCAGAGTTCATGGCCAATCTCAAGATTGATCTTGAGCAGGACGAAGTCTTCGTCTTCACCCCTAAGGGCAAGGTGGTCACACTTCCGCTGGGAGCCACCACTGTCGATTTCGCCTACGCGATCCACACCGATGTGGGTCACTCCTGTATCGGTTCCCGTGTGAATGGGCGTTTGGTTGCTCTCGACACAGAGCTTCAATCGGGTGATTCGGTCGAGATCTTTACGTCGAAGGTCGAAAGCAGTGGTCCCTCGCAAGACTGGTTGCGCTTTGTGGTTTCCCACAAGGCCGCAAACAAGATCAAGGCTTGGCATTCTCGAGAACGACGCGAAGACGCAATCGAGAATGGCAACGACGATCTCATCAAGGCCCTCCGCCGCGAAGGTCTTCCGGTGCAGAAGATCCGCCAGTCGAGAGTGCTCGACGAAATCGCGACGGAACTCAATTACACAGATCTTGAATCGCTCCATGCAGCGATTGGCGGTGGCCACCAGTCGGCGCAATCGGTTGCTGAGCGAATTCGCAAGAAGCTTGAGTCGGTCGAGCCGGGCCGCGAAGAACAGTTGTCGACCACAGTTCATGCGCCTCGGCGGTCGGGACGCGTCGGAGGAAGCCCATCGGGTGTGCACGTCGAAGGTCTCGACGACGTCATGGTTCGTCTGTCGCGATGCTGCACTCCGGTTCCGGGCGACGAAATCATGGGCTTCGTTACTCGAGGCCGTGGCGTATCGGTTCACCGATCCGATTGTGCAAACGCGATGTCTCTTTCCGACGGGCAGGCCGATCGCCTTATCGACGTCGAGTGGGATACCGATATCGCTGCAACGTTCATTGCTTCGATTGAGGTGAAGGGCCTCGATCGTTCACGCCTTCTTCGTGACGTGTCTGCCGCGCTGGCCGATCACCACGTCAATATCGTTGCGTGCAACACGATGACCGGTTCCGATCGGATCTCATCCATGCGTTTCGATTTCGAATTGGGCGACGTCTCGCAGTTGAGCCCTCTTCTTTGGTCGATCAAGAAAATCGACGGCATCTACGACGCCTACCGGGTGTTGCCCGGCAAGGGCGATTCAGACAGTGATGGCGATCTCGGAGATCGCTAGCGAGAACTTCTGGTCAAAGGGTTCGTGAGCGTGGGGAGGGCACCGGTAGGATGACTGGTCGTGTCCGAGCCGACGAGTCCCCGAATTGAGCCGTTCAAGGCCCCAACCGGAACTCGCGACGTCCTGCCGCCTGAATCTGATCGCTGGCAGGCCCTCATTGCCCTATTCGCTGGCCATGTGGCCCGAGCCGGGTATGGGTTGGTTCAAAGCCCGATGTTCGAAGAAATCGGTGTGTTCTCTCGCGTAGGTGAGGGCACTGACCTTGTCCGCAAGGAGATGTACGACTTCCTCGACAAAGGCGAACGCCACATCGCGTTGCGCCCCGAAGGCACCGCTTCAATTGCCCGAGCCTGGATCCAGCATGCTCAGGGCGAAGCGAAGCCCTGGAAGGTTTGGTACGCCGCGCCGTCCTTTCGCTACGAGCGTCCTCAAGCAGGGCGTTTCCGTCAGCACCATCAGCTCGGCGCTGAAGCCATCGGTTCGGATGATCCCGATCTCGATGTCGAAGTCATCGCCATGCTTCACGACTTTTACGTATCGGTTGGCCTCAAGCAGGTCACGCTTCTCATCAACTCGATGGGTACCGCCGACGACCGCCGTCGCTACATCGAAGATGTGCGTGCGTGGCTCAACGAGCGTCTCGACACTCTCGATCCCAAAGATGCCGAAAAGGTCGTCGATCACCCGATGCGGGTTCTCGATTCGAAGCGCCCAGTCACCATTGCGGCAATCACCGACGCTCCACGCATCACCGATCGACTGTCTTCCGAGGCTGCCGAACGCTTTGAACGTGTGAAGTCGGGTCTGACCGCGCTTGGCATCGACTTCACCGTGGAGCCTCGTTTGGTGCGCGGTCTTGATTACTACACCCACACCACTTTCGAGTTCGTGAGCGGTGCACTCGATGCGGCTCAATCCACCATCGGCGGTGGCGGTCGGTACGACGGCCTTATTGAATCGCTCGGTGGGCCATCGACTCCCGGTATCGGGTTTGGTTCCGGCATCGAACGAGTGCTGCTTACCTGCGATGCCGAGGGCGTATTCCCCGCTCCGGCTAGTTCTACCGATGTTTTCGTTGTCGACACCACCGGTGGTACGGCTGCTCGCGATTTCACCATTGAACTGCGCCGCGCTGGCATTAGCGCCGAGCGTGCATTCGACGGTCGCTCAATGAAGTCACAAATGAAATCTGCTGATAAGTCCGGCGCTGCGTTTGTCTGCATCATTGGTGACGACGAAGCCGCTGCCGGCACCGTGACAATCCGTGACCTGCGCGGCGATACCGGACAAGAAGCGGTCGATCGTTCGACCGCCGCAGCCGTACTTGCCGCTCGACTCTCCTGAACCCGAAGGACCTCCTGTGACTGATTCCGTTTCTATGCGCACCGACCACTGCGGAACGCTTCGAGCCTCCGACATCGGTCGCGAGGTTGCGGTC
>WLGJ01000174.1 GCA_009703275.1 Actinomycetota bacterium
ACCTTCAGATCAATCAGAGGACGGAAGCGGCTTGGCGCCCTTGATGGGAACCTCGCGGCCATCGGCAGCCAATGTGCCCGGACCGGGCTTGGCGCACAACACTTCAATTCCTGAGTCCTCGTCGGCGTAACGCTTGCCAACGAGGGTGCCATCGCCACTGGCGTCGGCATGGCCACCGCCGGGACGATCGGCTGAGGCGTCGACAACTTCAACACCACCGCAGGTGAGAACCACAGCGGAGCTCGGGGGACGGACAACGACGAGTTCGACGCTGCACTCCGGGCAAGCGAGTCGGCTACCGGCCTTGATGTCCATCTCAAGCTCCTCCCCTGCAGTGCCCCCTTGGCAGTGCAGTGCCTTGGCAACGTATCGCGACTGAACCACCTCCCGATACCTCATCACTTCGACGGCCTGAAGATCGCCGATGTGCGACGATCTGCGCCTGTCCACCCACGAGGAGCCCGACATGCCGTATCTCGTTCCAGGCCGATTCAACGACAAGGTTGCCTTCATCACCGGAGCGGGCTCCGGGATTGGTCGAGCCACGGCTCTGCGTCTGGCAACTGAAGGCGCTGAGGTCTTTCTTCATGATGTGAATGCCGAGTCACTCGCCGAGTCGGTCTCAATGATCACCTCGGCTGGTGGCACCGCTGTCTCGCGAGTTGGCGATGTCTCGGAGCGGTCCGAATGTTTCGATGCCATTGCCGAAGCAGTTGAGGCCTTTGGTCGACTTGATGTCCTCGTCAATGTGGCCGGAATCGCAGGAGCGTTTCATTTCGTTGACATGACTGAGGCGCAGTACCGACGCATGGCTGCGGTGAACATGGATGCTCCTTTCTTCTTCTGTCAGGCCGCCATTCCCCATTTGCTCGCATCTGACGGCAATATCGTCAACATCGCATCGAACGCAGGGCTCATGGGCCAGGCCTACACGACGGCCTATTGCATGACGAAGGGCGCTGTCGTCCAACTCACACGTTCGTTGGCCATGGAGTACGCAAAGACAAAGATCCGCGTCAACGCAATCGCGCCCGGAGCAATCGAAACCAACCTCACACAGAATTTCCAGATCCCCTCCGACATCGATTTCGAGCTCATGACCCCGTACATGGGTTACCGCGGGCAGGGTGAAGCCGATGACATCGCCGAGCTCATTGCCCTCGTCGCTGCACCCGGCTCAACCAACATCCACGGAGCGATCTTCTCGAGCGACCGCGGCGTCACCGCGGGCTAGATCCCGCGTCAGGCAATGGCCCGAACCCGCGGGACGATCCATCGGCAGACAGAGATACCATCCGGTCTGCACAACCGATCGGTTGAGTTCATTGCCTTGGAGGGACCATGGAACGGCTCGCAATAGATCTTCTCGCCCCTGAGTTGTACGGCGGCGACCCGTATCCCACGTACGCGTGGATGCGTGCCAACGAACCGATCTACTGGGACGAAGTCAACGAGCTGTGGGGAATCTCGCGCTACGACGACATCGTCGAGATCGAAAAGCGCAAGGACATCTTCATCAACTCCGACCAGGAGAAGGGCGGCTACCGGCCGAATCTCCCGGCCGACAACGCCATCATTGGCCTTGACGATCCGTTGCATCAGAAGCGCCGCAATTTGGTGTCACGCCGTTTCACCCCGCGTGCGGCGAACTCTTGGGAAGACGACATTCGCGCAAAGGTCAACCGAATCCTCGATGCCGTTCGCGACAAGGGTGGCTCTGCCGAAGTCATCAACGACGTCGCTGCTCCCCTCCCCGCAATGATGATCGGCAAACTTCTTGGCTTCGACGAGGCCGATTGGCCGAAGCTGAAGCATTGGTCGGAAACCACCATCGCTCTTGGCGGCGGTCCTCGTTATTTCAATGAAGTTGGCATGACTTCGGCAATTGAATTTGCCGGCGCCGCAGCGGAACTCTTCGAATCCAAGAAGACCTGTCCAGCCGACGACATCTTCTCGCTCTACACAACGGCCGAAGTCGAAGGGTGCCCGTTCGATCCCAACGATGCAATCGCCGATGCATTGCTCCTTCTCGACGGTGGCGCAGAAACCACGCGCACCGTCATCGCGTGGACGATTCTCAATCTCATTACCAATCCCGCCGAAATGGTGAAGCTTCGCAACGGCGCCGACCTCACCGTCGCAGTCGAAGAGATGATTCGCTACGTCACTCCGATTCACAACATGTGTCGAGTCGCAAAGGTCGACGCCGAAGTCAATGGCGTCACCATTCCAAAGGGCAACCAAGTTGTACTCATGTACTCCTCGGCCAACCGCGACGAAAAGTACTTCGACCGGCCAGAAGAATTCCTCGTCGATCGCACACCGAACAACCACATCGCATTCGGTTTCGGCACGCACTTCTGCTTGGGAGCATCGCTCGCCCGCCTCGAGATCCGTGTGTTTTTCGAAGAACTTCTTCGTCGCACCTCGGGCTGGAAGTTGACACCAGGCACAGCGCCGGTCGAAATGGCGAACGCGTTTGTGCGCGGCATCGAGTCGGCTCACGTCGACTTCGACTTCATCGCATGAGCGTCGACCCAACGGAAGTTCCACTACCCATCCCCGGCAAAGAAGTCGTCTTTCGCCACATGGACGACCCCGATATGCCGTGGCAGTTGTGTCGCGCACAGCAGAATGCCGACGGGTCAACCTCATATGTACGCGAGAAGTGGTTCGCGTTCAGTCCGGACCCGCAGTACCTCTCGCTGTACGCCGAATACGACCCGGGCATGATGGTGCGTCGACACGGCCACTATTCGCCACACATCGTCTTCGTTATCGATGGTGGTCTTTGGTTCGGCGATCGCTGGTGCCCCGCAGGCACGCATGTGGAACTTCCATTCGGTGCTGCGTTCGGGCCAATCCGCGCTGGCGATGAAGGCGCAAAGTTGTACGAGGTGATGATGGGCGACCCGCGTTCGTGGGGCGACCAGCCCGAGCTCTTCGAAGCCGCGCTTACCGAACACGGCGTCACACAATTGCCCGATCCGCCGGTTGACTTTCCTGACTGGCTCGTCGACCTGCGCACCCACTGGGCACCGGCCGCCGAAGAGGACTAACTGCTAGTCCCCCGACGAGGACTTACGGCCAGAGCGGCTCATCGTCGCGGAAGCCAACGTCGGCGCCCCACTGATTACGGAACGACACATCGTGCGCGGGCTGACGCGTAGCGACACCCCACTTGCCCGTGGGATAACCGAGTGACACACAGCCGAGCATGTTCCAGCCTTCGTCTTTCGGAACGCCAAGGATGTCGAGCACCTCGTCGTTGTGAAACACGAGAACCTGCGTGAGCGACGTGCCAACACCTTCGGCGCGTGCAGCAAGCTGCGCGTTCCAAAGTGCCGGGTAGACCGAGGAACCACTGGGATCGTGCTGCGCGAAACCGAACATGTACAGCGGCACCATTTCGAAGTTGTCAGCCAACCACTGTGCCGACTTCTGCACGCGAAGCATTGACTTCGACTCTTCCAGTTCAGGCGCAGCATGCGCCGCGTCGATACGGTCCTTGTAATACGAACCCCACAACACTGACATTGCTTGGCGATAGATCGGTCCGAGCTTTGCCTTCACCTCGGGATCGTCGACAAGAAGGAATCGCCAGTTCTGCGTGTTGCCACCACTTGGCGCACGAACGGCAGCGTCCATGATCCGAGCTTGCACGTCCATCGGAATCGGATCGGGCTTCACCCGACGCATTGCTCGAGTTGTGTAGAGCGCTTCACGAATGTCCATAATGATCA
>WLGJ01000175.1 GCA_009703275.1 Actinomycetota bacterium
ACCGTTGCAGTGCTTCCAACGTTGCTGAGGTCAAGCGTGTCTTCAACCCACTTGGTGGAGTGAATGCCGTCGACGAAGTCCTGATGCTCGAGGATGGCGAGGTCGGCGGGAATCGTTGTGGAGATTCCCTCAATGCGGAACTCACGCAGAGCGCGCAGCGTGCGACGAATCGCAGTCTCACGATCGGAGCCCCAGCAAATGAGCTTGCCAACGAGGTTGTCGTAGTACTGGCTGACGGTGTCGCCCGACTCGTAGCCGCCATCCCAGCGGGTTCCAAAACCAGCCGGCGGAACCAACGTGGAGATGTGGCCGGGGGAGGGGAGGAACTTGCCTTGCGCCGGATCTTCCGCGTTGATGCGAATCTCAATCGCGTGGCCTCGAAGTTCGATCGATTCTTGAGTGAACGAAAGCGGAAGTCCTGAAGCAACACGAATCTGTTCCGCAACGAGGTCAATGCCCGACACCATTTCGGTGACGGGATGTTCGACCTGGAGACGGGTGTTCATTTCGAGGAAGTAGAACTCGCCGTCTTGGAAAAGGAACTCGACGGTTCCAGCGTTGAAGTAGCCACATGCTTTCGCAACGGTGACTGCTGCTTCACCCATCGCTTGGCGAATCTCGGGCGGAAAGTTCGGTGCCGGGCTTTCTTCGACGAGCTTCTGGTGGCGACGCTGTGCAGAACAATCGCGTTCGGCAATCCAGACACAGTTTCCGTGGGTGTCGCCGATGATCTGCATCTCGATGTGGCGGGGCCAGGTGAGGTAGCGCTCGACGTAGCACTCATCTCGGCCGAAGCCCTTAAGCGCTTCGCTTCGTGCGGAATCGAATGCTTCAGCAGCCTCGTCTTCGCTGCGAACAACGCGCATGCCGCGTCCGCCGCCGCCATAGGCGGCCTTGATTGCGACAGGCCAACCGTGTGCCTTGCCGAATGCAATGACCTCGGATGCATCGTTGAGGAATTCGGTCGTGCCGGGAACTCCATTAACGCCTGCAGCCTGGGCAGCAATTCGACTGGAGACTTTGTCGCCCATGATTTCGATCGCGCCAGGAGGCGGACCAATGAATGTGACACCACGCTCGGTGATGGCGCGAGCGAAGTCGGTGTTTTCTGAGAAGAAGCCGTAGCCAGGATGCACACCGTCAGCACCGCTGCGCTCGATGACATCGAGAATGAGTTCGGTGTTCAGGTAGCTCTCAGCTGCCGTTGTGCCGCCAAGTGCATAGGCCTCATCGGCGAGGCGCACATGGAGGGCGTCACGGTCGAGATCGGAGTACACCGCCACGGTAGCGATGCCCATTTCCTGACAGGCGCGGATGACACGGACTGCAATTTCGCCGCGGTTGGCGATGAGGATCTTTTTAAGCACGCCCTATGGTGGCACGCGTGAACAGGTCCTTCGCCACTTCTGAGGTCCCGGGCACCCGATTCGCCGATGTGCGATGGGTGGCCGAGACCGGTTCGACCAATCGAGACCTCCTTGCGGCCGCCGCCGAAGGGGCGTCAGAGGGCCTTGTTCTGGTGGCTGACCACCAGACGGCAGGCCGGGGAAGGCTGGACAGGGCCTGGATAGCTCCTGCAGGGGCCTCATTGCTCGTCTCGGCGCTTCTTCGCCCGGATGTGGCTCCAGGGGACCTGTTCCTCCTGACGCTGGCTTGTGGTCTTGCCGCGGTCGATGCGGTGGATGAGGTTGCTGGGGTTCGACCGGGACTGAAATGGCCTAACGATCTCGTTGTGGCCGATGGGCCGCTCGCCGACAGAAAGCTTGCGGGCATCTTGGCCGAGTCGCATGTCGTCGAGGGGCGGGTCGATGCGGTGGTGGTGGGGATGGGACTCAACCTCGACTGGCCCGCAGAACTCCCAGAGGAACTCGCTGCAACTGCAGCGTCGGTGAATCACCTCATCGGAGCTTCGGTTGATCGCGAAGAGGTTCTTGTTGCGTGGCTTCGCCACTACGACCGTCATCTCACCGCAATCACTACCGAGCAAGAGCGGGCTGCATTCCTTGATGAAGTTCGATCAGCATCTGCGACTCTTGGGCGCGACGTGCGTGTCGAACGTTCCGATGGATTCTTCGAGGGTCAAGCACTTGCCATTACTGACGACGGACGGCTCCTTGTTGACTGCGGCGGAGATGGCGGCGTCGTTGCGGTAACGGTTGGTGACATTGTCCACGCCCGTCTCTTGGGCTGAGCCTCTTCTAGAGGCTGGACAGTCGCTTGATCATCTCGATTGCCGCGACAGTTCGATGTCCAGGCGTCGCGTACGAGCGTTCATCGACACAATGCACGGGCACAACGCCGGTTGTCGACGAGGTGATGAAAATCTCAGTTGCGAGCGCAAGGTCTGACGGCATGAGGTCCTGCTCGCTCACGAACTGTTCGTCGATGAGAACCTCTCGGATGACGCCGGGAAGGCACCCGCTATCGAGCGATGGCGTCACGATGCGCTCGTTGATTACCAAATACAAGTTTGAGGTTGTGCATTCGCTCAGGCGACCAGAACTGTCGCAAAGAATTGCGTTGTCGAAACCGTTTGCCAAGGCGTAACGAAGAATGGCTGCGTTTTCGCCCCAACTCGTGGATTTAATCCCGGCGAGCGGAGAGCGCTCATTGCGTGTCCACTGAACGGTGCATAACGAAACCGATGGAGGCGCTTGGTGGAGCGGCGATGTTGAGATCACCGTAAGTGGTTGCGCGCCGCGGTCGCGCGGAGATGAGCCAGGACCGGGCGTGATTGTGATCCGCGCGCGTGCGTCATCGATGCCGTTCGCTTCGATGAGCTGAAAAAGTGCTGCACTGAGTTCTTCATCAGTTGGTGTGTCTGCAATCAAAAGACGGTCGACGCCAGCGCGAAGCCTGCGGAGATGTCGATCAAGGAAGGTTGGCGTCCCGTTGCGAATGGCCAACGTGTCAAAGACCCCGTCGCCCAGAAGAAAACCGTGATCGGTTGCAAAGACCGCTGGTGAAACGTCATCGACGAGTTCGCCGTTGAGCCACATCGACTGCGCGGTCATCTCGATGCACCGGACGCGAGAGCAATAAGGCGCTCAGCTTTGAGCTCGGTTTCAGCCCATTCGTCTTCGGCGGTGGAATCCCAGGTGACCGCGCCGCCTGTTCCGAAGCACAGTTGATTCTGCTCAACCCAGAAAGTTCGGATCGCGACGTTGAGTTCGCCGATAGAGCGGTCAGCATCGACCCAGCCGATAGCGCCGCAGTAAATGCCACGGTCGACGGGTTCAAGATCGTGAATGTGTTGCATCGCTGCGATCTTGGGTGCGCCGGTGACAGAGCCTGGTGCAAAGGTCGCGTCGATGAGATCGGACCAAGTGGCACCTTGGCGCAATTCACCCTCGACCGTACTGACGAGATGATCAAGCCCCGGGTGATGTTGTCGTTCAAGAAGGTTTGGCACGACGACAGTTCCGGGTTTGCAGACGCGACCAAGGTCGTTGCGAACCAAGTCGACGATCATGATGTTCTCAGCGCAGTCTTTTTCGCTGAAGTCGCCGCCGGTTGAGGTCGTCCCTTTAATCGGGGAAGACCTCACTCGCGATTGATCGCGGGTGAGGAACAGTTCGGGCGAGGCAGACGCAATGCGAATGCCAACTTCGGGAAGCTCGATTACTGCTTGAAATGGTGCGGGATTGCCGTTGGCGAGTTGTTCGCCCAACGCCAACATCGATGCGTTCTCGGGAAGTGGCGCTGAAAGTCGACGCGTG
>WLGJ01000176.1 GCA_009703275.1 Actinomycetota bacterium
CCAATGTCTGATTCCAACGCCCAAATGCGAGCGGTGTACATCATCTCGGTGGCCGCTGAACTTGCTGGTGTGCATCCTCAAACGTTGCGCATTTACGAACGCAAAGGTTTGCTTGAACCGGCGCGCACCACTGGTGGCTCACGCCGTTATAGCCAGGCCGACATCGATCACCTGCGTCGGATTCAAGAACTCACCGACGAAGGTTTGAACCTTGCTGGTGTGAAGAAAGTGCTTGCGCTCGAAGCGCATATTTCTGCGCTTGAATCGGCACTGCTTCAATCCCGAGCTGAGATGGCAGCTGCGGTCGAAGAGACGCATCGTTCGTATCGCCGCGATCTGGTTCCTCTTCGACAATCGGTGGCTCCGTTTGGGAATGCCGCCGAGGTCCTGCGCCGATTATCTCAGCAGTAACGTCTCCTAGGTGGTGGCGCCCGTTGAAGATGACCGTGAGTCGTCCGATGTCATAGATGGCGGGCGTCTTTCGAAGGCAGAACGTAAGTGCGCGCGTATCGGTGCGCTTGTTGGCGTTCTGTTTTTCGTGATGCTCGCAACTTGGGGTCAGCCCTGGCGGATGTTCGACAAGGGACCATTCTCTTCGGACTTCTATGACGTGCAGGCTCGATCGATGGTGCACGGGCACATGGATATCCCTGCAGACGTCGCTCGAGTCGAAGGGGTTGTGGTCGACGGAAAAGTTCAGATCTATTTCGGTGTCGGCCCAGCCTTGATTCGAACACCGCTCACTGGGTGGACGACGTTCTTTGATCGTCGACTTTCGATTTTGAGCATGTCGGTTGCCGCTGGTGTGCTTGGAATGGCAACGGCACGTCTTCTCAAACGAGCACGCGCTCTTGTCATTGATGCACCAACAGGAAGGCCCTGGTGGTTCGGACTTATCGCAGCCGGGTCGATCCTTTTCACGCCAGTGCTCTTTTTGGCATCGCGAGGAATGGTGTACCACGAGGCAGTGATCTGGGGATGCGCTGCCGCGGTCGCTGGACTCGATCTTGTTCTCCGTTGGTGGAGAGTTCAGACTCGGCGGCACTTCGTCGAAGCCGTAGCCCTCGCAACGTTTGCGATGTCATGTCGCACAACTACGGGGCTGGCTCCTGCGCTTGCCATCGGTCTCTTCGGGGTGGTGTTGGCCTATCGCCGCCAATGGATCAAGGCGGCGATAGTGATTGTGGGTGCGGTTGTTGCACTGCTCGGCTATGTCACGTTCAACTGGTTGCGATTCCGCTCGTTCACTACGCCGAGCTTCACGGGCCAAGTTTGGACACTGCAGAATCAAGGTCGACAGGAGTTTTTAAGAGCGAACGGTGGTAGCCCTCTTGGCTTCCAGTTCGTTCCGACGACGTTCTCTCAATATTTCTCACCCATTGCGGTTGGTTGGCAGCGATTCTTCCCGTTCGTGAACTTTGGATCGCGTGCAACGCCAGTCGGTGATGTGGTGTTCGACGGGATCAAGCCGACGGGTTCCATTGAATTTGGTGCTCCGGTGTTTTTTGTACTCGCGATCATCGGGAGTTGGTGGACCGTGGTTCGCGACCGATCGCGCGAGTGGTCGGTTCTGGCACTCGCTTCAATTGCCGCGTCCATTCCGACACTCATGTTTGGAAACATCGTTCATCGCTATTTGGTGGACTTCGTTCCGGCAGTAGTGATTTTGGCCTGCCCTGCCGTGTGGGTTGTTATGAGGCGTCTCCAACGATGGAATGAATCTCCCCGGAAATCGGTCTTCGCGGCGGTGGCTGTCGTTGCTCTTCTCGGTGCGTTGGTACAGACGGGGTTTGCACTCGAAACCCGAGCTTTCGTGCTGCGTCCAGACGAATCTGAAGCGCGGGCTTTTGTGGACTTCCAAAACATGATTGATCGACAACTCTTTGATGGCCCGCCGCCGTTACTCCAACACGTGAATGGCGATGAACTTCCTACTGAAGGAATTTCTGACGGCTCAATGGTGATTCTCGATAACTGTGCTGGTTTGTATCGATTTAACGGAGACAACTGGCAGGTCCTGGAGCGCAAGCCCGGAGGCGGGCGACGTTTCATCATTACGGGCAGCATTGGTGAGGATCCGAATCCGATTCTTCAGGGATCGGGTTGGACCGTGAGCGCTCGTCGTACTCCCGAGGGCGTGGTCTTTGTGTATGAATCGACGAATGGCCGGCGCGACGAGTCAAAGGCTGTAGCGCTTCCTGAAGGAGAACTCACCTTCGATGCGGTAGCTGATCAAGCACAAATTTCCACGATCTCTCTTACGCATGAGGGCTCCACGGTTTTCACTGACTCCGTCTTGGGCGCTTCGAAGGCGCGACCAAGTGATGGTTGGACCTCAACTCCCGGATCGGCCCCACTCTGCGAATCGCTCCTTGCCCGACTTGAGAACTGAGTCGAACGACGCTCGGACTAGCGTTTCGGAGGTGGTGACACCGGTCGCAGACGTCGAGAACTCGGTTGGCGAGAGCGACGCCGGGCGGCTCACGAACAACGAACGCAAGTGGGCTCGGGTCGGCACGATTTGCGCTGTCGTTGTCTTCTGGCTGATCGCAACCTGTCTTCAGCCTTGGAATCTCTTCGACAAAGGCCCGTACACGACCGACTTTTACGACGCCCAAGCCCGTGCGCTCCTTCACGGACATCTTGACGTGCCAGCGAATGTTGCCGGCATCGAAGGTTTCGAAATCAATGGCAAGACCCAGATCTATTTCGGTATTGGACCGGCGCTCATGCGGTTGCCGTTGTCCGGAGTTTCTGATGTCTTTGATCGCCGTCTTTCGCTGCTGAGCGAATTGCTGGCGCTGAGTGTGCTCGGCCTCGCTGCAGCGCGATTGCTCAAACGAGCAAAGTCATTGGTAGCGAATGCACCTGAAGGCGCTGCGTGGTGGTTTGGCGCATTCGCCGTTGTGGCCACACTTGGGACACCACTGCTTTTCTTCTCGTCTCGGGCACTCGTGTACCACGAGGCAGAACTGTGGGGAGCAGCAGCAGGTCTTGCCGGCCTCGATCTCGTTATTCGCTGGTGGCGAGCACCGACGCGTCGACATCTCATCGAGGCAGTCGCGCTAGCGACATTTGCTCTTTCTTGCCGACCGTCAACGGGAGCTGCTCCGGCGATGGCGCTCGGTCTCTTTGGTTTGGCGCTTGCGTGGAAGCGGGAGTGGCGACGTTCGTTGCTCGTGTTGGCGGGCGCAGTGATTCCGTTTCTCGGATTTGCCCTCGTGAACTGGTTGCGGTTTCGTTCTGTTTCAGACGTCCCGTTTCCGGTCCAAGTCTTTTCGAAATTCAATACCGATCGTCAGGCGGCACTCGCGGCCAACAACGGAAGCCTGTTCGGCCTCAAGTTCGTTCCTACGAATGTTGCTCGGTATTTCTCGCCCTTCGCGTTTCAGTGGGATCGTCTGTTTCCGTTTGTGACCTGGCCCGCCAAGGCCACGGTTATCGGAAACGCGCGATTCGACACGATTGATCACGCCGGTTCGTTCCTCACAAGTGCGCCGTTGCTTTTCCTGTTTGGGCTCGTCGGAGCGTGGTGGACGATCGTTCGCGACAAAACCCGTCAGTGGTCGGCGATTGCTTTGGCCGCGATTGTGGCGACAACGAGCACCTTTACCTTCGGCTACCTCGCGCATCGTTATTTGGCTGATCTGGTCCCGGTCTTTGTTGTGCTTGCTGCGCCGGGCGTTTGGATCATTGCTCGACA
>WLGJ01000177.1 GCA_009703275.1 Actinomycetota bacterium
AGGCAGCGCTCGACGCGGTCCGGGCCCGACTCGACGACGATCTAGATACACCGGGTGCAGTTGAAGTAATTGACCGAGCGGTCGAGCGGGGTGAGGGCGTGGCGTCTGCTGCAAAACTCCTCGGCGTCTTCCTCGTCGGCGAGCCTCAGCGCTGATCTCGTAACTACTTCCGGGACGCCAGAGCGCAACGGGTACGCTCGCCCTTATGCCTGACGAGATCACGATCACCCTTCCTGACGGTTCCGAGCGCTCTGTTCCCGCCGGCACAACCGTCGCTGGGCTCGCTTCGTCTATCGGTTCACGCCTTGCGAAGGCTGCCGTGATCGGTGCAGTCAATGGCACTGAGCGAGATCTCGTGTGGCCGCTCGAGGCTGGCGACGAGGTTTCGATCATCACCGAGACCGACGAGCGTGGCCTTTTCACGATCCGTCACTCGACGGCCCACGTGCTTGCTCAGGCCGTGCTCGACCTCTTCCCGGGTGCCACCTTCGCAATCGGTCCTCCCATCGAGAACGGCTTCTATTACGACTTCGAACTTGCTGACGGCGGAACGTTTACGCCGGACGACCTTGAGCGTCTCGATAAGCGCATGCGAGAGATCATCGCTGAAAAGCAACCGTTCATCCGCGACGAAATTCCTGAAGACGCTGCACTCGAACTGTTCAGTGGGCACAAGTACAAGTGCGAAATCATTCGTGGCGCCGCCGACGACCCGACTTCGGCAACCGAATCGGGTCTCGTGCGAACCTACGAGAACCCACCCCGGTTCATCGACCTCTGTCGCGGACCTCACGTTCCTGACACTGGCCGACTCGGTCATTTCAAACTCATGCGAGTTGCCGGCGCCTACTGGCGTGGCGACGAACGCAATCCGATGCTTCAGCGAATCTACGGAACCGCGTGGGCATCGAAGAAAGATCTTGAGGCCTATCTCAAGCGTCTCGAAGAAGCCGCCGAACGCGATCACCGAAAACTTGCGACGGAACTCGATCTTTTGAGTTTCCCATCGGAGTTGGGTGGCGGTCTTGCGGTGTGGCACCCAAAGGGTGCAATCGTCCGGAAGTTGATGGAGGACTACAGCCGCGATCGTCACGAGAAGGGCGGCTACCAGTTCGTTGTCACACCGCACCTTGCGAACGCGAATTTGTTTGAGACCTCAGGTCATCTGGATTTCTATAAAGACGGCATGTATCCGCCAATGGAAATGGACAACGGGTCCTATTACCCGAAGCCCATGAACTGCCCGATGCACTGCTTGATCTTCCGCAGTCGTCAGCGCAGCTATCGCGAACTTCCGTTGCGCCTGTTCGAACTCGGCACGGTGTATCGCTACGAACGAGCCGGAACCCTCCATGGGCTCATGCGCATTCGTGGGTTCACACAAGACGACAGTCATATCTATTGCACAGAAGAAGAACTGCAAGACGAAATCGCTTCACTTCTTGATTTCGTGATGAGCGTTCTGCGTGCCTTCGGCTTCACCGAGTTCACCGCGAACCTCAGCACAAAGGATCCCGACAAGCACGTCGGAAGCGACGAGATCTGGGAGAAGGCCACCGGAGCGTTGAAGAACGCACTCGAGAAGTACGGCCTCGAGTATTCGGTGAAGGAGGGCGACGCGGCGTTCTACGGACCAAAGATTGATATCGACATCAAGGATGCAATCGGCCGCACCTGGCAGCTCAGCACGATCCAGTGCGATTTCAATCTTCCCGAACGTTTCGACCTCGAATACGTGTCCGATGATGGTTCGCGCAAGCGCCCGATCATGTTGCACCGCGCGTTGTTCGGTTCAATTGAACGATTCTTTGGCGTGCTTCTTGAGCATTACGCGGGAGCGTTCCCGGCGTGGCTTGCGCCGGTCCAGGTCCGCATCCTTCCCGTCCGCGACGATCACGATGCGCACGGCCGTTTGCTGGTCGCCAGCCTCCGAGCTCGCGGGTATCGAGCCGACATGGTCGAAGCCGACGAACCGCTTGGTGGTCGCATCCGCAAAGCCAAGTTGGAAAAACTTCCCTATGTGCTCGTCATTGGCGACGACGATGTCGCTCACGCAACCGTGGGCGTGAATCCGCGTGGGGGAGAGGTCGAGCGCAATGTGGCCTTTGAATCGTTCGTCGAGCGTCTCGCCGCGGACGTCGCTGGTCACTCGTAACCCATGTCCGACGTGCCGCACCTTGATCAGCTCTGGGCGGGGTGGCGATTGTCGTACATCAACGCGGTGACACAGCCCGGTGACACCTCGCTCGATCCGGACGAGAACGGTTCGCTTTTCGAACGAGTCCTTTCACTTTCCGATGACGAGGGCATGATCGTCCATCGCGGTGCGACATGTTCGGTGCTTCTCAACGCGTACCCATATACGAGTGGGCACTTGCTCGTGGTGCCGAATCGCGCTGTCGCCGAACTTGAGGGCCTTACCGACGCAGAACTTGAAGAGATGTCGCATCTTTCAAGAGATGCAGTGATTGCGCTCAAGGGTGCCTATCTCTGCGACGGAGTCAACGTTGGGCTGAACCTTGGGCGTGCTGCAGGCGCCGGCGTTCCCGATCATCTCCATACCCACGTACTTCCTCGCTGGGATGCCGACAGCAACTTCATGACCTCGATTGCTCTTGCTCGTGTTCTGCCAGAGCCGCTCGATGCAACGCTGCAAAAAGTTCGGGACGCCTGGCCCAACTGATTGATTGCGACTGCCACCGAGAAGGCATCTTGGCCGCGGGTGTGCGACCGTGCCCCGCAGGCGGCTACGGTCCCATCCGATGTCTGACATGAACGACGCCAACGATTCCGCCTCAACAGCTCCGCTGAATGACGCCGAAATTCGTGACGCACTTCCTGAAGATCTGAATGCGGCGGGCTATGTCGGCCCTTATCTCTTCCCGAACAACAATCGCCGTCGGATTCCCGCCTATCTGTATTGGGCGATCTCTGCGATCTGCATCCTCATCTGGGTGTTCCGTAGTGGCAGCGACCCAGTTCTGATTAATCAGGGTGTTCTCATCGCAGCGATCGTGCTTGCGCTGTTCGGCCTCTACAGCTTTGTTGCAGGTTGGAACCTGAAAGTCGACGAAAGCGATGCACTCGTTGCTGCCACAAAGCAGGTTGGGTTCCCTGTCGGGCATGCGTCAGCGCAGATGGGGTGGCGCGGACTCCTCAGCCGACCGACATGGCGCATCCTGCTCTACAGCGCGGAAGATCCACCTGAAAAGCGCGGGCTTGTACTTGTCGACGGGGTCGACGGTTCCATCGTCGAATGGTTCGTTGAAGACAATCCCGAGGACTGGGCCGAATAAAGCTTCGGGGAAGTTCTTGTTCAGTGAAGCGACGCGAGGATGTGCTCGACCTGAGCGAGTGCATCGACGCCAACCTCAACGGCCTCACGCAGAAGGTCGAGCGCGCTGACCCTGGAATCCGCGACGACGCCTGTGCGCGACCAATCGTTGCCTTTGATGGAATCGGCCAGGTCGGCAAGGGCCGTCACGCGTTCGGTGAACTGTTCCAAGACCGCCTCAGTAGGTTCGCTCGTCGAGAGCTCAATGGAGCGAAGTCGCCGGTTGGTCACTGCCGGGTGAAGTGGGGCGTCGTCGAGAATTGAGACATCGCTCAGACCCTTTTCGAGCACTGCAAGGGTGGCAGATGCTCCGAGAATCGCCTCGACGGCAGAAACTCCGTC
>WLGJ01000178.1 GCA_009703275.1 Actinomycetota bacterium
ATAACTGGCGTGATCTTGGCCGGGGGACCACATATTCGTGATTTCCGCTCGGGCGGGCACCGCCCGATTCTCTTGGCCCTTGGTGCAGCTTTAGGAATCGGCATTTCGCTGCTCGCCGTCGCTAACGGAAGCGAGACCAGTGCCTATTCGACACTCCTTGTCATGCGTGTCGTTTACCCGGTGGTCCTTATTGGTGCCGTCCTAGCGACGCGGGCGCCACGTAGGCCGGCGACTTCCGTTCTTCCCATGGTCGCTATCGCTGGTGTTGGCGATGTTGTTGCTGTGACGCTCTATGGCGTGGCAACCCAGTCGGGTTCTCTGCCGGTGGTTGCTGCACTGGCATCAATGTTTCCCGTGATGACGCTTGTGCTGGCGCGCCAAGTGCATGGAGAGCATCTTGATCGTGAGCAGTGGATCGGTGCCGCAATGGCACTCATCGGTGTGGTTCTCGTCGTAACGACCTGAGACCGCAGGTCAGAAGTGCCCGCGGACCGCAGGTCAAAAATGCCAGGGGTAGGCAGACCAATCAGGGTCGCGCTTTTCAAGGAATGAATCGCGACCTTCTGCCGCTTCGTCGGTGCCGTACGCGAGTCGAGTTGCTTCGCCGGCGAAGATTTGTTGACCAACAAGTCCGTCGTCAATGAGGTTGAACGAGTACTTCAACATGCGTTGCGCAGTCGGGCTCTTGCCGTTGATCATCGCTGCCCACTCAAGCGCAACCTTTTCAAGATCGGCATGCGGGGCAACTTCGTTGACCGCGCCCATGTGGAACATTTGCTCGGCGCTGTACTCACGGCCCAAGAAGAAAATCTCGCGAGCGAATTTCTGTCCGACCTGACGGGCGAGGTACGCCGAACCGAATCCACCATCGAAACTGGCCACATCGGCATCGGTCTGTTTGAACTTTGCATGTTCTGCACTTGCAAGCGTGAGATCGCACACAACGTGAAGACTGTGTCCGCCACCGGCAGCCCAACCAGGAACAACGCAGATCACAACCTTGGGCATGAACCGAATGAGCCGCTGCACTTCAAGGATGTGGAGTCGGCCGCTACGCGCTGGGTCAATTGTGTCGGCAGTTTCGCCGTCGGCGTACTTGTAGCCGTCCTTGCCGCGAATTCGTTGATCGCCGCCGGAGCAGAAGGCCCAGCCACCGTCTCGTGGTGACGGACCATTACCCGTAAGTAGGACGCAACCGACATCGCTCGACATGCGCGCATGGTCAAGCGCTCGGTAGAGCTCGTCGACAGTTTGTGGTCGGAAGGCATTGCGGATTTCGGGACGATTGAACGCCACGCGGACCGTTCCCTGGTCGACGGCGCGGTGGTAGGTGATGTCGGTGAAGTCCTCGAATCCGGGGACTGGGCGCCATGCGCTGGGGTCAAAGAGTTCCGAGACCATGAATTCCTCCGGTCAGATGAAGCGGGTTGCGCCTACCATCGTCGCGGACGGGGGCACCCGTCTATGCCGAAAGGTGGGAATTGTGTTCGGAAAGCGAAAAAAAGCGGTGAACGGGGCCTCTCGACTGAGAGGTTTGGCCTTCTTTGAGGGGTTCAGCGACGCCGAACTCGATCGAGTGGCCGAGTTAGCCGACGATGTCGAGATCGAGGCGGGGGAGCTTTTGATCGATCAAGGGCGAGTCGGTCAAGAGTGTTACGTCATCGAATCCGGCCAAGCAGAGGTCTTTGTTGGTGAGGATCATCTCGTCACACTCGGGCCTGGCTCGATGGTTGGCGAGATGTCGCTTATCGATCGACGGCCACGAACAGCAACGGTTGTGGCCACGACTCCGATGGCGTTACTTGCGTTCGACACCAAGGCATTTCAGAAACTCTTGAGTGAAATGCCGAAAGCCGAAGAACGAGTCCATACGTTGCTTGCTTCTCGTTTGAAGGCCAACCTGAGCGACGGCTAGTTCGTCAATTGCCTTCGTCCAAAGCAATCGTTCCGTTTGCGGAGCGTTGTGCGCGCGCTCCAACGAGTTCGGTCGTCATGGCGGCGTTCATGAAGTCTGCGTCGTTGGACATTCCCCAAGAGCGCTGACCATCGGATGTGCGAGTTGCGACAAGCGCGTGTGTCGGGCCATCTTCAAACACAACTGTGGCGCTTTCTATGACGACAGCGCCCGTCCAGGTGTCGTCACATTCCACGCGGGGCAACGCGTCGACCTCGGCTTGCGGATTTGAGTGTCGATAGGCGCCACTGGCTGGTGGTTCGGTTGAAGCGAGAAGTACTGCGTGTTCGGTGGTGTAGCCACCGTTTGCTGTGCAAAGGCCAATGGAGCCAGCGTCATTTCGCAACGTTTCGACCATTGTCGCGAGTCCATGCGTTGGGTAATTGTTCAGTGGACCGCCGGCGAATGTCATTCCGCCGGTGACGGTGAGTGGGCGCGTTGAGCCAACTCCACCCCATCCTGCACCGTTTGTGTCTTCCGCAGGAATGAGCCCGAGTTCAATAGCCCCGATCTGCACGGCAGCGGGGAAGCATGAATACAGATCAATGTGTGCGATGTCGTCGGCGGTGATGCCTGCAAGTGAAAACGCGTCGCGTCCTGCTGTTCGAAGTGCAGGTGACGAACACAAGTCGACGCGATTGGAAACGTTCCAGTGATCGATGGCTTCGGCGCCAGCGTGAAGGAAGACCCACCGGTCGCGAGGAACGCCGGCGCGTTCGGCAGCTGCAACCGAGGTGATGATGACGGCCGCGCCCTGATCAACCTGGCTGTTGGAGCACAGCCTCTTTGTGTAGGGCCACGAGATCATTCGGTTTTCCGCAGATGCAGTCGTGATCTCGGAACTGGAAAGGGGAGTGCGGAGCCAGGCGTTCGGGTTTGTTGATGCAACGTCAGAGAATGCAGACCACAACGAACCGATGCGTTCGATATGCCGATCGACACTCAGTCCGAGTCGGGCCCGCAGCGCCACCTCAAACAGCGGATACACATGCACGGGCAATCGAACCCCTCGCGCATTTTCCATATCGTTGACGAGCGGACGGAGGTCTCCAATCGACTCGGGCGACTCGATTGAGTCGGACTGGGTTGACCATTCCGGCTCAAGACCCGCCTTGCGAAGTCGGGATCGGGTCCGCGTTGCTTCACCCCCGGTGATCGCGATGACCTCAGCTGCACCAGCCTGAATATCGGCCGCAGCCCGGGCGACCATTACTCCGGCGAGATTCCCGCCAACGACTGAGGTGGCGAGGCGACGGGGCGATGCACCAATGCGTTCGGCGACTGCGAGTGCTGCATTGCGGTATCTCCAGGACAACTCGCTCACTGTCAGGACTTGATCGGCACCTGTGAGAAGCCCAGTTCCACCGCTATCGATCTCGGCTCGGCGCAAGGCTTCGGCCATGAGTTCGGCAGGTTCGAGCGGTTCAGTCGCCGCGTCGCGGATCATGATCTGTCCGGCGCCGACGATTATTGGAAGTCGGGGATCGAGTTCGAGAGCCATGTCAGGCAACGTACCTGCCGAGCGGGTCGGCGTCCGAAGGTGCGGCACTACGATCCATGAGACACCGTACGAGGAGACCTGCCATGCCCTGGCCCGCAGATAACGACGACACGCTTTTCGGACTCATCGATTCCGAAGTGGAACGTCAGAACACAACGCTGCAGCTCATCGCCTCGGAAAACTTCACCTCACCCGCAGTGATGCGAGCCAC
>WLGJ01000179.1 GCA_009703275.1 Actinomycetota bacterium
GCCGTGGCCGCGAGCGGATCGGGAAAGAGAACCTCGTCGAGAAGAGGCGTGATGGACTCGGGATCCCAGATGAGGTGCCGGAGCGCTTCAGTGGCAGCCGTGTCGCGATGCACGAGTGGTTGTGACGGGCCCTGCGGACGTGTTGCCGATGTGTTTGAGCGAGAACCTGGCCCCGATCCCCCACCGCCAGGAGTTGGTCGGCGATTCCTGAGTTGGTCAGGGTCGAGACGCAGACGTGCGGCGACCTCGAGCAAATACTGATCGCGAACAATGTCGCTCGGGTGTTCGAGTACAACGGCCATCGCAGCGTCGGCGGCCCGGGCGCGATGTTCAGGAGTATCGAGCGGTGACGAATCAAGGACTCGGTCGAGTCGGAACTTCAAAAATGGTTTTGCCTCTGCGATTGCAGCGGCAAGCGCCTCGGGATCGGACTGTGCGAGGTCGGCAGGATCGGCGCCGCCGGGGAATACCGCAACAGCAACATCGAGGTCGTACTGCTTTTCCCATGTATAGACGCGCGCTGCAGCATTCTGACCGGCGGCATCGGCATCGAAAGCAAGCACAACGCGCTGGGCAAAACTACGCAGCAATTTCACGTGGTCTTCGGTAAGTGCAGTTCCGCAAGTTGCAACTGCTCGCGGCATACCCGCTTTGAAGAAACCGATGACGTCGGTGTAGCCCTCGCAGATAATCGCTTCATCGGCCTTGACGATGTCTGCCTTCGCCATGTGTAGGCCGTAGAGCAACTTTGACTTGCTATAGATCGCGCTATCAACAGAGTTCTTGTATTTCGCTCCGTCGACACCAGGCATGATGCGCCCACCGAAACCAACGTTTGCTCCGGCAACATCGTGAATGGGAAACATGATGCGCCCGCGAAACGCGTCGGTCGGACGATTTCGGCTGTTGATGAAACCCAAACCCGCTTCAACGAAGACATCGTCGGGAACTTTGATTGCACGGGCAAGTTCGTCCCAGCCCTCGGGCGCCCATCCGATCCCAAAGTTTCGTACATCGTCACCATCGAGACCGCGCGAACGTAGATAGCCACGCGCCGCTGCTGCATCGGGCGACGAAAGCAGGCGGTCGTGATACCAGTCGCTCGCTTTCGAAACGGCATCGAGCAACTTGGTGCGACGCTTGCGCCCTTCGTTCTGGCCTTCGTCGGTATAACGAAGCGTGACGCCAGATTTCACCGCGAGCTTTTCAACCGCTCCGACAAAGTCGAGATGCTCAACCTCGCGGACAAAGGTGATGACGTCGCCTTTCGCGCCACACCCGAAGCAGTAATAGAGCTTCTCCTCGGCGTTGACCGAGAACGAACCGGACTTCTCCTGGTGAAATGGGCACAAGCCCTGCCACCGGCGACCGACTCGTTTCAGCTGAACATGCTCGGAGATGACCGCGACAATGTCAGTGGCATTCCGTACCGCTGCGATGTCATCGTCCTGAATGCCCACGTATGCCTCCGGGCCGGACGGTAGCAGCGAGAACGGTCAGACCAACCGGGGCAAGAGATACCCGGGAAGATCGGCGATGGCGATGCGCTCTTGTTCCATGGAATCTCGTTCACGAACGGTGACCGCTTGGTCCTCGAGGGTGTCGAAATCCACGGTGACGCAGAAAGGAGTGCCAAGTTCGTCCTGACGACGGTAACGACGACCAATGGCCTGGGTTTCGTCGTAATCGCACATCATGAGGGGCTGAAGCATTCCCAGCACCTCACGGGCCACTGGCGTCAGTTCGTCCTTCTTCGAAAGCGGAAGGACCGCCACTTTGTAGGGAGCGAGACGTGGATGCAGACGCAACACCGTGCGAACTTCGCCGCGAACGTCTTCTTCGTCGTAGGAGGCGAGCAAGAACGCCATCATCGTCCGAGTGGCACCGGCCGCAGGTTCGATGACATGCGGGCGATATCGGATATTCGCGCTTTGATCGAAGTACTCAAGCTTTTCGCCCGAATGGGTGGCGTGCTGAGTGAGGTCGTAATCGCCACGATTGGCGACACCCTCAAGCTCGCCCCAACCCCAAGGGAAAAGGAACTCAACATCGGAGGTACCCGATGAATAGTGACTGAGTTCGTCGGCATCGTGAGGACGCATACGAAGGCGGCTCTCGGGGATTCCGAGGTCGATGTACCAGCGATAACGCTCGGCGCACCAGTACTCGTACCACTTCTGCGAATCTTCGGGCGGAACAAAGAACTCAAGTTCCATCTGTTCAAATTCGCGTGTGCGGAAGACAAAGTTGCCCGGCGTGATCTCGTTACGGAACGACTTTCCGATCTGAGCAATACCAAACGGCGGCTTCTTGCGACTCGTCTGAAGAACATTCGAGAAGTTGATGAACATGCCCTGCGCAGTTTCTGGGCGCAGGTAGGCAACGGCCGCATCGGATTCGACGGGGCCGGCATGTGTCTTAAACATCAGGTTGAAATTGCGAGCCTCGGTGAACGAGTCCTTCTCGCCACACGACGGACACGTTGTGGGGTCGACAAGTTGGTCCTCACGGAAACGCTCATGGCATTTACGGCAGTCGACAAGAGGATCGGTGAAGTTCTTGAGATGACCCGATGCCTCCCAGACCGCGGGCGGCGAGAGGATCGACGCGTCGAGACCGACAACGTCGTCGCGCATCTGAACCATGGAACGCCACCAGGCGTCCTTCACATTTCGAAGCAGTTGTACCCCGATGGGGCCGTAGTCATAGGTGGAACGAAACCCGCCGTAGATCTCGGCTGAGGGAAACACAAAGCCGCGACGCTTGGACAGATTGACGACCTTCTCCATCAAGGAGACGTCATTGGGTACCGATGACTCAACTGGCATAGCCGGTGAGGTTACTTGCCAGCAGGAGGTGTCACTTCCACGATGCCGCGTGCGATCAAGTCTTGGATCGTTGCATCGTCACGTCCGAGGAGGTCACGACAGATCTCGACGCTGTGTTCACCGAGCCATGGGGCAGGCGTTTCCACTGGTTCGGTCATCCCACTAGCGAGGAAGCCTCTGCCTTCAAAGACGAACGTTCCGACGCCCGGTTGGTCGATTTCAACCAGGAATCCGCGCTCCTTGACGTGATCGTTTGCGAGGAGGTCGGGAGAGGTGAGCATTGGGCCAGCGGGAACTCCGACCTCTTGACATGCATCAGTGACGTCGAATCGATTGCGCGAGATCGTCCACGCACCGATAAGTGCGTCGAGTTCGCCAGCAGCCGAGGCCCGATTCGCAAATGTCGCGTAACGCGCATCAGTAGCGAGTTCAGGCTGACCAATGACTCCACAAAGCGCTGCCCAGTCGGCATCGTCGCGACAGTTGATGGCAACCCACATCTCGCCGTTCTCATTGCCCGTTGCATCGATCTCGGGTGCACAGCGATACATCGCTCCGGGTGCGGCCTGCTCGGTATGCACGCCCTTGGGGCGGACCGAACCCGGCTCAACCGATTCCGCTGCCAATAGATCGGCAATCGAGCCAACGACCGCTTCGCACTGAGCGATCTCAACAAGGCCGCCAGCAACGGTTCCGCGCGAGCGGCCAATGAGCGTCGCTAACGCGCCACATGCCGAAAGACGACCGACGAAGTGATCGGGGAAAATTGATGCAGTACCGGCCGGCTCGTCTTCGTTTTCATACGACC